>JBEHYP010000003.1:0-88224 GCA_048498115.1 Bacteroidota bacterium | reverse complement strand
GGCGCCATTTTCCACGGGCATTTCACTTATATTCCTGTTGATTTTTCCCAGGAATGTAGCTCCTGCCAGCTCCGGGGAAGTATTTACATATACAGATACCCAATCCAAAACGCCCGTCATCCCGTCATCCCGGTGCATCCAGAAATTAACTACCTGTGGGTCGGCGCTCGACAGGTTTAATGATGGCGATACAAGTATGGCTTCATTATCTACTTCAAAATCATACGACCTGAATTCGGCCATTCCTTCGCCGGAGTGTGGAGCTACCAGGAAGTCCTCATCAAAAATATCACTCCCGCCGTATGTATCAATTCCCGCTTGCTGCCACATTGCAGAAGGGTCACCTCCTGCAGTATGGGCATTCTGCCATCCTGTGGGGAAGGGGCCGGAAGAATTAAAACTTTCAGCCAGGATTTGACCTTGGGCAAGGATCCCGGTAAATAAAAAAGGGATAATTAAAAGTTGTTTTAGCAGAGTTGATTTACGCATGTATGTGGTTTTTGTATTAAGATATCAATATTGAAATTACTTCAAATCCCCAATGAAATGCATGAACCATTAAAAAAAATTTGGTTGCATCTCCCTTAAATAAAAATCCTCTATTGCCGGGAACAACTCCGCATTTTGGAATGTAAAATGCATATGTATTTGTAGTAAGATAAACTTTTTTTGAGGGCGTATTGATAATGTTATTGACATACCTTTAAAAAATGTGCATTAGTTGTTTTTCATAAAAAAATTCTTGATATGCCCCGCCAGTATACAAATAACCTGATCAGGGAAACCAGCCCTTACCTGCTGCAGCACGCACACAACCCTGTAAACTGGTATCCATGGGGAAAGGAAGCACTGGAAAAAGCCAGGAAGGAAAACAAGGTCATTCTTGTAAGCATTGGTTACTCTGCCTGCCATTGGTGCCATGTAATGGAAAAAGAAAGTTTTGAAGATGAAGAAACCGCCGTTTTAATGAATGAGCATTTTATCAACATTAAAATAGACAGGGAAGAAAGGCCGGATCTGGATCACATATACATGGATGCCGTTCAGGCAATGACGGGCAGCGGAGGCTGGCCTTTAAACGTTTTTCTTACGCCGGATACAAAGCCATTTTACGGGGGCACTTATTTTCCCCCGCAGCGGGCATTCAACAGGACATCGTGGACAGAAGTACTGACAGCCATAGCAGCGGCATGGAAAGAAAGGAGGGAAGAAATAGAAGCGCAGGCGGAAAACCTCACAGCATACATTGCTAAAGCAGGCAATTTCTCTCTTCCCGTAAATACAATTGAAACTGGTTTTGAAAACGAAAATGCTTTTGATAAATGCCGGCAGGTTTTTGTAACCATCATGCAGTCTGCTGACACTGTATGGGGAGGATTTGGCCGGGCGCCAAAGTTTCCGCAGGTATTTTGCATCCAGTATCTTTTGCAGTATTATCATTATACAAAAGATGAGCAGGCTTTGCAGCATGCGCTTCTTTCAATTGATAAAATGCTGCAAGGCGGTATATATGATCATGTGGGTGGCGGGCTGGCAAGGTACAGCACCGATATAGAATGGCTGGCGCCGCATTTTGAAAAGATGCTGTATGATAATGCGCTTTTGATAATGGTATTGTGTGATGCTTTTCAAATTACAAAACAGGATAAGTATGCCGTTGCTGTTTCCAAAACAATTGATTTTATAACCGGGGAAATGATGCACCCCCAGGGAGGCTTTTATTCGGCCCTTGATGCAGACAGTGAAGGGGAGGAAGGAAAATTTTATGTTTGGGATAAAGCTGAAATTGAAAGAATACTGGAGAAAGATGCTGCTATTTTCTGTGATTTTTTTGATGTGACGGAAAACGGCAACTGGGAGAGGAAAAATATCCTCCGCATTTTACAGCCTGTGGAAGTTTTTGTGCAGGGCAGGCAAATAACCACGGCTGAATTTACGGGACTGATAAATGATTGCCTGCTTAAATTGAGAGCAGAAAGAAATAAAAGGGTACACTCGGGGCTGGATGATAAAATAATATTGGGATGGAATGCCCTTATGCTGAAGGCTGTGGCGCAGGCTGCCGCTGTATTAAGGAAGGAAAGCTGGAAAACGCTGGCTGTAAATAATTATAATTTTCTTATTGAGCAACTTGGCATGTCATTGCCTTTGGCACATACCTGGAAAGACGGGAAAGCTAAGTACCCTGCCTTTTTAGATGACCATGCATACCTGGCAGATGCCTGCCTTGCATTGTATGAACTTACGTTTGATACGGGATACCTTGACAAGGCTAAAGAATTATCGGAGTATGCCATTGAACATTTCAGTGATAACGGTAATTTATTTTTTCATTACACTCACCAGGCGCAGGATGATGTTATTGTAAGAAAAAAAGAAATTTATGACGGCGCCACGCCTTCTGCTAATGCTGTAATGGCTTTTAATCTATACAGGCTTTCTGTTATATATGATAACAGCACATGGCGTAAGCGGTCAGATGATATGATGATGTCAATTGCCGGTGCGGTGGAAAAATATCCTGCCTCCTTTGCGGCATGGGCCGGGCTGTTGCTCCAAAAAATAAAAGGACTGGACGAAATAGCAGTAGTGGGGCAGGATGCAATGCCCTGGGCAGGTTTAATAGTATCCACTCATTATACACCTGCCCGGGTAATTATGGCAGCAATGCAAGCAACATCCGCTTACCCGCTTTTGAATGGAAAAGAGGTAACAACCGGTACAAGAATTTATATGTGTAAAAATTACATGTGTGAAAAGCCTTTTTATGATATTGAACTTTTCTTTGAGGCTATGGGAAAAAGGTAAAACAAAGATTGTTAACACAATATTTTTGTTTGGCTTGCGTTTTGGTTGAGATGTTTTGTTTATTTTTCGGAAAAATTTATTTCATAAAAATGCACATTGTGTGCACAAATCAAAATAATCATTACATTTGCCAATACCCTCAAAGTTAAAAACAATGAAAAACACGTTAAGCATTTTTGTAGCTGGGTTAGCTATTGCATCGTTGACTGGTTGCAGCAAGAACAACAAGGGAAGCCAATTGCCGAATGACGGGCAATTGCATGGCGTAGCGCCGGGTACTAAACCGGGTATGACGAGGCCATTAGGTATGGTGTATATCCCATCAGGTACCTTTCACATGGGCCCAAGCGATGAAGATGTTAACTATGCTTACACTGCACGTAACAAGCAGGTTTCTATCAGCGGCTTCTGGATGGATGCTACGGAAATTACCAACAATGAATACCGCCAGTTTACCAGTTGGGTGAGGGATTCCATTGCTGCAAAGCAGATGGGGTATATCAAACAGGGTAAAGATGGTAATGAATATATTGACTGGAAAAAAGCTTCTACTATTAAATGGGGCGATAAAGCTACTCTTGAGAAAATTGATGCGATGATCTTCACTCCTGATAACCGCATCTTCAACAAAAAAGAAATAGACCCCAGCAAACTGGTTTATCATTCAGAAACCTTCGACTATAAAGAAGCTGCCAAAAGAGAAAATGCTACTGTGCAGCGTTCTAAATTCATTGTAAAGAAAGACGTTCCTATTTATCCGGATACTTTGTCCTGGATAAGGGATTTCTCTTATGCTTACAACGAGCCTATGTCTAAAAAATATTACGGCCACCCTGCTTTTGGAAACTATCCTGTAGTAGGCGTAAACTGGAAACAGGCTACTGCCTTCTGTGAGTGGCGTACTATTTACATGAATTCTTTCCTTGAGAGCAAAAACAAAGCTACAGAATCTGATTTCAGGTTGCCCACCGAAGCCCAATGGGAATATGCAGCCCGTGGTGGCCGTTCACAATCACCCTATCCCTGGGGCGGCCCTTATTTAAGGAACAAAAAAGGTTGTTTGCTGGCAAACTTCAAACCTGGCCGTGGCAACTATCCTGAAGACGGCGGTTTTTATACAGTAAGGGCTGATGCTTACTGGCCTAACGACTTTGGCCTGTACAATATGGCCGGCAATGTGAGTGAATGGACTTCCTCATTATATTACGAAGGCGGTTACAGTTTCCAGCACGATATGAATCCTGACATTCGCTGGAATGCCAAAGATTCAGATCCTCCACGCATGAAAAGGAAAGTTATCCGTGGCGGAAGCTGGAAAGATGTAGGTTATTTCCTGCAAACCAGCACACGTAATTACGAATACCAGGATACATCAAAATCTTACATCGGTTTCCGTTGTGTGATTGATTTACCTGCTTCATTTAAACAACGTGGCGGCAAATAATAATCAAACGTGTTTTTATTGCTTAAACTAACTTGTTAGAGAATAACCTTTATGGCAGTAACTGAATAGCCATAAAGGTTACTAAATTGTTGCGTAAACTTAAATTTTAAATAATCTCCAAACCAAACCATTAAAAAATTAAAAAAATCATGGCTGCTAAAAAAAGAACCTTCCTGACTCTGATTGATGTATTAGTAAGCGCCGGTGCTGCTGTAATCATTTTCGCTGCATGGGCTAAAATTACCCACCAGTCTTATGCAAACAGCATGCTTACAATAGGTATGTGGACAGAGACCGCGATTTTTGCCGTGTATGCTATTATTGAATGGGTTAAGCCAAAATCTCACGATGAAGACCATGCCCCTGCTGCTGCAGTACCTGCAGGCAACCCGGCTTTAAAATCTTTGGATAAAATGATACAGGAAGCGGATATAACCCCTGTAAACCTTAAAAAACTGGGCGAAGGCTTTCAAAAATTAGGCACTACTGTAAACGGCTTATCAGACGTTAGTGAGGTAGTAAAATCAACAGGTGATTTTGGTGCTAAAACAAAAGAAGCTACTGCCGCAATCGGTACAATGGCTACAGCATTTACCAACAGCGCCAGCACAATGGCTTCATTCAATAATGCATCTGAAAGTGCAAAAGGCTTCCACGAACAGGTACAGGTATTGACTAAAAACCTGGGTTCATTAAATACTATTTATGAGCTGGAATTGAAAGAAAGCAACAACCACTTGAAATCTTTGAACAATTTTTATGGTAAACTGGCTGAAGCCAGCCAGGCTATGATGAGCAGCGTGGATGATGCGAATAAAGCTAAAGAGCAAATTGGTGCGTTGGCTACCAACCTTGGCAAATTGAATTCAGTATACGGCAATATGCTGAGCGCAATGCAGGGCGGCACTAAATAATATTCAATTATTATTAACAGGCTGAAACTTGCACCGGAAATGTGCATTGAGTAAACTTGTGGCGGCAGAAGTAAATATTCCAAACAAAAATTAAAAATACCATAAAAAGAAAAGATTATGGCTTTACCTAAAGAGCCCCGGCAAAAGATGATCAACATCATGTATCTGGTGTTGACTGCTATTCTTGCCCTGAACGTATCGGCTGAAATTTTGAACGCATTTAAAGTGGTGGATACCAGTTTGAATAAATCAAACACCTCCATTGATGCGTCTAATAAAACACTTTTTGAATCACTGAAAGCAAAAATGGAAGACCCTGCTAACAGGGAAAAAGCTACTATCTGGAATGGAAAAGCTGAGCAGGCAAAAAAGCTCTCTGATGATTTGTACAATAAATTGGAAGGGTTTAAAGACAGCCTTCAAAGGGCTTCGGGTTATAATCCGGAAAAAGGGATAATGACTTATAAAGAAGACGATCTGGAAGCTGCCACCCGTCTTTTTGTTGAAAGCGGCAAAGGCGCCCAATTGCAGAAAGATCTGCAGGCTTTTAAAGATGGTATCCTTAGTATAGATCCTGATATTAAAAAAGAATTTGGATCTAAACTACCGATCGATTTATCAGTAAGGGATTCGTCAAAATCATGGGAATACAATTACTTCCACATGACGCCGACTGTAGCTGCAGTAACCATCCTGAGCAAATTTGAAAATGATATTAAAAACAGCGAAAACCAGGTGGTAACTTATTGTCACAACCAGATTGGCGCTGTAAAATTGGTATTTGATAAATTCCAGCCAATTGCAAATGCTAACTCTACTTATTTAATGCCCGGCCAGGAACTGGTGGTTCAGGCAGGCGTGGGCGCATTTAACTCACAGGCAAAACCATCCATCTCTATTGGCGGTACACCTATCCCGGTAAACGAAAATGGCGTAGCCGAAAAGAAATTCAATGTGTCTGGTTCAGGTAACCAAAAAGTGCATGTAACCATCAACTTTACAAAACCTGACGGTACACCTGATCATTTGGAAAAAGATATTGAATATACCGTAGGAACTCCCGGCGGTGTAGCTGCATCTGCCGATAAGATGAATGTATTTTATATCGGTGTTGAAAACCCCATCACTGTAGGGTCACCCACAGGTTGGGATAAAACACATGTTTCTATTGCAGGATCAGGAGCAACACTTTCTGGCAGCAATGGTAAGTTCGTGGTTAAAGCTACTCAAATTGGCAAAGCAATGCTGTCTGTTACTGCAGATAATAAAACGTCACAATTTGAATTCCGCGTAAAAAGAATACCTGATCCTGTATTTAAAGTAGGGCCAAGCTCTGGCGGCGCTATTCAATCTGCGGTGTTTAAAGCACAGCAATATTGCAGGGCAGATTTGGAAAACTTTGACTTTGATGCCCGTTTCCAGGTGGTAGGCGCCACCCTGTATTTTACAGGTGCCGGCTTCCCTATTCCACAGCCGGTTACTTTAAACGGCAACAATTTGGGAAGCATTGCTCAAATGTCTAAATGCCAGCCGGGCTCATCTGTAATTTTTGATCAAATACAGGTAGTGGGTCCTGATGGAAGTAAAAGAACAATACAAGCCCCTGGCTTTTTGTTGAAATAATTAATTGATATCTATGAAAAAGAACGTAATCAGGGTATTGCTTTTGGCGCTTGTTTTTACAGGTATAGCCAACGTTGCTGATGCTCAAAAGAAAAAACGCAGTTCTGTAAAACGCAGTAACACTACTGTAAGAAAGAACACAAAAGGCAAAACAAAAGCCACCGTGAGCCCTTCTGCATTAGTGGATTCGGTAGCTACGGCTGTAGCTGCACCTGCTGTGGATACGGTAAAAAAGTCAGACAGTTTACCCATTGCAAAAATTAAAAAATCCCTCCGCCCTGATGAAGCGGTAGACAGAAGGGATATCCTTGACAGGACCCCGCTGGCTTATGAGCACTTAAGAGTTGATGATGCTGTATACCGCCATAAAATTTGGAGAGAAATAGATGCGAGGGAGAAGATCAACCTTCCTTTCCGTTATTCTGCAGATGAAAATAATGGTAACCAGCGTTTCATTTCTATTTTGCTTAAAGCAATACAGGACGGGGAAGTAACTGCATTCAGTAATATTGATGATCGTTTTACAACGCCGCTAACGCTTGACGAGGTTTCAAAAGCTATAACCGGCGGTTCTACCACAACAGATATTTATGACTCTCTTGGCAATGTAATTGGCCAAAAAACGGTACAAAACGAGGTAAACCTTGATTCGTTCTATAAGTTCCAGATTAAAGAAGAAGTGATTTTTGACAAAGAGGCTTCAAGGTTATTTTGGAGAATATTGGGAATCGCCCCGGTTAAAAAAATGATGACATCTTCAGGCGTTCAAATTGGCGACCAGGCTTATCCTTTATTTTGGGTGTATTACCCTGATCTCCGGCCGACATTTGCCAAATATGAAGTGTATAATGGCAAAAACTTTGGTGCAAGAATGACCTGGGAGGAATTATTTGAGAACCGTATGTTCAGCGGGCGTATTATTAAAAGCACCATTGATAATCCATTTGACCTTCCTATTGCGCAAATGGGGGGGATGAAAGACAATGGCGTTTTCCAATTGCTTGAAGGCGAAAGGATAAAAGAAAAGATATTTAATTATGAACTGGATCTGTGGAGTTATTAAGTTAATGTAATTCATAGAAAGAAGCCCCGGTTATTCCGGGGTTTTTTATTGCGGTAGCAGGACCCTCTGCGATCACCGGCACTGAAACAATACCGCATTTGTAGTATTGTTGCGATAAAAACAAGATATACCTTTGCCCCGGTTTTTCATAGGATATTGGATTTAAAACGGGGCTGGATTTTTATCCCGGCCCTTTTTTATGCCTTTGTTGCATTGAAATGTGCGGTAAGGATGCCGGCCCTTGAGCCACCAATTGTTTCCGCCAGTAATTCCGGCGGAGCATCTTTTATTTTTTTTACTGATTTGAATTTTTTCAGCAGGATATCAATAGTTGATTTACCGATGCCTGGTATGCCTTCCAGCTCGTTTTTAAAGCTGCCCCTGCTGCGCTGGTTGCGGTGAAAGCTGATGCCAAACCTGTGCACTTCATCCCTTATCCTTCGTATCAGTTTCAGGCTTTCACTGTCCCAGGGAAGCTTTAAAGATTCTGTATCACCCGGAAAAAAAATCTCTTCTTCATTTTTTGCAAGCCCAATCAGCGTAAGCCTGCCTGCCAGGCCCAGCGCCTGTATGCTTTCCACAGCAGCACTTAACTGCCCTTTGCCGCCATCTATGATTACCAGTTGCGGCAGTTCCTGTTTTTCATCTGTCAGCCTTTTGTAGCGGCGGTACACTACTTCTTTCATAGTGGCAAAATCATTGGGGCCGATAACTGTTTTTACATTGAACTTCCTGTAATCATTTTTGCTGGGCAGCCCGTTTTTAAAACAAACCATTGCAGACACAGGGTAACTTCCCTGGAAATTTGAGTTGTCAAAACACTCGATATGTGTTGGCACTGATGATAAATGAAGATCATGCTGCAATTGCACCAGCACCTGGTTTATTTCTTCGGCAGCTTTGCCTTCCAGCAAAAGCATCTTTTTCTTTTTCAGTTCTTCTTTAAAATAATCAACGTTTTTTTCCGAGAGTTCCAGCAGTTTCTTTTTATCACCGGCTTTAGGTATGGTGATGAGCACATCAGCTTCTGCAATCTCAATTGGAAAAGGAACAATTATTTCCTTTGATTCGCTGTTGAATGTTTCCCGCAGTTGTGCCGCAGCAAAGCTCAGCACTTCTGCTGCAGGCTCATCCAGTTTTTTAGTAAGGGTAATTGTTTTGGTAAGGATGATGCTGCCATTGTTTACAGCAAGGTAGTTCACATACGCCGTATCATTCTCTTCCAGGATGCTGAATACGTCCACCGTGCCGGTTCGTTCATTCACTACAGTGGGTTTAGATTTGTATTCCTGCAGGTAATCTAACTTTTTTTTGGTAAGAGCCGCTTTTTCAAATTCCAGTTGCTGCACTTGTTGTTGCATCAGCTCTTTAAAATGCTGTATCACGGGGGAAAGGTTGCCTTTCAGCAGGCTTTTTACTCTTTCCAGTCCTTCTGCATAATCTCCTGCTGTTTGCAATCCTTCGCAGGGGCCTTTGCAATTGCCCAGATGATACTCAAGGCAGACCTTAAATTTTTTCTTTTCAATATTGCCTTGTGTAAGGTTGAGCTTGCAGGTTCTTAAGGGCACGTTGAGCTTAATAAAATCAAGCAGCTCCCTTGCTTTGCTTAATGACGTGTACGGCCCCAGGTATTCTGAGCCGTCATTGATTTTTCTCCTGGTAAAAAAAACACGGGGGAATGGCTCTTTTTTGATGACAATATAGGGATAGCTTTTATCATCTTTAAGGTTAATATTGAAAACCGGCTGAAAATTTTTTATCAGTGAATTTTCCAGCAAAAAAGCATCCTGCTCGTTGTTTACAATGGTAAATTCAATTTTGTGTATGCGGTTAACTAACTCAACAGTTTTATAACTCGTATGTGTTTTGACAAAATAGGAGCTGACCCTTTTGCGAAGGTTTTTTGCTTTGCCTACATACAGCAAATCCCCTCCCGTACCGTAGTATTTATAAATACCGGGCAATGCCGGTATGGTAGGAGCAATTGCAGAAAACTTCTCTTGTGTCATTACGCTGCCTGTTTAACCCTGTTACTGTTTGCCGGTACAGTGATTGTTATTCATTAAAATTCCATACCCATTTTATATCACTCTGTACGCTGCCTGATTTGTTGTCAATCGCTACAATTTTTGCCCACTTGCCGGTTTGCCAGGTAAGCTGCTGTGTAATATTGCTGTTTTCACCTTTTAATTCCTTTACGATATACACCCTTTTAATAGTACCCTTTTCAGGATCAACGTACACATCCCAATGGCGGAGTGCTATGCTGCCGGGCAAAGCCGTTTTAGGATCGTAAGTAAATGTTATAGCCTCTGTTGTTTGATCGCTGAATCTGGATTCTTTAAAATAAGGAACAAGGTTTTCTTTGTCAATTAATTCAGAAACGAACGGCTGCAATTGGGGCCTTATTTTTTCTTTCGGAAGCCATGCAGAATCTGCTTTATTGTTACTGCTTGTAATTTGCAAAATAGTTACCTGCATCGAATCCAACTGCAGCATTTGCCCCAGCAAAAAAGATGTAACGGGAAAAAAAGATGTTTTTACCGAATCTTCATTCGCAGTACCCTCTGTCAATGAAGGTTGTTGTTGCGTATGAGAGCAGCGGATTGCAGTAACGGGGATAAAAAATAATAAGAGCCATTTTTTCATCCGGCAAAATTAAACCGAATGCGCATGGAAAACAAAAAACCACTGCTGGTACGGCGCAGTGGCTTTAATTGTGATTATTTGTTCCTTATGGGGGAACACGTATATAAACGCAATCCTTTTGAAAAAATTGTTTTGATTACAGCTTTTTGGTTATGCCGATTTTAAGCCCGAAATTCATCAGGCGTTCTTCCACGGAGTATACTTTGCTGTTGGTGGAAAAAAGCTGGGAACGGAACTGGGGGCCGATCTGCCAGCTATAACCATTCTTTTTAAACGAAAGATAAGTTTCAAACCCGGCATTCAGGTTAAAATGGTTAAGCATCGAATTGTCGTGCACGTAATTATGCCTGTCGGCTGATATAAGATAGGAATTGCCAAATACTACCCATGTAGGTTGTATAGTGGCGCCGGCATACCATGAAACATTATCAACAGACAGCAATTGCACATCTGCGCCAACAGGTATTGATACCTGGTAAGTCTCATTGTGCAGCTTTACAGGATTGATGCCATAAGTATTGGAATAGGGTGTGGCGCGGCTTACTTCATAAGCAGAGTTGTCATTTTCAGAATTTACTATAATAGAAGATGAAACAGGGTGATTGTTTTCAAACCCATGTGCATTGTAACGGGTATAATTTAATTGAAGCCCTGCTTTCAATTTCAGTATTTTTAATACATCATATTGTAAGGCAACACCGGCTTCTATCCCAAAAGAAGGTTTTTGCACCACTACGTTTTCCACGTTTGCATTATTGAAATTGCCTGTGCCGTTTCCGCCAATGTCCCTGCCGGCAGCATTATTATACAGTCTTCTGTATACCACCGAAGGTGTTGCATACATCTGGGCCGCAAGCTTCCCTTTCCATTTTTTTACCGGGGCATTATAGAATGCAAAATTTTCGATCCATTCTTTCTCTGCTAAAGTAAGGGCGGCTCCTTTGGTATTGACCTTGCTTGCATTGTTTTGCTTAGCGGTTCCGCTGTTTATACCTGCAGGCGGTATAGTCATATTGTTATTGCTCCCACTAATTGAAGCGATTGGGTCATCGTTGTTTATGTTCGCTGGTATTATCGTATTTTGCTTTACACGTGCGGATGGTTTGTCCACCACTGCCACATTATCATCTGCAATATCGGGATTGCTTTCGGCCAATGCAGCAGTTAATTCATCTTCCCGGGCAGCAGCTATTACTACAGCCGCATGTTGATTTATTGACCGGGGTTTGCCGGAAGACAAGATAGTGTTGCCTGCTTTACGATTACTGGCGTTTTGGTTGTAATTAACTGTAGTATTTTGTACCGCCTGAACGGTGGTTGTATTATTATTACCTGCAGGGGTTATCATATTAAATGAATTGCCTGCAGCAGTATTATTTCCCGGGAAAAGAATAGGGGAATTACCAACGCTTGTGTGATTGAAAGCAACATTGTTTTTTGCTGCGGCAGCAAGTTGCTGCTGCTGTGTATACCCTTTGCTTACCCCTGTATTGAGATAGCCGATTAATAACAATGAGCAAATCAACACAGTGCACATTGTCACAGATGGCCATTTGTTGCCGGGATGCATATTGTTATAAATGCTGTACCATACTTTTTTGGAAGGGTACATTTTAAACTCATCTGTCTTATCCCTCAAAAATTTTTCAAAGCTGGCTATGTTATTCCTGTTTTCCATGTTTCACAAGCGTCTTCAATTACCGGTATGTTAGTTTTGGTTTCTATTAGATAGCTGCAGAAATCTTCGAAATTTTTTCTTTTGGTTTCTGCAATATTTTTTTCCTTATCAAAATATCTTCCAGCATAGTTTTAGCCCTGGTGTACTGGCTCCGGCTGGTACTTTCTTCAATATCAAGCATCAGGCCTATTTCCTTATGGGAGTAGCCTTCTACGGCATACAGGTTCAGCACTGTACGGTACCCCATCGGCAGCATACGGATGCACTCCACCACTTCTTTGGCCTGCATCACGGCAGGAATAGCTTCTTCTCTTATGCCAACGCTTCCTGCATAAGCAATATCAACACTGTCTGAAAACTTTTTGTTTTTCTTCAGTGAATTAATGCAGGTGTGCACCATTATTTTCCGTATCCAGCCCTCCAATGCACCTTCATTCCGGTATTGGTGTATCTGGGAAAACACTTTGATAAACCCTTCCTGCAGCATATCTTCTGCATCTTCCCTGTTTTTAGCAAAGCGGTAGCAAACGCCAAGCATGCGGGGGCTGTACCTTGAGTATAATGCATCCTGCGAAGCGGCATCGTTTTGAAGACAGCCTGTAAGCATTTGCTCTTCAGTCATAGTTTGTGCTTGGTTTACACCCTAAATATAGGGCAAAATCCGCAGCTTTTATGCTGCACAGTAAAAAAATATGGTAGCGGCAGGAGGTATTATTTTTTTTTCAGGAGACTGTCTGCCGGGTATCTGAGCTTCATACTGTCCATTGCAGCATTGGCCCATGCAATAATTGCCTGCTTTTGCCGGCTGCTGAGGATGGCGTATTTATGAATGAACGTGTAGGATTTCAGGGGCATTTCCCCTTCCTGCACCTGTTTGATGATTTCATCGAGTTTCCTGTATTGCTTGCCGGGACGATAAGAAGCAAATTCATCAAAATTAATTTCCCTTTTGCCTTCCCGGATATGATTGTTCATCCACCAGGCCACCGGCTGCACTTCTGCATACCAGGGATACTCGGTATTGTTGCTGTGACAGTCGTAGCAACTGGTTTCTAATATCTTGAAAATAGAATCGGGAACAAAGGACGCAGAGCTGATATCTTTATCCATTGCTGACGGGTTTTCATTAATATTTTTTTCAGGATGAAAAAACTGGATGAATATTAATGCTGCCAGCAGTAACAACAATATTCTTTTAATCATGGATATGAGATTTACCAGGGACTAAATATGCCTAAATGTAGCATTATTTTTTTATTAAAACATTTCCCGTCATTTCTTTTGGTACAGGCAGTCCCATCATAGTCAAAATACTCGGGGCAATGTCACCCAGCTTGCCCGTCAACACTTCACCATGCCAGCTATTGTCTATTACAAACAGCGGCACCAGGTTCAGCGTATGAGCTGTATTGGGCGTGCCGTCTTCATTTATCTCATAATCTGCATTGCCATGGTCTGCTGTAAGGAAAATAATATAATCCTGCTTCAGGGCGGCAGTTATTACTTTTTCCACGCAGGCGTCCACTGTTTCTACTGCTTTTATTACAGCTTCCCATACGCCGGTATGGCCTACCATATCTGCATTAGCAAAGTTAAGGCAGATAAAATCAGCGGGATCATTTTCAATTTCTTTTACAATGGCATCTGTTACTCCGTAAGCGCTCATTTCAGGCTGCAGATCGTATGTGGCCACCCTTGGAGAAGGTATCATAATCCTTCTTTCGCCTTCAAATGGTACTTCCCTGCCGCCGCTGAAGAAGAATGATACATGCGGGTATTTTTCTGTTTCTGCAATGCGTATCTGTGTTCTGCCATTCTGCTGCAATACCTCACCCAGCGTATTTTTCAGGTCGTCATTACCAAAGATAATATTCACGTCTTTAAAGCTGTGATCGTACTGGGTCATGGTAACATAATGCAGCTTTAATGTCTTCATTCCAAAATCCGGCATATCCGTCTGCGTTAGTACCTGTGTTATTTCCCTGCACCTGTCGGTACGGAAATTAAAGCAGATAACGGCATCACCTTCTTTAATAGTTCCGTCACTGATATTGGCATTGATGATGGGCTTTATGAATTCATCTGTAACATTGCCGGCATAAGAGCTTTTGATGGCCTGCAATAAATCTGTGGCTTTTTCGCCTGTGCCATTTACCAAAGCATCGTAAGCCAGTTTCACCCTTTCCCAGCGTTTGTCCCTGTCCATTGCATAATAACGGCCTGTAATGGAAGCAATGGCGCCGGCCGATTTATCCAAATGCTGCTGCAGGTCGGTTATAAAGCCAAGACCGCTTTTGGGGTCAGTGTCCCTGCCATCGGTGAAGGCATGAATTAAAACATTGCTTAATCCTTCTGCCTTGCAAACATCACATATTGCTTTTAAATGATTGGTATGGGAATGCACGCCGCCGTTGCTCACAAGGCCAAGCAGATGCAGCTTCTTATTATTTTCTTTTGCATACCTGATCGCAGCCAGCAGGGTTTCATTTTTTTGAAATTCACCGCTGCGGATAGCCACATTAATACGCTGAAGCTCCTGGTACACAATGCGCCCGGCGCCCAGGTTCAGGTGGCCCACTTCACTGTTGCCCATTTGTCCTTCAGGCAGGCCCACATCTTCGCCGCAGGTTACCAAAGTGGTATTCGGATATTTTTTATACAGGGAACTTACAAAGGGCACATTGGCATGCTGGATTGCATCGCTGCTTTTTACCTTCCCAAGGCCCCAGCCATCCATTATTATTAAAATCGCTTTTTTGTTACTCATAATGCAAAGCTAATTCATTTAGAACTTTTTAAGGAAAGCAACCCAATCTTTAACTATATTAGTCTCCTGTAAAGATAATAAGGCGGCCTGCTGGCACGTTTTTAGTAAAATAATGTTTGGTAAAAACTAATCAATACTGGAATGAAACAATTCTTCGCAATATTCTTATCTGCATTGCTTTTAGCTTCCTTTAGGCCAGCTGAAAGCATAGACGATGTGGTGGCAGCCATTAAAACAGGCAATGCTGCAGCAGTGTCTAAATTTTTTGATAACACGGTGGAAATAACCCTGCCCGATAAAGGCGGCAGCTATAGCAAAAGCCAGGCAGAAATCGTGTTAAAAGATTTCTTTGCCAATAACCCCGTTAAAAGTTTTGAAGTGATACATAAAGGGGAAAATGCAGGCTCGCAATACTGCATCGGAACGCTGGTTACTAAAAACGGCCCTTTCCGTACCACGGTATACATGAAACAAAAAAAGGATGGGCAGCTGCTGCAGGAACTGAGGTTTGAAAGCAGGTAAGCTTTGAATAAAATATTTTAATCCCCCGGTATCATATCGGGGGATTTTTATTTTTAGTTTTGTAATAATGGTATACGAAGAAAAATTAAAGCAGCTTATTAAGAATGCACTGGCAGAAGATATCGGCGATGGCGACCACTCTACGCTGGCAAGCATTGACCCTGCTGCAGAAGGCAAAGCGGTATTGAAAATAAAAGAAGACGGGGTATTGGCCGGGGTGAATGTGGCCGAAAAAATTTTTCAATACATGCAGCCCGGAATTGTTTTTACTGCCTGTAAAAAAGACGGTGATGCAATGAAATATGGTGAAACCGCTTTTGAAGTGCAGGCAAAAGTGCATACAATCCTGCAATGCGAAAGGCTGGTGCTTAACTGTATGCAGCGCATGAGCGGCATCGCTACGCTTACCAGGCAATACACTGAAAAACTGAAACCGTACAAAACAAAATTGCTGGATACAAGAAAAACCACGCCTAACTTCAGGGTGCTGGAAAAAGAGGCTGTGCGGATAGGCGGCGGCGTTAACCACCGTTTTGGATTGTACGACATGATAATGCTGAAAGACAATCATATTGATTATTGCGGCGGCATTGAAAAGGCGATAGAAAAAGCATACAATTATGTACAAGCAAAAAAGCCGGGATTGAGGATTGAAGTGGAGACAAGGAATATTGAAGATGTAAAAAAAGTGATGACCACGGGCAAAGTGGATGTGGTAATGCTGGACAATTTTACGCCGGAACAGGTAGCAGAAGCATTAAAGGTCATCAATGGTAAATACCAAACGGAAGCAAGCGGCGGCATTAATTTAGATAATATAGAAGCCTATGCTGCCACCGGCGTTGATTTTGTATCAAGCGGCAGCATTATACACCAGGCAAGAAGCCTTGACCTTAGCCTGAAAGCGAAGCTGATCTGACATAAAAACCGTTCTCATGCAAAAGAAAAAATTAAATTCATTCGCCGGGCTGGTTTACTCCACGGATCCGGATGTAAAGCTGGAAGATGATGCTGTTGAAGAGCAGGAAACATTGCCTGCTGCAGCACAACGGTTGAAGATTGTGCTGGATAAAAAGCAAAGGGCGGGCAAAGCGGTAACCCTGGTAACAGGCTTTGCCGGCACAACAAAGGATATGGAAGAGCTGGGGAAAAAATTAAAAGCCTTTTGTGGCACCGGAGGTTCTGTAAAAGAAGGAGAAATAATTATCCAGGGAGACAATAGGGATAAGGTATTGCAATGGTTACAAAAAAACGGTTTTTCTGCTGCGAAGAAAATTTAAAAAACTCTCTTCGACCCTGCGCCTCTATATACAGCTACCCTTGCAGAGCAGCATTTTTTCCTTATTTGAAAAATAAAGCCCGCCCTTTTTGCTATATTTACAGCACTTAATTACAGGCAATGGTTTCAAAAATATCAGAGGGGGTCACAGTTTCGGTTGAAACCTTTTACCAACCGGATTACAGCAACCCGGCAAACAATGAATTTATGTTTGCTTACAGGATAACCATTGAAAACAATAATTCCTTCCCTGTAAAGCTTCTCCGCCGCCACTGGTATATTTTTGATGCTACTTCCAATTTGAGGGAGGTGGAAGGTGAAGGCGTTATTGGTGTGCAGCCCATCATTAATCCCGGCACTAAATACCAATACATCAGCGGGTGCAACCTGAAAACAGAAATGGGAAAAATGTACGGCACTTACCAGATGGAAAATGTGAACAATAAAAAATTGTTCAGCGTTGTTATCCCTGCTTTTGAAATGACGGTGCCTTTTAAGCTGAATTGACCTTAGCCACGACCCGATAGCTATCGGGTTTCGCAAATGCACCGAATGGTCTTAAGCTACAGGCCCGATAAATACGGGTTCGCAAACCAGCACAGGAAAAATTTAGACTAATTCAATTACTGTTATTTCAGGCAATATCCCAACCCTTCCGGGATAGCCGATAAACCCAAAGCCACGGTTTACGTACAGCTTTTGCTTTTCGCTTTCGTACAAACCTGCCCATTGCTTGTACATATACTGCACAGGGCTCCATTTAAAGCCGGGAATATCCACGCCGAACTGCATACCATGCGTGTGGCCGCTAAGTGTAAGGTCAATATCAGGGAACCCTGTCCGCACCTGTGCATCCCAATGGCTGGGGTCGTGGCTCATTAAAATTTTAAACGGATAGGCTTCTGTGCCTTTATGGGCGAGGTCAAGCCGGCCATAGCGGGAAAACGTTTTTTTAGCGCTCCAGTTTTCAATTCCTATTAAAGCAATTTTATCACCGTTTCGTTCCAGTGGTACATGCTCGTTCAGCAGCAGGCGCCAGCCCATTGCTGCATGTATTTTTTTCAGGTATTCCAGGTTTTCATCCTGGCTCATTCCATTTTGCGGCCAGCGTATATAAGGGCCGTAATCATGGTTGCCCAGCGTGGAATATACGCCCATCGGTGCTGCCAGCTTGCTGAACATCTCAATATAATCTTCCATTTCGCTGGCCATATCGTTTACCAGGTCGCCGGTAAATAAAATGATGTCTGCTTTTTCGTTCAGTATTTTTTCAATGCCATGATGAACTGCTTTGGGATCGGTAAAGCTGCCGGAGTGGATATCGCTTATCTGTAAAATTTTTAGCCCTTTAAACCCCGCCGGGAGGTTGGGAAACGAAACCTGCAGCCTGTTTACATGGTAATTGTATTTGTTGCTGAATCCATGGATAAGGCTGCCAAATAAAGTGCCGCCTGCCGCAAGGCCCAGCCAGTTTAAAAAAACAGAACGGCTGATAGGCTCTGTCTGCGCAGTGTCCAGCCGGTTGGAACTATAGGCTATTTTCAGCACTATCCACTGGAAAAGCCTGCGGATATCATCTATCAATGTAAAAAAAACAACACACAATTTGGCCAAAAAAATGCCCACTACAATAGCAAAAATGTAATTGCGCACCACTCTTGGAAAATAGTCAACCCGGTTAATGACCAATACCAAAAATGCAATGATGGTAAGCGCCGTAAGCGACCAGTACGCAATATTAACGATGGTTTTTGTTTTGTGTGAAGCAGTAAGGCTCACACTTCTCACTGCCTGGAAAGCATAGGCATCTATCAGCAGTAAAACAGCAATGAATATAACAGCGCCAAGGGGAGTACGCATTGGTAATTTTTTTTGATGGGTGAAGGTAAATGTTTAATGAAAAACGGTTGAAGGGAAAAATGTTAATAGCTTTCCCTGTTTATTGCCATTTGATAAATCCATCCAGTTGATTTTTAATTGCTACTATCGTATTTGCATCCGTAAACTTCCCTTCTGCGTCCATTAATGTATCCACTAATGAAAGCGGCAGCAGGTTAGGGTACACAGTTATTTTAAGGTAATTGAGCACACCGGAAAAATGCTCCATCCCCCGTATGTTGCCACCCCTGCCCGTGCTTACACCTGTTACCAGCGCTTGTTTGTGCCACCATGTATTGTGTGATTTGCCTGTATCAAAAAGCAGTTTTAATACGCCGGGATAACTGCCATTGTATTCCGGCACTATAAAAATAAATTTATCAGCAGGAATAATGATTTCGTTTTCTATTTTTTCAAAAGCCCCGTTTCTTTCCAGCAGGTTCAGGTTTTCCAGTGAAAGCAGGTTGGCTTCAATCCCTTTTTCTTTCAAAAACTGCCGGTATTCTTTTGCTACTTTAAGGGTATTGCTTCCTTCCCGGTTGGTGCCGGATATGATGCTGTATGTGCTCATTTTCTTTAATCTGTAGCCAAACTTAGGGCCTTATCAAATCTTATTACAACTGCCGGCGCCAATTGTTCCATTATTATGCCGAATGGTTAAATTTGCCACGCTGTCAGTTATTGCATAGCAAACAGTACCTTTGGCGGCATTTAACATGGATTTGCAACTGTAGTTTTAGAATTTCATTTTATACATGGCAAGAATAATAGGAATAGCTAACCAGAAAGGGGGCGTGGGCAAAACAACAACTGCTATTAACCTGGCAGCAAGCCTGGCAGTGCTGGAATTTAAAACATTGCTGGTGGATGCCGACCCGCAGGCGAACAGCACCACCGGCGTGGGATTTGACCTGCATAATGTGACCCAAAGCCTGTACGACTGTATGGTAAATGAAACCAGCGCAAAGGATGTGCTGCTTAAAACGGATGTGCCCAATCTTGACCTTATCCCTTCACACATAGATTTGGTGGGCGCCGAAATTGAAATGATCAATTATCCCAACAGGGAAGGGGTATTAAAAAAGATACTGGAACCGGTAGAAGCCGATTATGATTTCATCATTATTGACTGTTCTCCATCGCTGGGCCTGATAACGGTGAATGCGCTGGTGGCGGCCAACAGCGTGGTGATACCGGTGCAAACTGAATTTTTTGCACTGGAAGGTTTGGGCAAATTGCTCAACACTATTAAAATCGTGCAAAGCCGCCTGAACCCTGAGTTGCAGATAGAAGGTATTTTAATGACCATGTATGATGGCCGCCTGCGGCTGTGCAACCAGGTGGTGGCCGAAGTGAGGAGACATTTTGAAGAAATTGTATTCAGCAGCATGATACACCGCAATACAAGATTAAGCGAAGCCCCCAGCTTTGGCAAGCCCGTGATATTATATGATGCAGACAGCAAGGGCGCTGTAAATTACCTTAACCTTGCCAAGGAAATTTTGCAGAAGAACAATATGACGAAGATGAAGCAGGAAGAAAAAGTGATGAATTGATTTGAAGATTTGATGATTTGAAAATTATGTAATGAGTTTTGCATTTAATAAATGCCCTAATCATCAAATCAGCAAATCCCCAAATCTTCAAATTGAAAATATGACCGCTCCAAATAATAAAAAAGACGCACTCGGTAAAGGCATCAGAAGCCTGTTGCAGAATATTGATGCAGATTTAAAAAGCACATCGGGAACATTAAAGAACGAGGTAGTGGAAAAAACCACTTCAGTCAACCGTATTCCATTAGACCAGATAGAAGTAAACCCCAAACAACCCCGCCGGGATTTTGATGAAATTGCATTGAGCGAACTGGCTGCTTCGTTAAAGCTGCATGATGTGATACAGCCGCTTACGGTAAGCAAGTTGCCTGCTGCTGGTAAATACAGGCTGATTGCAGGCGAACGCCGCTTTCGTGCCGCAAAAATTGCAGGCCTGAAAGATGTGCCGGTATATGTTCGCCAGGCCAATGATTCAGAATTGCTTGAGCTGGCATTGCTTGAAAATTTACAAAGAGAAAATCTTAATGCCATAGAAATTGCCCTCAGCTACAAGCGCCTGATGGATGAACTGGATTATACACAGGAGCAGGTGGCCGAACGCATGGGTAAAGAACGCAGCACGGTAGCCAACTATATCCGCTTATTAAAATTGCCTCCTGATATACAGGTGGCCGTTAGAACCGGTCAATTAACGATGGGCCATGCAAGGGCGTTGATAAATGTGGATGCGGTGGAAAAGCAATTGTTTGTTTTTGCAGCGATAAAGAAAGATGGCCTTTCCGTAAGGCAGACAGAAGAACTGGTACGCAGGCTTTATACAGGCAGCACCCACAGCGTTAAAAATGTGGTAAAAGCCCAGTTGCCACCGGCTTTTAAAAAGATAGAAGATAATTTAGCCTCGCAGTTTAATACCAAAGTAAAGCTGGTGCACAATAAAAACGGGCAGGGCTCTGTAACATTTGACTATTATTCACTGGAAGAACTGAATACGCTGCTGGATAAACTGAATGTAAATATTAGTTGATGAAAAGATTTTTGCTGCTTGTTGGATTAGTTTCATTTTTCTTCACAGCAACATTGAGTGCACAGGTAGCCGGCAGTGCTGTTGTGAAAAATACAGCAGCCGATACTGCAAAAAAACAGGTAAAAATATTCAATCCGCATACTGCCACTATCCGCTCTGCCATTATCCCCGGATGGGGGCAGATATACAATAAAAAATACTGGAAACTACCGTTGGTGTGGGGTGCTTTGGGCGTTACAGGTGGTATTTATTTTTACAACGTAAAATATTACCGTGACCTGAAGCAGGCCTATATTTACCGAACGGACGATAACGATGCAAATGATGCATTGATCAATCCTGATTTCAGGAACCTTTCCACGGAATCTATCAGGAGTTACCGCAACAGCTTTCGCCAGAATGTAGATTACTCGGTTTTGTTTTTTATTCTTTTTTGGGGACTGAATGTAGTGGATGCCACCGTGGACGCACATTTAAAAGCATTTGATGTGGATGATAACCTGAGCCTGCAAATAAAACCCGGCTACAGCCCGATGGCAAATACTTCGGGCATCAGCCTTGTATTGAACCTTGACAGGAAACATAAATAAAATTGTTGTATTGTCACATTGTTAAATTGCTGATGAACATTGCAAACAAAAAAAGCCAATAACAATTCAGCCATTTAACGATTTAACTATTAATTATTCGCCATGAAAATTGCATTGATCGGTTACGGCAAAATGGGAAAAGCTATTGAAGAAATTGCTTTACAGCGCGGGCATTCTGTTGTATTAAAAATTGATTTTGACAACCTGCAGGATTTTACCCGGGAAAATATGCAAAAGGCGGATGTGGCCATTGAATTTACGGGGCCGCACAGCGCTGTTCAAAACATTACCCGTTGTTTGCAATATGGGGTGCCATTGGTTTGCGGCAGCACCGGCTGGCTCCATGAATGGGATAAAATGAAACAACTGTGTGAAGAAACAAACGGTTCATTTTTATATGCAAGCAATTTCAGCGTAGGCGTAAATTTATTTTTTGAGCTGAATAAATATCTGGCGCAACTGATGGGTAACCATGCCGAATATAATGTGAGCATGGAAGAGATACACCATACACAAAAAAAAGATGCACCCAGCGGTACGGCCATCACATTGGCAGAGCAGGTGCTGGCAAATATCCACAGCAAAAAAAGCTGGGTAAACCAGCCTGAAAGCAATGCTTCCGAACTTTCCATTATCAGCAAACGCATTGACCCTGCGCCCGGCACGCACAGCATTAAGTATAGTTCAGAAATTGACGATATAGAAATTATCCATACGGCCCATAGCCGCAAAGGCTTTGCCACTGGCGCTGTGCTTGCCGCCGAATTTTTACCGGGCAAAAAAGGTATCTTCAGCATGAAGGAAGTGCTGGGTATTTGAAATTCCCCATTTCATAAATCCAATACATAAGCGGCAGCATTGCTGGTAATTATAATTGCTAAATTGCAATTCCGGAATTTTCACCGGCATTTAGACTTATGAATATTGCTATTGTTTGCTATCCCACTTTCGGGGGCAGCGGCGTTCTGGCAACAGAACTGGGCAAAGCCCTTGCCGATAAAGGCCACAACATTCATTTCATTACTTACCAGCAGCCCGTGCGGCTCAGCGGTTTTCACAATAATATTTTTTACCACGAAGTGAGAGTACCCACTTACCCTTTGTTTGATTATCCTCCTTACGAAACAGCACTGGCAAGCACGATGGTGGATGTGATTGCCAATAATAATGTGGAGCTGATGCACGTGCATTATGCCATTCCCCATGCATCGGCTGCATATATGGCAAAGCAGATATTACTGAAAGAAGGAAAATACATCCCGGTCATCACCACGCTGCATGGCACAGATATTACGCTGGTGGGAAGGGACAAAACCTACAAACCGGTAGTAAATTTTTCAATGATGGAAAGCGATGTGCTTACAGCCGTATCGCATAACCTGAGGGAAGAAACCTATAAAAATTTTGACATAGACAAAGAGATTGAAGTGATACACAATTTCGTGGATGTAAAACGCTTCAACAAAAAACCGGTGGATGCGTTCAGGAAGTTAATTGCACCCAATAATGAAAAGATACTGGTGCATGCTTCCAACTTCAGGAAAGTGAAAAGGGTGGAAGATGTTATCAATACTTTTTTGCTGGTAAATGAAAAAATACCTTCTAAATTAATACTGCTTGGCGATGGCCCTGAAAGGCCTTATGCAGAATCGCTCTGCCGCGATTGCGTGGCTTCTACCAACATCAGGTTCCTGGGCAAGCAGGAGCAGATGGAAGATATATTGCCGCTGGCGGATTTATTTTTACTTACCAGCGAATATGAAAGCTTTGGATTATCTGCACTGGAAGCAATGGCAGCGCAGGTGCCTGTGATATCCACCAATGCAGGCGGCCTGCCGGAAATCAATATCAATGGCGTGACCGGTTATATGTGCAATGTGGGAGATATAAATGATATGTGCAATAAAGCGCTCGAAATTCTAAAAGACCAGGTCATCCACCAGCAGTTTAAAACCAACGCCCTGGCACAGGCGCAAAAATTCGATATCGGCAATATCGTGCCTGTATATGAAAACCTGTACCGCCGTTTGGTAAAGGTTAACGCAATTTAAGCCAGGCTTCGGGGTTCATTTCGCCTTTGTCGTTGCTTATCTGCAGGTCTACAGCGCCCACACCGTCAAGATTGGCAGCAGACCTGCCGATCACCTGTCCCACTTTTACATTTTGCCCTTTGGCTACAGAAACGCCGGAGATATTGCTGTAGCCTGTAAAGTAACGGCCGTGTTTTATCACTACCATCTGCACATCATCGTAATTGTTTACCAGTAATACTTCGCCGTCAAAAATTGCCTTTACCGGCGTGCCTATATCACAGCCGATGGAAATGCCCTGTGAATTTATAACTACGCCGCTTTCCAGCTTATTTTCCCCGTAATGCAGCAATAAATATCCGCTGTTGACAGGCCAGGGAAGGTTGCGTTTATTCCTTTCAAAGTTTGCGTTAAGCGTTACATCTGCTTCTGTAGCCAGCAGTACATTTTCCCGTGGCTTTGCCGCCGCCTCTGTTTTTTTAGCAGCAGTGGTTGATTTAGCAGTGGGTGTTGCGGCTTTGGCAGCCCTGGCTTTTTCAGCAGCCAGGTCATTCGCTTCCTTAATAGCCCGTTTAATAGCAGCAGCAATGGCATTGTTCACCTTTGTCATTTGCTTCTTTTTGGCAGCTACCTGCGCATTCAGCTCTTTGCCCTGTGCTTTTAGCTGCGCCACAATTTTATTTTTTTCTTCCTGCTGCGCCTGCAATGCATCCGCTTCTTTGCTTTGCACTACCAGCACTTCATTCTTCTTTTTCCTGGAGCCATTTAATTCACCGATTCTTGTTTTAAGCAAAGCCTGTGTACGCAGAATATTATCACCCTGCATCTCACGGAAATTGCGGTAGCTTTTTAAATAATTAATGCGCTTGATGGCATCATTAAAGCTGGAGGAGGAAAAAATAAAATTCAGAAAATCGGAGTTGCTCCTGTTTTTATACGCATACACCATGCTTTTGGCATATTCCTGTTTCAATGTATCAAGCAGCAGCTGCAGCTTATTAATATCACGCTGGCTCTTGTAGATGTTATTATCCATCAGGTTTATTTCCCTGTTGATGTTGTTCACCATATTTTCCTGTATCCGCAGCTTGTGATTGATGCCGCTGAGTATGCTCAGGTTTTCTTTGGTTGATTTACGGTTCTTATCCAGCATTGCCTGCGCCTGTTCCAGTTCTTTTTTCAGTTGCTGGCGTTCTTTCTCAAGGTCCTGCTGTTCTTTTGAGGCAGGTACCTGCGCTGTTGCCGCTATGGCCGTAAATAAAAAAATAATGGTTGCAATAATCCTGTTCATGCACCAGGTTTTTTATGGGATTAGTAAAAACACATTGCTTAACTGCTGAAATGGTTGAATTGCTGCCGGCATTCTTAATATAAAGAGCTTATCAGCAATACAGCAATATAACCATGTAACAATTTAAAAGGTAAAATTTTTTCTTCAGGCGTAAATTAAAGGATTATCAAACAGAACAGGCATATAAAAATATACACTTACCTGCGTTTGTAATTCTTCGGGATGTTAAAATTTACCTGTATTTCTTTATCAAAATCATATTGCTTGTACTTAAGCTCGATATCCAGCTTGTTTTTTTCCGATACCACTATTTCTCTTTTAGTAGGAAAAACAATGCCGTTATGGTTTTCAAACTCATCGTAGGTAATATCTGCTGTGCGGTTCCGGCTGATGTCGAGGTCATCAAGCTTGCTGTGCACAATATTGTTGCTTGCTTTATCCAGGGTAAGCAGGTGCTTAAAGGTGCTGCCGATAGTGGCGATAAGCACTTTTGCTTCTGTCTCCTTATAGGATACCACGCTGTCTGTAAAAAAAATGGGATTGCCTATCAGCAGGTCCTGCACCGTACCAAAATCAAAAGGTATCTGGGTCACTTCCTGTAAATAATCAATTGACCGCAGCTGTATTTCCTTGTTTATTTTATCTATTACAAACACGCTGTCTTTTGTAATCATCAGCCGGAAAGCTTCAATGTTGAACAGGGTGGCATAGCCGGATACCCATATCACACTGTCCTTGATCATCCGTACAAATGCAGTGATGCCCGGCTGCTTGCCCTTGCTGTCTTCATAATCCACTTTTATCTTGGCAGAAAAAGTAGCAAAGTCCGTATGTTTTTTATGAATGCCGTCAACTGCTGTTTTAATGATGTTCAGCGAATCTTCATTGGAAGTTTCTTTTATCAGTACGGAGGTGCTGTCTTTTTTAGCGATGGCTGCCTGGATCTTTTTAGTGGATTTGCAGCTGCTGAAAAAAAACAGGGACAGTATAGCAAGTAAAAAAAGGAAATGCTGTTTTTTCATGAGGTATCTCATTAATAAAAAAATAATTTTTAATGTTTCCCGGTATGGCCAAACCCGCCTTCGCCTCTCATGGTCACTGTAAGATTATCTACCAAATTCAGTGCTGCTTTTTCTGCTTTGGCAAAAATTATTTGTGCAATACGGTCGCCGTTGCTGATGGAATGGGGTTCGCTGCCGAGATTTATCAATATCACTTTCAATTCGCCCCTGTAATCGCTGTCAATGGTGCCGGGGCTGTTAAGGCAGGTAATGCCGTGGTTAATGGCCAGCCCGCTTCTTGGCCTCATCTGTGCTTCGTAGCCTTCAGGTAATTCGATAAACAGGCCGGTGGGTACCAATGCCCTTTCCAAAGGTTTTAATACAACAGGCTCCTGCAGGCTGGCCCTTATATCCATTCCCGCTGAACCTTCGGTGGCATATGCGGGCAATGGATTGGAAGAATTGTTTACAATGTTGATGGCGATTTTTTGCATGGCTGCAAAGGTAATGAAAGTCCCCCTCCAACCTCCCCGCAGGGGAGGCTTTTAGTTCTCACGGTTTGAAACACTTTTACCATATCAGGCAGGAGTGCTCTATGTTGAAATCGGATATAACTTTTGAAATGCTTAATTACAACTGCTGATGATTGTTTGCGGTGGATCTCCTTCTCCTTTAGGAGAGGGAACGAGGATGAGGTACTTAGGCTTTTTGAAGTAAAATAGTAGCATACGCCACTAATCCCTCTTCTCTTCCTACAAAGCCCATCTTTTCAGTGGTAGTAGCTTTAATGCTCACCGCATTTATATTAATAGAAAGAATGCCTGCAATTACCGCCTGCATCTGTGGCACATAACTTTTTATTTTAGGTGCCTGCAGGCAAAGGGCGCTGTCAATATTTATAATGGAATAGCCTTCTTTTTTTACCAGCTCAAAACTTTTTGCCAGTAATATCTTGCTGTCAATATTTTTGAGTGAAGCATCGGTATCGGGAAAATGAACGCCTATATCGCCGAGGCAGGCAGCACCCAGCATGGCATCGCATATTGCATGGAGCAATACATCAGCATCGCTGTGGCCAAGGGCACCCTTTGTATGTTCAATTTTTACCCCACCCAGCCAAAATTCCCTGTCTGTAACGAGTTGATGAAAATCAATACCAAAGCCTATCCGGAGATGCATGCTGAAAAATTTGCAGCAAATGTAGCTATAAAAAAAGCGCCCTGCTGGTGAAGGCGCTTTACAATATAAAAAATGATATTAGTTAGTGGGTGCTGGTGTAGTAGTGGCGCCGCTGCCTGAACCGCTTCCGTCAAAATCAAAGAACAGGCCGAAGCGCAATGTATTGGACAATGGGTTGCGGTTTACACCGTTGCCTGAAGGCAGCAGGTAAGAAAAGTTCAACCCGAAATTATTATACTTTAAACCGGCGCCAAGTGTAAAATATTTCCTGTTGCCTTTTTGCGGGTTTTCATAAAAATAACCTGCACGGAAAGCAAACTGGTCATTATACCAGTATTCTCCACCTAAAGAAATTTGAAATTCTTTCAGCTCTTCTGAAAAACCACCGGGTGCATCACCAAATGATTTGAACCAACTGCTCACTACGGCCTGGTTACGGTAATTTGCCAGTCCGGCGCTGTCGCCTAATGCCGGAGGTGTTGGCACTAATAATTTATGAATATCGAGAGCTAATGTAAATTTATTGGCCTCGTCCACAGCTTTGTTATAGGCAACGCCGATGCCCAGGTTGGCAGGTATATAATCTTTTTGATTGGCATCGCTGGTATAAGAAATCTTTGAACCCAGGTTGGTAAGCGTAACACCATAGTTCCACCCCGAACCATCTGCTTTAATGCCGGTATGAAATAAAGTAATATCACCTGCTATGGCGGTGCCGGCCTTGTAATTGGTACCACTATTATTGGGATCGCCTTTTGCCAGGCTTGAATTGATATAGCGCAATGCGATACCCAAACCTAAGTTATTGGATAGTTTTCTTGAATAGCCTACATCAAATGAAAATTCCCTGGGGCGGAATTCCCCGGTTAATTCTCCTGAATAATCAGTAAACTGGATGTTGCCGAGGCTGAAATATCTTAAAGAGCCGGTAATAGCCTGCTCATCATCTAATTTATAAAATCCTGTGCCGCTGATGAGGTACACATCATTCAGGCCAAGGTCTTTTAACCAGGGGGTGTAAGTAAGGCCAATGCCGCCCTGGTTGGTATTAAAAGGTGTTTTTGCCAAATTCCATAAACCTGAATTAGCATCAGGGGAAGTTGCAATGCCAACATCACCCATACCGCCGCCACGGGCATCCGGTGAAATTCTTAAAAAGGGAACGGCAGAAGTTACAACATTAATGGGGTCTACCTGGGCTTTTGCATTATTGCCAACACTTGCCAACATCAACACCAGGGCAGTTAGTTTAAAAGATACTTTTTTCATTCGGTTTTGTCTTAGTTAGGTAGACATCGTCTCTATAAGCCTTTATGATTTTTGGTTAAGGTGTAAAAATAAGGGTTTTGTTTAAATGAACAAGCCGGGGCTTGCTTCTTCCTGTTGTTAACGGGATTCCATTATTGTTTATTGCTTTCCGGCAAGAGGATAGCAGCACATATTGTATAAAAATAGCTTTTAATAAAATTTGATTTCCGCAGAGGTAATTTGTTAAAAAATGCACGGCATTTCAGGCTATCTCACATAAAGTATTTATATTCGCAACCGTGTGTCCCCACACAATATTAAAGAAAACCTTTCGTTAAAACAGTTGCAAAACGAACGTACATGCAAAAAGTAACTTCCCTGAAGAATCTGGTGCTCTTAGTGGCAGTAGCCGGAGCAATAGTGTCCTGTAAAAGTAACAAAGGCGGCAAGTCTTCTGTTACCGGCTGGAATTATGACGACAAAAACATGGGTAACTACCATGTGAACAAAATGAAATACCCCAAGGCTGGTCCCGGGCTGGTATTTGTACAGGGCGGCACCTTTGTAATGGGCGCCAAAGATGAGGATGTAATGGGAGACTGGAACAATGTTCCCCGCCGTGTGACCGTTCCTTCCTTCTTTATAGATGAAACAGAAGTAGCCAACGTTCACTACCGTGAATACATCTACTGGCTTGAAAATACTTTCAGCGGTGATACCAACATCATGAGGAGGGCTTTGCCTGATACGCTTTGCTGGCGTGAAGAGCTGGCTTATAATGAGCCTTATGTTGAGTATTATTTCCGTTATCCCGCTTATAACTTCTATCCTGTAGTAGGCGTTACCTGGCTGCAGGCGCATGACTTCTGCGTGTGGAGGACAGACAGGGTGAATGAGCTGAACCTGATGCAGAAAGGATACCTGAAAAAAGACTTTGCTAAGAAAGAAATGAAAGGTGGAGGTGCCGATGCATCATTCAATACCGAAACTTATATCATGAACCCTGAACTGATACAGGGCAGGGCAAAGCCTAAAAAATCTGAATTCCTGGATGTAAGCGGCAAACCAAGATCTGTAGTAAAAATGGAAGATGGTATCCTGAACATGGGCTACCGCCTGCCAACAGAAGCAGAATGGGAATATGCAGCATATGGCCTGTATGACCAAAACCCCAATCCAAGAAAGAAAGAAAGCAAATCTGGTGAAGAACTGATCAGTAACCAGCAGATATATGCATGGAGCAACAATGTAAACGGGCTGCGTGACAACCGCAGGAGCAGTTGGCAGGGTAAATTCCTCGCCAACTTTAAACGTGGGTCCGGTGATAACATGGGTGTTGCCGGTGGCTTGAATGACCGCAGCGCTATCCCCGGTAATGTAAAAGCATTTTATCCCAACTCATTTGGTTTATATAACATGAGCGGTAACGTATCAGAATGGGTACAGGATACCTACAGGCCTTTAACACCTTCTGATGGTGAAGATTTCAACTACTTCCGTGGTAACAAATTCCAGAAATTTTATAAGAACAGCAGTGGTGAATATGAAAGGGATTCAATGGGCCAGCTGAAGAAAACAGATGTGAGCGATGAAGAAACCAAGAACCGCCGTAACTACCAGCATAATTATGCAATCAACCACCTGGATGGTGATTCTGCAAGCGGCGCTTTCTATGAATATGGCGTAACTACTCTGATCAGCGATAAATCAAAAGTATTTAAAGGTGGCAGCTGGAACGACAGGGCTTACTGGCTTTCTCCCGGCGCCCGCCGTTTCCTGGAAGAAGACCAGTCTTCAAGCACTATCGGTTTCAGGTGTGCACAAACTTATATGGGCGCTCCTGAAGGCCCTGGCTTCAGGGAAGGTAATATCTTCGGCAAGCGTAAGCAAAACAGGAAAAAGAAATAATTTAAAACTGATACAGGAAACCCCTTCATAGCGAAGGGGTTTTTTGTTAGCCACGAATTGCACAAATGCGCACGAATAAAAAAGCATGTTTTTTTTAATGCCGGTCGATACCAAAGGTCAGACCGGTTCTATTTTTTCTTTCACCGCAGAGAAGTGAGTTAACAGAGGTTGCGCTGAGTTTTCTCTGCGTTAACTCCATTTGCTCTTGTTCTCTGCGGTGAAATATGTCGGGTCAATAGTTTATTTTTGGCATATGCAAATCCCCGACTTATACGACATCTTTTTACAGCACCCTTCTATACAAACAGATACAAGAAAACTAAAGGAAGGTGATATTTTCTTTGCGTTAAAAGGCCCCAATTTTAATGGCAACCTGTTTGCAAAGCAGGCGCTGGATGCGGGGGCAGCTTATGTGGTGGCTGATGAGCCTGCGGGTTTTTCTGACAAGCGGGTGATACAAACAGGAGATGTGTTGTATACATTACAGGAACTGGCAAAATATCACCGGGAGCAATTTGATATCCCGTTTATTGCCATTACCGGTAGCAACGGGAAAACCACCACGAAAGAACTGCTGCATGAAGTGCTGAACAGTACTTATATAACATACACTACCAAGGGTAATCTCAATAATCATATCGGCATACCGCTTACGCTTTTATCTGTTGGCATGGATGCAGAAATGGCGGTGATCGAAATGGGTGCCAATCACCGGCATGAAATTGAAGGTTATTGCAAATATGCACTGCCTACACATGGCATCATCACCAATTGCGGCAAAGCACACCTGGAAGGTTTTGGTGGCATAGAAGGCGTGAGAAAAGCCAAGGGCGAGCTGTATGACTTTCTCAGGGAGCATGGGGGAACTGTTTTTTTGATGAAGGATTATGATTACCTGCTGGAGATGAGCAAAGGTATAAAGCATGTACAAACTTACGGCACTGCCGATGCTGATGTGGAAGGCATTGCTATTTATAATAAAGAAATGCTGGAAGTGCAGTTGCTGAAGGGTGCCGGCATTGATACTATAAAAACCAATCTTGTCGGTGCTTATAACCTGCCGAATGTACTGGTAGCCGTAGCAGTAGGCAAATACTTTAAAGTGCCCGATGAAAAAATAAAAGCGGCATTGGAGAATTATACACCCTCCAACAGCCGTTCGCAACTGATAGTGAAAAACGGTAACAAAATTATTTTAGACGCTTACAATGCCAACCCTACCAGCATGAAAGCGGCCATTGAAAATATCTCAAAAATAAACGGCGATAAAGTGCTGCTGCTGGGTGGTATGATGGAAATGGGCGCTGAAAGCATTAAAGAGCATGAAGAACTGGTAAAGTTGATTGCAGGCTATAACTGGAAAGCAGTGGCATTAGTAGGAGGGGATTTTAATAAGATAGAACACCCGTATAATTATTTTACTACCTCTTCCGAAGCAGGCCAGTGGTTGAAAGAACAACACTTTACCGATACGACTATTTTGGTAAAGGGATCGAGGAGCATGCAGATGGAGAAGGTGTTAGAATAGCGTTTCTGGTTTCTCGTTAAATGTTATTCGTTTCTCGTTGAGTACTTTCATTTGTAAGTCTTTCCTATTTCTGCAGAGATCATAAATAGTAAGAGAACGAGAAACAAGCAACGAGAAACAGTTCCACTAAAAAGTACTGTTCAAAAATTGCTGCAGCTCCGCGTCTGTTTTTATTAATACATCCCTTACTTTACTTCCCTGGTTGGGGCCTACAATACCGGCAGATTCCAACTGGTCCATTAAGCGGCCGGCGCGGTTGTAGCCGAGTTTCATTTTCCGTTGCAGCAATGAAGTGCTTCCGCTTTGGCTGGCAACGATCAGTCTTGCGGCATCTTCAAATAAGGGATCTTTATCATTAATGTCGAATTCGCCTTTTTCCATTTCTTTTTCATCCACGTATTCCGGCAATAAAAATGCCTGTGCATAGCCACGCTGGTTGCCAATGAACTCGTTTATTTTATCCACTTCAGGCGTATCCACAAACGCACATTGCAAACGCACCAACTCGCCATTGTAGCTGATAAGCATATCCCCTTTGCCGATCAACTGCTCTGCGCCGCCGGTATCTAAAATAGTGCGGCTGTCTATCTTGCTGCTTACTTTAAAAGCAATACGTGCCGGGAAGTTGGCCTTGATAGTGCCCGTAATAATATTTACGCTCGGCCTCTGCGTTGCAATAATCAGGTGGATACCCACGGCCCTTGCCAGCTGTGCCAGCCTTGCTATTGGCATTTCCACTTCTTTGCCGGCGGTCATTATCAGGTCGGCAAATTCATCCACCACCAGCACGATGAACGGAAGAAACTGGTGGCCTTTTTCAGGATTGAGTTTCCGGGAAGCAAATTTTTCGTTGTACTCCCTTATGTTGCGGCAACCGGCTTCTTTCAGCAGATCATAGCGGTTGTCCATTTCAATGCAAAGCGCATTGAGCGTATGCACCACTTTCTTTGTATCGGTGATGATGGCTTCGTCTTCGCCCGGCAGCTTGGCCAGGAAATGCCTTTCAATGGTTTTGTAAATGCTCAGCTCTACTTTCTTCGGGTCAACCAGTACAAACTTTAACTGTGAAGGGTGTTTTTTATATAGCAATGAAACAAGTATGGCATTTAACCCTACGGATTTACCCTGGCCGGTAGCGCCTGCCATTAGCAGGTGCGGCATGTTTGCCAGATCAACAATAAAGTTTTCATTGTCTATCTTTTTGCCAATAGCTATCGGCAGCGAATAATTGTTGTGCAGGAATTTATCGGAAGACAACAAGGTTCTCATGCTTACAATTGTCTTCTTGGCATTGGGCACTTCAATACCAATGGTTCCTTTGCCCGGAATAGGTGCAATGATGCGAATGCCCAGCGCTGCAAGATTCAGTGCAATATCATCCTCCAGGTTTTTAATTCTTGAAATACGCACACCGGCAGCAGGCACAATCTCATACAAGGTAACGGTGGGACCTACCGTAGCAGAGATCCTTTGTATGCTGATGTCGTAGTTCTTGAGCGTGTTAATGATCTGGTCTTTATTGGCCTGTAATTCTGTGGCATCCTGTACGATCTTATCGCTGCCATGTGCTTCCAGCAGGTCAATGGAAGGGTAGAGGTAATCTCTCAGGTCTAAAACGGGGTCATACTTTGTATCCAGCGACTGGCGTTTGGCAACAGGCTCTTTCGGTTCTTCTGCTTCTTCTTTTTCCGGCGTTGTTTTTATTTCCAGCTCTAATGGTGTAATGTCTTTTGGCTTGGCCGGCGCTTTTGCAACAGGTGCAACAATTTCATTTAATACAGGTGCAATAATTTCTTCTTTTTCTTCCGGTATATCTTTTTCAACAAGCTGGATGTCATGTACAGGTATTTCTTCTTCTTTTGGCAATGAGAGGATCCCGCTTTTACCATTCAGTTTATTGCCGCCGGTTTCGGTTTCTTCTTCAATAATTTCTTTTTCTTCCCCGGCTATTGGTTCATTTATAGCAGGAATGCCTTCTGTTGCTTTGGCAATCGCTTTTTTGGAAGGCAGCCTGAATACAGGGTTAAACCTCCAGATGATATAGCTCAATACAGCCACCGCCAGCACAGCCAATGTGCCTACCTGGCCAATTGCCCGGTACATCCAGTTTTTTGCCAGCTTACCCACAGCCCCGCCCCAGGGAAACTCTTTTCCGTCAAATATCACTGCAAAGGCAACACTCAGCACCACCAGCCCTGTAATTAAATATTTGAGGTTACGGGCAACTGAAAATATTTTTTTACCAAAAAACAAATTAACACCGAGTATAAAAAAGAAGCTGCAAATGAGGAAGGAGGCTACACCAAACCCTTTATAAATAAAAAAGTGGGAGAGAAAAGCGCCGAGTGTGCCCAGCAGGTTGTTCACTTTTACATCGGTGCCCCAGAATAAATTGCTGCCGGATTTAAAAACTTCTGCCTGGTCTTCATCCCATGTAAAGAGATAGGAAGTAAATGCTATGAAGAGCAGGAAGGCTATTAATAATAAAACGGCGCCGGTTATTTTATGGGTGCGTTCATCCTTAAGTAATTGCTTTACTTCTATTGAGGGTTCACTGTCTTGCTTTAATGCGCCGGCACTTTTGGTTTCAGCTTTTGCCGGTTTCACTTTCTTTGCCATCGCAACAAAGATAAATAATACCGCTTACACTCAGGTGCCGCCCGGTAACAGTATCCGGTAAAATATGTAGGTTTGGGATAATGAAAAGCATCCCCGTCACAGTGCTGCTTGCTGCCATGGCTTTTTCTCCTGCCTTGTTAAAAGCGCAGCCGGTGGCTGGTACGGCCTATACTGACGTAGCATTGCTGGAGGATTCTGTTTTTTTATACAACTGCCCGGTGCTGCTTGACAGCAATAATAATATCCCATTGCAGGAAGTGCTTAGTAAGGACTGGGTGCCTTTATCAGCCTATGGGATAAAGACCCGTATCCCTTCTGCTTGGGTTACAAAAAGAGTGTACCTGAAACTGGATGTTTACAATTCTTCAACAAAAGATGACAGCATTTATTTTTTCCCGGGGCTTACCTTCAGGAGAATTGCAGTGTATGAAGCAGGCGGCAATAATAAATTGCAGCAGGTGAAAGATGAAAGCCGCTCTACGGGCTACCAGCCGCTGGTGGTAAAAGCCGGGAAACGGCAAACATTTATCAGTGAATTGCATTTTACCAAGTACGCTTTTACATACCTTACTCCCCAGCTTATCCAAAGCAGCTACCTGGATAAGTATAAAAAAGTACAGTATTACCGCAATGCACCGATGCAGATAGCCGGGTATACATTTGGCGGCATTTTGGTGATGATGTTCATCTTTTCGATCACCAATTACCTGTTGAGTAAAAAGGCAGAGTTTATTTTTAACGGCGGGTACGTGGTGTGCATGTTCCTGCTGATTTTTTTCAGCGTGTATTTTGAAAAGAAAGGAGGCGTGGTGCCGGGCCTGTTCATGGGTTATTTTGCATTTGCACTGCTTGCTGCAGGCACTGTTTTTTATATTGAGTTCACCAGGAAATTCCTTGATACAACAAAATATTTCCAGGGACTCGACAGGTTATTTGTGTATGAAGAATGGGCTGTATTGTTATTGCTTGCCGGCTATACTTTTGTATATTTTTTCACTGGCAATTTTACTTTACAGCAAGCGCTTGAAAATATTATGAAAGTAACAGCGCTTGCTTTGGGTATCGTCTATATCATTACCGCATTTACCAGGAAAAACAGGCTGCTGAATTACCTGGCCATGGGGAATGTTATGCTTATTTGCTTTGCCGCTATTTCTTTTTACATGGTGCAGTTTCCCAAAAAAGGCGGCCTTTTGTTCAATTCCCTTTTTTATTATGAGCTGGGCATTGTTTGTGAGCTGATGTTTTTTATTCTCGGCCTTACTTATAAAAACAGGATAGAACTGATAGAGAAAACAAAGGAACAGGAAGCAATGAAGCTGGAAGTGGAGAAGCAGGCGTTTGAAACCCGGCTGGCGGTGCTGGATGCAAGGCAAAAAGAGAGGAACCGCATCAGCGCCGATATGCATGATGAACTGGGCGCCGGCATCACCGCCATAAGGCTGTACAGCGAACTGGCCAAAAGCAAACCGGACAAGAACACATTGCCCGAGATTGAAAAAATATCATCTTCTGCCAATGAGCTGCTCAACAGTATGAACACCATCATCTGGGCCATGAGCAGCAGCAACGATTCGCTGGAAAATATGACGGCCTACATCCGCAGCTATGCTCAGGAATATTTTGAGAACACGGGTATTGACTGCAGGATATATATAGACGAAGCTGTTCCCAACCTGGAAGTAAGCGGCGCTATAAGAAAAAATGTTTTTTTAGTGGTGAAAGAAGTGCTGAACAATATCGTAAAACATGCACAGGCTACAGAAGTAAATATCAATTTTGAAAAAGTGCCCGGCGGGCTTTCGCTTACCATACATGATAATGGCATTGGCATTGACCTTGAAAGAACAAGGCGCTTTGGCAATGGGCTGAAGAATATGCAGCAGCGGATGAAAGATTCCAATATCAGCTTTTCCATTGAAAACAAAAATGGCACACTGGTAACGCTTTTTTACGCTATTGACCTGTAGATTTTTTTGTTATTCCAAATGCTATCATCAGCCAGCCGGCAATAAAGCAGGCGCCGCCGAAAGGAGTGACAGCCCCGACCCATAACGCAGCTATATTAAAATGGCGGATAAAACACAGCACATATAACGAACCGCTGAAAAGTAGAATGCCTGCAATGAAAAGATTGCCTGCCCATACCAAATGTTTTTCGGAAAACTGCTGGTATAAGATGCCAACAATAAATAAACCGATGGTATGGTACACCTGGTATCTTACGGCCGTTTCAAACACCTGCAATATTTCCGGCTCAAATATTTCCCTGAGCTTGTGTGCTGCAAAAGCGCCCAGTATAACTGATAAAGCGCCGAGGACTGAGGCAGTGATAAGAAACTTTTTATGCATAGTGCTGCAATTAATGTGTAAGTATTTTTTCTGCAAAGGTTTGTTCTGTTATAGCGGCGCTTGGTAAAATGACTTGCGCCTGCTTATAAAATGGCTCCCTTTCTTTTAATTTCTGCTCTATAAAAAACAACAGCTCAGACTGGTTGAGCTTTTTTATCAGCGGGCGTTGCTGCTGGCCTTTAATAAGCCTGCGCAGTATTTCATCCGGTGCGGCAGATAAGTAAACAGTGGTGCCGTGTTCATTCATCCATTGCATATTGTCGTTAAAGCAGGGTGTGCCGCCGCCGCAGGCAATGATGGCATCTTTAGCAGAGGCTAATTCCCGTAATTTTTTTGCTTCTGCATTGCGGAAGTATTCTTCGCCTTTGGTTTCAAAAATATCCACTACCGTACCACCTTCTTCCATCTGGATAAGCTCGTCCAAATCAATAAAGGTCAGTTGCTGTTCTGCTGCCCAGATTTTTCCCCAGTGAGATTTGCCGCTGCCCATGAAGCCGTTTAGAAAAAATAACATGCTTTGTATAAAGTGAAAAGTAAAAAATCAAAAAGTAAAATTAAGTAATTGTTGTTAGCCAAGAATACTTCGACTACGCTCAGTACACGAATTGTTTTGCCACAGATTTCACAGATGCACACGGATAAAATACAGAAGAAAGCCACGAATTGCACTAATTGTCACAAATGAGCGAGCTTATTTTCTGTGTTAATCAGTGAAATCTGTGGCTAACCTATTTGCTTTTAAAATCACCCCGTTTCCATGCTTTGATAAATTCGGCCCAGGCAAGAGGGCTGAAAATATTTTGCGGCGGCAGCTGGCCTGCATAATAATTTTTTGCCGCCTGCCTGCTCAGGTAAGCGCTGGCTGCTTCCTTGCCATCTTTGGGCAGGGTGGACATGAGTATGCGGCGGGTATTTTCAGAGTTGTTTTGCCGGGCTATTTCAAGCTGGTCATCCGGTATTTTGGTGTTGAGAAAATCCCTTTCAAATTGCTCTCTTGAAGGCCGTGGCTTAATAATAGTGGCGGCAAGATATACAGTATCTGTTACCATTAATTGTATAAGGCTGTATTGATTGCCCTGTATATTGTTGGGGATGGTAACCGTTTTTGGCTTAAAGCCCACGCTGGTAAATTCTATTACATCACCTTTTAGCACCACAATGCTGAATACACCCTGGTTGCTGGTGATAGTGCCCTGGTTGCGGCCTTTTACCATTACGCTTACGGCGGGGAGCGCCTGCAGGCTGTCTGCCGTCATTACCACACCATACAACTGCACTACAGAATCTTTAAAGCTGCTGAATTGGGCTTTTGCTGAAAAGGGCAGGATAATGATAAAAAATAAAATGTATCGTAAAAATATCTTCATTGAATGCGCCTGTAACTGCTTGTTTTTATTGCGTTGCCCAAAGGTATATGGTACAAGTGAGTGACACAACGATATTGATTAATGATATACTGCCGGCTTCAAAAATAATATCATTTCTGTAAATGATAAACAAAGTAAGCCCGCGGAAGGTTAATTTTGCAGTTCTATATTTCTTTTTAACAAATAATTGGACGGATGACACAAGAAGATATACTGAAGGCGTTGAGCAATGTGCAGGAGCCTGACCTTGGCAAAGACCTGGTGACGCTGAATATGGTGAAGGATATTGCGATTGATGGCGATGCTGTTTCGTTTACCATTGTACTTACCACGCCGGCCTGCCCCATGAAAGATATGATGCGGACGGCGAGTGAAAATGCAGTGAAACTACTGGTGAATAAAAATGCGGTGGTGAAAGTGAATTTTACCAGCAACACCAGCAGCAACCGCAAGGATGCAAAAACTTTATTGGGCGGTGTAAAAAATATTATTGCAGTAGTGAGCGGCAAAGGCGGTGTGGGCAAAAGCACGGTGAGTGCTAATCTTGCACTGGCATTGGCGCAGGGCGGTGCCGCTGTGGGATTGATGGATGCTGATATTTACGGGCCCAGCCAGCATATTATGTTTGGGGTTCGTGGCGAACGGCCGATGATGAGAGAAGTAAATGGCAAGGGCATAATAGTGCCGATAGAAAGGTATGGTATAAAAATGATGAGCATTGGCCTGCTGGTGGATGAAAAGCAGGCGGTGGTGTGGCGTGGCCCAATGGTGAGCAGCGCTATCCGCCAGTTTGTAAGCGAAGTGGACTGGGGCGAACTGGATTATTTAATTATTGATATGCCGCCCGGCACCGGCGATATTCATTTAACGGTGGTGCAAACGGTGCCTGTAACGGGTGTGATCGTTGTTACCACGCCGCAGTTGGTGGCATTGGCAGATGCCAAGAAAGGTATTGCCATGTTTGGACAGGCACAATTGAAAGTGCCGGTGATTGGGTTGGTGGAAAATATGAGTTACTTTACTCCGGCAGAACTACCGGAAAATAAATACTACATTTTTGGAAAGAACGGTGGTAAAAATTTAGCAGAAGAATTTGATATTCCTTTCCTGGGCCAAATACCGATTGTACAAAGCATCCGTGAAGGCGGCGATTTGGGCATACCCGTGATGGTTAGTGATGATGCAGTGACCAAAAAAGCGTTTATTGAATTTGCAGGCAATGCGGCGAGGGGCATTGCGATGAGGAATGCGAATTTAGCGGCTACACAGGTGCAGGAGGTGCTGGTGTAGCCCCGGTCGGCACCGAAGGTCAGGCCGGGTTCTGTTTTAGCCACAGATTTCACAGATACACACAGATAAAATGCAGAAGTTAGCCACGAACCTGACTACCGTCAGGCAAGTTTGCACTAATTGTCACGAATAAGCGAAGCTTATTTTCTGTATTAATCGGTGAAATCTGTGGCTAAAAACCATTCGTGTTCATTCGTGTAATTCGTGGCTAACTTATTACAGGCATTGTTACCTTTAGGCTATGAAACATACACAGCTATTTGCCTTTTTGCTTTCATTGTTTATTCTCTCGTGTTCATCCAATAAAAAAATGCTTTCGAATAATACAGGCTTTGATAAACAAGGCCATCGAGGTTGTCGTGGCCTTATGCCGGAAAACAGCATCCCCGCAATGCTCCATGCACTGGACCTGGGTGTAACCACTTTGGAAATGGATATTGTATTTACCAAAGACAGCGTTGCTATTCTTTCGCATGAACCATTTTTTAATCATGAGATAACTACAAAGCCCGATGGCAGTTTTATTGAAGAGAAAGATGAAAAAAACTACAACATTTTTAAAATGAGTTTTGCTGAAACACAGCAATATGATGTGGGACTAAAACCCCATCCCCGTTTTCCGCAACAACAAAAAATAGCGGTGCACAAACCCAGCCTTGCCGCCCTGTTTGATTCCGTAAAAGCATATATGCAAAAAAGCAAACGGCCTTTTCCTTATTTCAATATTGAAACAAAGACAATGCCTGCTACTGATAATATCTATCATCCTTCATCTGCTGCCTTTGTGGATATGCTGATGAAAGTGATAAAGGAGAAAGGCATGGAGCAGTGGATAACAATACAATCGTTTGATGTACGGACACTGCAATACCTGCATGAACATTACCCTTTAATGCCAACCGTTTTATTAATTGAAGATTTTGACAAGCGCTCGCTGGAAGAAGAAATAAAACAATTGGGCTTTGTACCCAATGTGTATAGCCCGCATTATTCTTTGGTAACAAAAGACCTGGTAGAAAAATGCCATCAACAAAAAATAAAAATTATCCCATGGACAGTAGATGAGAAAACAACGATGGAGGAATTAACAAAGATGGGTGTGGATGGAATGATCAGTGATTATCCCAATTTATTTAATGAGTAATTTCCAGCCAGTCTTTTGCATTTCTAAAAAATAATTTCTCTTTCAATTCATTTTTCAGGTTCATTTCTTCAATCAAATCCCCCGGTACCTGTTCCCCTAATGGGAAAGGATAATCACTCCCCAGGCAAATTTTGTCTTCTCCCATTATATCAAGAATGTATTGCATGGCTTTGGCATCATGCACTAAACTGTCAATCCAAAATTTCCCAATATAATCCTTTGGGTTAATGGCATTGTCCACAGCAACCAAATCAGGGCGAACGTTAAAGCCATGTTCGATTCTTCCGATAGTAAGAGGGAAACTACCGCCACCATGTGCAAATGCTACTTTCAGTTTGGGAAACTGTTGCAGCACACCACCGAATATCATGGAACAAATAGCTCGGCTTGTTTCAGCAGGCATGCCCACTAACCAGGGAAGCCAGTATTTTTGCATTTGCTGTTCTCCCATCATTTCCCAGGGGTGTACAAATAAAGAGCAGCCGATTTCTTCGGCACGTTTATAAAAAGGAAAGAATTTTTTATCCGATAAATTCTCGCCATTGATATTGCTGCCAATCTCCAGCCCCGGCATTTTTAATTCTGTAACACAACGCTCCATTTCTGCAATGGCCAGGTCAATATCCTGTAAAGGCACAGTACCAATACCAATAAAACGTTTTTGATTTTTTGCAACTGTATCAGCAATGTGGTCATTAAAAAAACGGGAGGTTTCTAAACCATCTTTCGGTCTTGCCCAATAGTTAAATAACACAGGAATAGTGGAGAGTACCTGAACGGTTACTTCCGTTTCATCCATATCTTTTATTCTTGCACCTGCATCAAAGCAATTGGCATCCACTTCACGGAACAATTTATCGCCTTTCATCATGCAGGCTTTACAGTTCCTGTGCTCTAAATGTATAAATTCACCATAACCGAACTTCTGTACCCAGTTGGGCATTTTGTCCGGCATTATGTGGGTGTGTATGTCAATCTTCATTTTTTATTATCGTCCCTTCTCTTTTAAATTCAATCCTTATCCGAAAAGCTGTTTCTCGTTTCTTGTTAGCCGTTAGTCGTTTCTCGTTCTTTTAAACTCAAACCTTGTACCCAATAGCAGGCGCTAAAAAATTGAAAGGCGCCCCAACGAGAGACGAGAAACATACAACGAGGAACGAGAAACATAATATTACCCTTTACGAACCGGAGGGGCCATAACGCTACCACATTTGCTGCAAGTGCGTTTATGCTCATCACTGTAAAAGCCATTCATGATTGGCGGTAATTGTGTTACAATATCATTGATTACCTCGTATTCTTCATACAGTTTATTGCCGCAGTTTTCACAGAACCACAAAAAACCGTCTTTTTCATTTTCTCTTATTTTCTCGATTACCAGCCCTACGGTATTAGCCCCACGCTGCGGTGAATGCGGCGTTTTGGGCGGCAGCAAAAATAAATCGCCTTCATTGATGGGAATATCTTTTGGTACACCTTCGTCAATTATTTTCAGCACGATGTTTCCTTCCACCTGGTAATACAGCTCTTCACTTTCGTTGTAGTGGTAATCCTTGCGGGCATTAGGCCCGCCCACCACCATCACGATAAAATTTTCGGCGTCTTTATAAACGCACTGGTTGCCTACCGGCGGTTTCAGCAGATCACGGTGTTCGTTTATCCATTTTTTTAAATTGAAAGGGGCAGCTACTGGCATAGGAATATTTTTTAATTAATATGATAAAGCAGCAATCTTTTATGGAGACCGGAAATTACGACATTTTGACTAAGTTTGATTTTTGAATAAGGATTATCATGATTGTTATGAATTGATATGATTATTGAAAGCCATAACAATCACAAATAATCTGTGATAAAAGAACCATGCTTAATCTGCGATAATGAATTTATCTCTCAAAGGAAAAACGGCGCTGGTTTGCGGCAGTACGCAAGGTATTGGATTGGCTTCTGCAATAGAATTATCAAAGCTGGGCGCTACCTGTATTTTAATGGCAAGAAATGAAGAAGCTTTGCAAGCTGCCGTATTGCAATTGAATAATTCTTACGAGCAAGTACATTATTATTTAGTGGCTGATTTTGATAAACCCGAAATGGTAAAGCAGGTGATAAACGATTTTGTTGCTGATCACCCTGTTCATATTTTAATTAATAATTCCGGTGGACCTGCCGGCGGCCCAATCGTAAATGCGGCGGAAGAAGAATTTATCAATACATTCAACCGCCATTTGATTTGCAATCATATCCTTGCCAAAGCAGTTGTCCCTTCGATGAAAGCAGCAGTATATGGAAGGATCATCAATATCATTTCCACTTCTGTAAAAGTTCCGCTGCCGAATTTGGGCGTATCCAATACCATTCGTGGTGCGGTGGCAAGCTGGAGCAAAACAATGGCAAACGAACTGGGACAATTTAATATTACAGTAAACAATGTACTGCCCGGTGCTACTGCCACACAGCGTTTGAAAAGTATTATTCAAAACAATGCAACCAAAAAAGGTGCTGCTGTTGATGCTATAGAAGAAGAAATGAAAAACGAGATCCCGGCAAAGCGATTTGCGGATGCATCGGAAATTGCGAACGTGGTGGCATTTTTAGCGTCACCTGCGGCATCGTATATCAATGGCGTTAACATTCCTGTGGATGGAGGGAGGACAGGAAGTATATAGTTGCAGGTTTAAAGTCTAAAGTTTAAAGTTGGAGAACCCCAATCGCAAACTTTAAACCTTAAACATTTAAACTTTAAACATGACTTTAGAAATACCATACCAGTTAGAAAATTATATCGGTGGTGATTTTATAAAACCATTGAGCGAAAAATATTTGGACGGCATTAATCCCGCCACTGCCGAAAAGTATTATGAGGTACCTAATAGCAATGGAAAAGATATTGAACTTGCGGTAAGCGCTGCACAAAAAGCATTTCCGGGATGGAGCAATGCTTCTGCAGAAACAAGATTTCGTATGCTTAACAGAATTGCTGATTTGATAGATGAGCATTTGGAAGAGCTTGCCCTTGCCGAAACTAACGATAACGGTAAACCGCTTTGGCTGAGCAGGGAGGTAGATATACAAAGGGCTTCTGCCAACTTTCGCTTTTTTGCAACCGGTATAATGCACTTTGCAGGTGAAAGCCATTTTGCCAATGATAAAAATGCCATCAACTACACTTTGCGGCAGCCAATTGGTGTTGTGGGCTGCATCTCTCCGTGGAATTTGCCTTTGTATTTATTTACATGGAAAATAGCGCCGGCGCTGGCGGCGGGCAATTGTGTAATTGCAAAGCCCAGCGAGGTAACTCCTGTCACTTCTTTTTTGCTGGGAAAAATTTGCCAGATAGCAGGATTGCCCGATGGGGTATTGAATATTGTGCATGGTGATGGCTTTAGTTGCGGTGAAGCCATTATAAAACATCCTGCCATTAAAGCAATCTCATTTACAGGCAGCACCAGAGCTGGCGAACGCATTGCTTCTGTTGCGGCGCCGATGTTTAAAAAATTATCATTGGAATTGGGCGGAAAAAATCCCACCATCATTTTTGCTGATTGCGACTGGGAAAAGATGTTCAAAGAGATTATTCGTTCATCTTTTGGTAACCAGGGACAGATTTGTTTATGCGGCAGCAGGATATTGATTGAAAAAAAGGCGTATGAGGAATTTAAGAAACATTTTGTTGAGATAACCCAAAAACAAAAAATTGGCGACCCGCTGGAAGCAACAAGCAAACAAGGTGCTATCGTGAGCAAAGCGCATTTTGAAAAAATTATGAGCTGCATTGAGATTGCTAAACAGGAGGGTGGGAAAATTTTATGCGGTGGCAATGCAGTGAAAATGGATGGACGTTGTTCAAATGGCTATTTCATTGAGCCAACGATTATTGAAGGGCTTGGTCCCAATTGCAAAACCAACCGGGAAGAAATTTTTGGGCCTGTGGTAACCTTGCAGCCGTTTGAAACGGAGGAAGAAGCTTTGCAATTAGCCAATGCAACCAATTATGGCTTGGCAGCAAGCATCTGGACGCAGGATATAAGCAAAGCCAACCGGATGGCAGCTAATGTACAGTCAGGAATTATATGGGTGAATTGCTGGCTGCTGAGGGATTTGAGGACTCCATTTGGTGGGATGAAGAATAGCGGTGTTGGGAGGGAAGGTGGCTGGGAAGCATTAAGGTTTTTTACGGAAACGAAGAATGTTTGCGTGCAGTTTTAAAAGAAACGTTTCTCGTTTCTTGTTTACCGTTATTCGTTTCTCGTTTTATTAATTGAAGTTTATTAGTAATGGCGACAGTTAAAAAATTTACAGAGCTGGAATCCTGGCAATTGGCAAATGAGCTGGAGAAGAAAATTTTTGCCTGCTTAAGTTCAGGAAGTTTGTCTAAAGATTTTGCCCTCAGGGACCAAATCAATAAATCTGCAGGCTCTATTCCTGATAATATCGCAGAAGGTTTTGGAAGGGGCGGCAGGTTTGAGTTTATTCAATTTCTTAGCATAGCCAGGGCATCGGCATCTGAATTGCAATCTCAGTTGATTCGTTGCTTTAACAGGAATCATATTTCAAAAGAAGCGTACGAAGAGCTATTTGAGTTGGCCGACAAAGTAGGCAATAAAATTGGTGCTTTTATTCAATACTTAAACCAATCAGAAAAAAGTGGTCCAAAATTCCAGAACAGGATTGCTTCCGTAAACGAGAAACGAGGAACAGCCAACGAGAAACAAGGAACGATTCATACAGACAGGGCAGCCAGGCCTTTAGGCACTTATCCCCATGCAAGAAAAGTGGGTAATCTTTTATTTTTATCCGGCATCGGCTCGAGAAATGCAAAGGATGATTCCATCCCGGGATTAGAATTGGATAAAGAAGGAAATATTGTGAAGTATGATATTGAAGCCGAAACCCGACAGTGTTTTGCCAATGTAAAAGCAGTATTGGAAGCAAGCGGCAGCAGTTGGAATAAGATCGTAGATGTAACGGTTTTTTTAACCAATATGAAAAAGGATTTTCCTGTTTATAATAAAGTGTATACAGAATATTTTGCTGATGTGCAGGCATGCAGGACGACTGTAGAGGTAAAAAGCTTGCCGACACCTATTGCTATAGAATTAAAAGTGATTGCTACAATAGATTGATATGAATTTTCAAAATACAGCAGCGTTTGCAAAAGAGCTTGACGAAAACGACATACTGAAAAGCTTCCGGGATAAATTTTATATTCCCATCATCAATGGTAAAGAAAGCGTCTACTTTACAGGAAATTCACTTGGACTACAGCCAAAGACGACACAGGATTATGTAGTGAATGAACTGGAAGACTGGGCCAGCTTTGGCGTGGAAGGACATTTTCATGCAAGAAATCCCTGGATGCCTTACCATGAAATTTTGACGGAACAATTAGCCAGTATTGTTGGTGCATTACCGGAAGAAGTAGTAGCGATGAACCAGCTTACTGTCAATCTTCATTTGCTGATGGTGAGCTTTTACCGGCCAACAAAGCAACGGTATAAAATTATCTGCGAAGCCAAAGCATTTCCCAGCGACCAATATGCCATGGAATCACAGGTGCAGTATCATAATTTCGATCCTGCCGATGCCATTATAGAAGTAGCGCCAAGGGAAGGGGAGTATGTGATAAGAACGGAAGATATCCTTGCAGTGATAGAACAGCATAAAAATGAAATTGCGCTCGTATTATTTGCCGGTGTGAATTATTACAACGGGCAGGTGTTTGATATACCTGCCATTACCAAAACAGCACACGCCACCGGTGCCATTGCAGGTTTTGACCTGGCGCATGCAGCGGGTAATATTGGGTTGAAACTGCATGACTGGGATGTTGACTTTGCCTGCTGGTGCAGCTATAAATATTTAAACAGCGGCCCCGGCGGCGTATCCGGAGTGTTCATTCATCAAAAGCATGTTGCTAATAAGGAATTGCCGCGCTTTGCAGGCTGGTGGGGCCACACCAAAGAAGTACGTTTTAAAATGGAAAAGGGCTTTGAGCCAATCCCTACTGCAGAAGGATGGCAGCTGAGCAATGCACCGGTATTGTCAATGGCGGCACACAAAGCATCATTGGATATTTTTTCAGAAGCAGGGTTGGACAATTTATTTGCGAAAGGGCAGTTATTGAGTGATTATTTATTATTCATTATTGATCATTTGAACCGGTCGGTAACTGACAAAGTAATAGAAGTAATTACCCCGGCAAATGCAAAAGGCTGCCAGGTGAGTATGCTGATGCTTAAAAAAGGAAAAGAAATTTTTGACACATTGAAACAACACGGTGTGCTAGCTGATTGGAGAGAACCAAATGTGATAAGGGTGGCACCGGTGCCGTTGTATAATACATTTACTGACATATTTACTTTTGGGTACATTATTCAACATATCGTTTCTCGTTAGCTCATTGTTTCTCGTTTCTTGTTTCTCGTTCTTTAGGTTTGAAACTTGTAGACAATAGCAGGAGCTACAAAAATTGAAGGTCCATAACGAGAAACGAGAAACATAAAACGAGGAACAAATAAGGAAATGAAAAAAGAAACAATAATAATCGGTGCAGGCCTTGTAGGTTCATTGTTATCGATCTATTTATCCAAACGTGGCCATAAAGTAAAAATATTCGAACGCCGGCCTGATATGCGTAAAGAAAAGATCAGCGCTGGCCGCTCTATTAATTTGGCACTGAGTGACCGTGGCATTAAAGCATTGAAAGAAGTGGGCATAATGGAAGAGATAAAAAAAATTGCCATTCCCATGCATGGCCGCTTTATGCACAATGCGGATGGCAGCACCGCTTACCAGCCTTACGGAAAAGAAGGGCAGTATATCAATTCTGTTTCAAGAGGGGAACTGAACAAAAAGCTCATGAATTTGGCAGGGCAATATGGTGTGGATATCTCTTTCAATGAAAAATGCGAGGCAATAAACTGGGAAAAAGATGAAATAACTTTTGAAAACCAGGAAAATCATCGATTATCAACTATCAATTATCAATTATTATTTGGCAGTGACGGTGCTTATTCAGCAGCAAGATTAGCTCACCAATTACAGCACGACCGCTTTCAATACCAGCAACACTATATTGACTTTGGCTATAAGGAACTGACCATTCCTGCAGGTAATAATGGGGAATTTTTAATGGAAAAAAATGCGCTGCACATCTGGCCACGGGGCAATTATATGCTGATCGCCTTACCGAATATTGACGGCAGCTTCACCTGCACATTGTTTTTTCCTTTTGAAGGAGAACCCTCTTTTGCAAGCCTGGATACAAAAGAGAAAGTGGAAACATTCTTCAAAACAACTTTTGCTGATGCATATCACCTGATGCCAACGCTGGTGCACGATTTTTTCACCAATCCTGTATCATCATTGGTCACTGTAAAATGCTTTCCATGGGTAAGGGAAAATAAGTTTGCATTGATTGGAGATGCTGCTCATGCAATAGTGCCGTTCTTTGGGCAGGGCATGAACTGCGGCTTTGAAGATTGCAGGGTATTGAATGGTTTAATTGATAAACATAAAGAAGACTGGGATTTGATTGTAAAGGAATATCAAGCCATGCGTAAACCTGATGCTGATGCTATTGCAGAACTGGCGTTGAACAATTTTGTAGAGATGAGGGATAAAGTGGCCGACCCAAAATTTTTATTGCAGAAAAAAATTGAAGCAGCATTTAGCAAAAAATACCCAGACAAGTGGATACCGGCTTATTCGCAGGTAACATTCAGCCCGCAGATAAGATACAGTGAAGCATTAAAAAACAGCATTAAACAGGATGCCATTATGCAGCAGGTGATGAAGATGGCTGATATTGAAAACTGCTGGGAAGATGTTGCCGTAGAAGAAGAAATGCTGCAATTACTAAGGGGTTAAAATGGATTTGGGATGATTGTTTACTTTTGCTCCCATGACAAGAGAGCAACTCATTGAACAAATACAGCAAAAAAAATCCTACCTCTGTGTTGGCCTTGATGCAGATATTGCAAAGATCCCCAAACACCTGCAACCGCATCCCAATGCGGTTTTTGAATTCAATAAAGCCATCATTGATGCCACCAAAGATCTATGTGTAAGCTATAAAATCAATACAGCTTTTTACGAAGCAATGGGCCTGAAGGGATGGGAAGCAATGGAGCAAACAGTAAGCTATATCCCCAAAGAGCACTTTACAATTGCAGACGCCAAGCGCGGGGATATTGGCAACACTTCCTCGCAATATGCCAGGGCATTTTTTGAAACAATGAACTTTGATGCCATCACTGTCGCCCCTTACATGGGTGAAGACAGTGTAAGACCGTTTTTGGAATACGAGAACAAATGGGCTATTGTGCTGGGCTTAACAAGTAATAAAGGTGCTGCTGATTTTGAATTGCAGCAATTTTCATCCGGCGAATATTTATACGAAAAAGTTTTAAGAACAATTGCATCCTGGGGCACCCGGGACAACTTAATGTTTGTAACCGGCGCCACGCAGGCAAGTGCATTTGAGAATATCAGGAAAATAATCCCCGATCATTTCTTATTGGTACCGGGCGTTGGCTTCCAGGGCGGTAGTTTGAAAGAAGTGACCCAATATGGAAAAAACAATGACTGCGGTTTGCTGGTAAATGCCAGCCGTGCCGTTATTTACGCTGGTGAAAAAGAAAATTTTGCAGAAGAAGCAAGGGCTGTTGCGGAACAATATCAAACAGAAATGGCAAGTTATTTATAAAAGAAATTTTCTGCTATAAAAAACGGGCGGCCAAAGGCCGCCCGTGTAATTACAAGCAATCGTTAAACCCTTATTGTTTCACAACTTTTGTATTCAGCACTTCTCCGCCGGCAGTAATTACTTTCACCAGGTAAATGCCTCTTGCAAGTTTTGAAATATCTATTTGAGAATTTTCATTGGCAGAACGCTGGGTAGCCACCTGCCTTCCGTTTACGTCAATCAAACTGATGGTGGCAGCGCCTTTATAACCGGTAAGGTTAATATTCAGCTTATCCTGTACAGGATTGGGAAAAGCAGTCAGGATTTTCTTGCTGCTGTAAACCGGTGCATCAATAGCATCCCTGGTTGCAGTACCCAGTGCTACTTTCAACGTATAGCAGGAAGATGAGTTATTCGCATTATTATATCCGTATGCCTGTGCATAATAAGTGCCGGGGGCTGCAGTATAACTGATGGATTCACTGTTGGTGCTTCCTTTTTGAGAAATGGCTACTTGTGTACCTGAACTGTTCAGCAGTTTCAGGTCGTAGTCGGCAGGCAGGGTAGTCAGCGTAACAGTAATGGTACCCCGTGTAGTGATAGTGAATTTATAATTATCAACATCACCGCTTGGACTGATTAATCCTTTGATATCAGTATTGAAAGGAACTGCAGCGGCGCCGGAAGTGGTGCCATTGGTGCTGTTGTCATAGCTGCTTTGGCAACCGGTTACTGTTGTGGCTGTTGCTTTAATAGTATAGCAGGTGGTACTGTTAGCGCCATTGTAGCCAATTACTTTGATGTAATAAGTACCTGCAGCCTGGTTATTCAGCGTAACAGCCTCAGTGGCTGACGAACTTGTACCTGAACCAAGCTGTGTTCCCGAGCTGTTATAAATATACAAATCATAATCCTTACCGGAAGGGCCGGCAAGATTATAAACGATATTGCTGGTGCCGGTGGTTGTGATTTTATAATAATCTATATCAGTGGATGAGCTGATAGCAGCAGAGTTAGTGGCGCCTGATGTAATTGCCGCTGCGGCAGATTGTGTTTCATTAGGTTCAAACGCCGTAGCGCAGGTAGAAGCTGCAGAGGTAGTGAATTGTGCGCTGGCCGCCGTGCTTGAGCCGGAAGAACAATTAGTAGTTACCCTCCAGTCGTACAGTGAGGATGCTGTTAAACCGGTGAGGCTTGCAGAAGTTCCTGTTTGTGCAGTGGAGAAGCTTGTCCATGTAGAAGATGAATTTAGTTTATAATCCACCGCATAACCAACAGCACCGCTTACTGCAGTCCAGCTAACGGTGGCGCTGCTTGCTGTAATGGACGATGATGTTAAACCTGTTGGAGCATTACATGCAGGAGGCGCTGTAGTAGTGAATTGTGCAGTGCTGTAGGCAGTAGTGCCTGAAGGGCAGGTAGCCCTTACCCTCCAGTCATACAAAGAAGAAGCTGTTAAGCCGGTAAGGCTTGCAGAAGTACCTGTTTGTGCAGTGGAGAAGCTTGTCCATGCAGAAGATGAATTCAATTTGTAATCTACAGCATAACTTGTAGCGGCACTTACAGCAGACCAGCTAACGGTAGCAGTAGTAGAAGCAGGTGTTGAGCTTAAGCCTGCCGGCGCTGCACATGGTACCAATGTAGTAAACTGTGCTGTTGCATAAGCGCTGGTTCCTGATGCACAAGTTGCTTTTACTCTCCAGTCATACAGCGAGCCGGAAGTTAGCCCGGTAAGGCTTGCAGAAGTTGCTGTTTGTGCAGTGGAGAAACTTGTCCATGCAGAAGATGAATTCAGTTTGTAATCTACTGCATAGCTTGTGGCGCCGCTTACTGCAGCCCAGCTAACGGTAGCGCTTGTAGTAGTAACAGAAGAGGAAGCAAGGCCGGTGGCTGTACCGCAGGATGAACCTGAAGTGATAGTAAAGTTGGTATTGGAAATATCAAAGAAGATATTGCCAACGGCTTCCACTTTTATCCTTGCAGTGGTAGTGGGTGTATTGGGAATGGTAACTGTTTCGGTGCCATCATTGGCTGTACTGGCGACCAAAACAGTGGGGAAAGTTTGACCACCATCTGTGCTCAAAGATATTTTTACGTTGGCGCAGCTCACAGGAGATGCTGTGGTGCTTGCCACGCTCCATGTAACTGTTTGTGAGGAACCGCCTGCCCATGATACAGCAGTGTTAGGGGCCGTAACAGCAAATGGGCCGGATGCGCTGCTTACGGTAACCACCATGTCGGTATATTGTGTTTGCCCCACATTTACAGGCGAAGTGGAGCTGTACACTGCGTTATCCCTTACTGTTAACCTGAATTTCAAAGTTCTTGCAACGGAGCTTAATGCTTCGGTAGTTACCCCTGCATCGCCGCCAGTCATTGGCCCGGTGGTGGTGGCGCCTGCCAGTATGCTGGACAATTGTGGAAAATACCTTGTAGGTGATGCCGTAGGCCTGAATGATATCCAGTTAGGCCCTGTAGCTTTAGTAGCGCTTGCTTTACTGTTTGCATTAGTTTGAGAGGAAGAAGCATTGTCGTCTTGCTCCCAGCTATAAGTAAGGGCATCGCCATCTGCATCAGTGGCCGAGCCTGTTAAAGCAAACGGGGTGCTTTTAGGAATCGTGTAACTGCTTACTGCGGCCACCACCGGTGTGGAGTTAGTAATAGTTGCAGTAGCAGGGCAGGTTTTTGAATTTAAGTTTGTTTGTATTTGTGCAATAGAAGCTTCATGATAAGCATCAATAGAATGTGCAGCCACATCATACGAAGTAATGCCTGCATAGCCCATGATGGTGATGCCCGAGCCAATTTCTTTATTTACGCCTGTGCCTTCATTGAGCATGGAATATGTATGATTGGCGCCCAACTGGTGGCCCACTTCATGCACTACATAATCAATATCAAAATTATCACCGGCAGGGATGTCATCGGCAGGCGAAGTAAAGCCGCTGCCTTTGCCGCTGGAACAAATACAGCCGATGCAGCCTGCATTACCACCGCCGCCCGAAGCGCCAAACAAGTGGCCAATATCATAATTGGCATCGCCGATAACAGAAGTTAAAGTAGATTGTAATTCATTATTCCAGGCGCCGCCGACCCCACTGCTTGCATTAGAATATGGATCTGTAGAGGCATTGTAATAAATAACGTTGGTAGATGCTGCCACCAGATTCAGGTGCAATGCCAGGTCTTTTTCATACACACCATTGGCACGGGTAAGTGTGGCATTAATAGCTGCCAGCACCAGCGATACCTGCGAAGCGCTTGTAGCACCAAAATAATTGGAATACTCTGCAGTAACGGACTGGGCTAAGCGCATGGTTTTTAAATTACCGCCGCTCCTTGCTGCATAAGAAATATTTCCTGTTTGCTTTTTTATATCATTATACACCTGCACATCTTTTGTGGCGCACGACCAGGGAAGGCTGCCAATATTTCTTTGGGATTTGAATACGGCATATACAGTATGATCAGCAGAATACGGTTCAATAAATTCATTGTCTTTTTCTGTCCTGAACACCATTGTTTGCACGCCCTGTGGCGAAATGCTCAGTTTCAGTGTTGCATATTTATCAGTAATGCCCCTGCCGGAAAAGGCCCTTATCTCCGGGAAGCGTGCCTGCAGGTCGGGCTCAAAGTTGGAAGCTTCAAAAACTTCAAACTGTTCTATGCCTCCCGCTGCGTTGGGCAGGGAAATAATAGCTGAATGTGCCCGGCCATTATCAACCACAGTAAGCAACTGCTGCTTTAAAGGCGGAACATCCAGGTCAAATAATTTGAATTCTTTGGGAAAGGATAACCTTGATACGGTTTTGTCGGTTCTGATCTTTTCAAGGCTTGTATGTAATGACCAGGAGTTTTTCTGTGCCATTACACCGCCGAAAAATGTACACGACACAAGGGCGAGTAGGATTTTCTTCATAAATTTTGTTTTTGTGAATTGAAAAATTGAGGATGAATATATGTAGATTTTTTATTTACAGTTGTTATTACTATATTTTTTTTAATATTTGTGGACAACTTGTTTGTTGGATAGAAGATAAACTGTATTGCTGGATACCCGTTTGTAACTTCTATTATCGTTGGCTGCTTCCGGTTTGGCCTGTTTTGGATGAAGTTTGATTTTGAAGGAACGGGGGAACGAACAACAGCAAACGAGGGCAGGAAACGATTTTAAATGATAACCAGCTAACTTGCGCCAGATGGTACGTCCTGTAATCAGCCTGCTGAAAAAAGACCTGCTGCTTGAGCTGCGGCAGCAGCATACTTTGTATGGCATATTGCTGTACATTGCCTCTACTGTTTTTGTTTTGTCTTTATCGGTGGAGGAGCTGGATGCCAAAGTATGGAACGGCCTGTTTTGGGTAATACAATTATTTGTATGCGTAAATGCGGTGGCCAAAAGTTTTTTGCAGGAAAGCAGGGGCCGGATGCTGTACTACTATACTGTTGTTTCCCCGGTGTCATTCGTCATTGCCAAATTGTTTTACAATGTCATCCTGATGCTCATCATGAGTTTGATAAGCCTGCTGCTGTATTCATTTTTTATTAATAACCCTGTAAGTGATATGCTGCTGTTTACTGCCATTGTTGTGTTGGGGGGCAGCAGCATCAGCCTTGTATTTACATTAATGAGCGCCATTGCAGCAAGGGCAGGACATAATGCAGCGCTGATGGCAATTTTGGGCTTTCCTGTGATTTTGCCTTTGCTGCTGTTGCTGATGCGGTTAAGCAAAACTGCTTTTAACGAAGTGTTCCGGCAGGGAGCAGTGCTGCAATTAACGGGATTGATTACCGGGCTGGATGTGCTGATAATTGTGCTGGCGGTAGTGCTGTTCCCTTATTTATGGAAGGAATGATATTTAATAATGCTTTATTTCGTCCCGTAAAATAAAATTCTTCTGCCATTTTCCTCTTTGCCCTACCTTTGCGCCACTCTTGTAAATAACACTTTCGCAGTGCATAAAAGCTGGTGGAAAATAGCATCTTTTGTTTTACTGGTCTATACCGTTGCGGGCGGGTTTTTAATGGATGTGCCACGCCTGCCCATTCTCAACGAAACCATCCGTAACCTGTATTTTCATGTGGCCATGTGGTTTGCCATGACCATTCTTTTCAGCATCAGCTTTGTGTACAGCATCAGATACCTCCGCAATTTTAATCTCCGTAATGATATTTATGCCCGGCATTTTGCTTCTGCCGGGTGCATTTTTGGTATCCTGGGATATATCACCGGCATGATATGGGTATCCGTAACCTGGGTTACCGACCAGGGCCAGAGCTTTGCCAGCGTTATTAAAGAACCGAAATTAATTTTTGCTGCCATCGGGCTGCTTATTTATGGGGCGTACTTTGTGCTGAGGGGGTCTTTTACAGACATTGATAAAAAAGCAAGGGTAAGCGCTGTGTACAGCATCTTTGCTTATGTAATGTTATTCGTAACAATGTTTATCATTCCCCGGATAGTGGAGGGAAGCCTGCACCCCGGCGGCAAAGGTGGTGAAGGCGGCAACCCGGCTTTAAATTTTAAAGATATTGACAGCCGTTTGAGAATGGTTTTTTATCCCGCCGTGATTGGGTGGACATTACTGGGTGTATGGATTACAACATTGAGGATTCGGTTACAATTAATACAGGACAGGGCATTGCTTGGGTAGAGATAAAAGAACAAATATCCCGGTTGGCCGGTACTAAAGTTTGGACCGGCAGTATAAACCGCATTAAAATTTAACACGATGCGCTATTTAAAAAAAATACTTTTGCCTGTATGGGCGTTATTAATATCGTCTGTTGTGCATGCTCAGGATAAGCCCGTGGAGATGGCCGATACCATGCGCAGCAATGGAAAAATCTATATTGTAGTGGCCGTATGCCTTACTATTTTAATTGGCTTGTTCCTGTATGTGTGGAGCGTAGACAGGAAGGTAAAGAAGATAGAGGGCTGAGAGATATAAGGAAGACCGGATGTAAGTTCAATAATGATATAATGTACAGGAGTGCGATGCCACCGGAGCCTCACCGCCGTACAGGAGCCGGTAACCAAAAAATCAAAGAACATAGCTCACTTGCCAGTAGCTATTATTAATAAAACAACGATTGCTTAATTAAAAGAAACAACTATGTCAGCAAACAAACAGTACAGTTTTTTTCATGCCGTTGAAATGAGCTTTGACAAAGCGGCAAAATTCACCAAATGGGATCCGGGCATCCTTGAACAGATAAAAGCCTGCAACAGCGTATACCAGATGCGCTTTCCTTTAAAGAGAGACAATGGCACAATTGAAGTGATTGAAGCCTACCGGGTGCAGCATAGCCAGCATAAAAATCCCTGCAAAGGCGGTATCCGCTTCAGCGATGAAGTGAACCAGGATGAAGTGATGGCGCTGGCATCGCTGATGACCTATAAATGCGCTATTGTAAATGTGCCTTTTGGCGGCGCTAAAGGCGGTATCAAAATCAACCCCAGGAACTACAGTGTATATGAGCTGGAAAAAATTACCCGGCGCTATACGGCTGAGCTGGTACGTAAAGGTTTTATCGGGCCCGGCATTGATGTGCCTGCACCGGACTATGGTACCGGCGAAAGGGAAATGGCCTGGATAGTGGATACTTATGCTTCATTAAAACCCGGTGAAATTGATGCTGCAGGTTGTGTTACCGGGAAACCGGTTACACAGGGCGGTGTGCGTGGCAGAAGGGAAGCCACGGGCTTGGGCGTTTTTTATGGCATAAGGGAAGTGTGCCATATAGAAGAGGTAATGAAGAAAGTGGGTTTGCCTTTGGGTATTGAAGGCAAAACTGTAGTGGTGCAGGGCTTGGGAAATGTGGGTTATCATACCGCAAAATTCTTCAGGGAAAACGGGGCTAAGGTGGTTGGCCTTGCAGAATATGAAGGCGCTATTTTTAATGCTGCCGGCTTAAATGAAGAAGAAGTATTCCAGCACCGGAAAAAAACAGGCAGTATCCTTAACTTCCCCGGCGCTGCAAATCTTGCTAAAAATACGGATGCGCTGGAACTGGAATGTGATATTTTGATACCTGCCGCACTGGAAAATGTAATTAACAAAGACAATGCGCCGAAGGTAAAAGCAAAAATAATCGGCGAAGCGGCCAACGGGCCCTGCACGCCGGAAGCAGATGAAGTGTTCATACAAAAAGGGATCGTATGCGTGCCGGATATGTACCTGAATGCCGGGGGCGTGACGGTAAGCTATTTTGAATGGCTGAAAAACCTGAGCCATGTACGCTACGGGCGCATGGAAAAGCGCTTTAATGAAAACATGAACATGCATATAATAAACCAGGTGGAACTGCTTACGGGCAAGCAGGTTGCCGCCAATGAAAAGAAAACCATTGTGCATGGCGCTGATGAGCAGGAGCTGGTGCACAGCGGCCTTGAAGAAACAATGATAAGCTCTACCAGAGAGATTATTGATATATGGCACAGCAACCCCGGCATTCCTGATATGCGTACAGCCGCTTACGTTAGTGCCATCAATAAAGTGGCCACCAGCTATGCCGAGCTGGGTATTTTCCCATAAAATTCCGCAAGATTATTACGATAAAAAGGGATGCAAACTGCATCCCTTTTACTTTTAAAATTTTTATATTCTTTCCGGCCTGTTTATTTTGAATAACTAAGCGTACAGTCAAATTTATTTTCTTCCAGCCCAAGCTCTGCAGCAGCGGCATTGCTCAGCCTTACCAGCACGCCGTTGTTTTGCTTAATGTCAGGCATCATGTCCAGCACTTTTGCATATATGCTTTTACCCGTAGCGGGGCTGGTGATCTTAATGACAGTGCCGGGTTCTGCTGTATTGTGCAGGCAGTAGTATTTGCCGTCATCCCAGCCGCTGGTGCTTTTGAATATTACGGCAGTGCCGTTCTCATTTACATCCTTTCCTTTCTGGTCGTTGTACAATGATTTAAAATATCCCCCGTTGAAGTTTTTTGCTGCATGTGTTTCTTCGGGGGTTATGGGTTTGTTATTTGGCTTTACTGCAGCAACAGGTTCATTTTTTACCTGTTGCTCCTGTTCTTTTATTACCGGCTTTGTTTCTTTAGCAACCGCCGTTACGGCAGCAGGTACATCTTTTTTGGGTGCAGGTGGTTCTGCTTTCGGCAGTTCCTTTACTTTTTCTTTCTCCTTTTCAACGGCAGCATTGGCAACCACAGCATTCTCGGTTTTATAGCCCACTATTAATTTTGTTCCCAGCGATAAGGCATCACTGCTGAGGTTGTTCCACTTTTTTATATCATCAATGGTAGTGTTGTATTTTTTGCTGATGCCGTATAGCCCTTCTTTTGCTTCAACGGTATGGTAAACAGGTACTGTTACCGCTTTCACTTCTTTGGCCGGCGCCGGGGTTGCTGCGGCCGTTGGTGGCATCGGTGTTCCTGATGCAGGTATCTTCAGCACCTGGCCAACAGTAAGCCCCTGGTCAAAAGGGATATTATTATATTGTGCCAGTTCACGGGGATGAATATTATAGAGGCGCCCTATTGAAAAAAGCGTTTCTTTGGCGGTAACGGTATGTGTTTTTTGTGCTGCGGCCATCACCGGAACCAGCAGCATCAATAACAAAATACGCTTCATATTCTAGATGTTTTTTCCTTGGCAAAGATGCAAAAATAAGTTGGTTGGTTGCGTTATTAATTATTTATTGAGGATGCGCCAGTCTTTTGGATAGTAATTATTAATGCGGTTAGGTAATATTTTAACCCAGCCCAACGGCATTTTCTTAAAAGTTACCATCGCCCAGCCTTTGATGGCCGTTTTTATGCGGATATCCTGCCTGCGGAGGTATTGAAGCGCTGTATCTTCATCCACTTCCTCAGTGGGGATGTTTTCTGAAAAAATTGTGCTAAGCGCCAGCTCATGCGCCGGTATCAGTTCATTGCGGATAACAGCGCCGAGATTGATGCCGGCCTTTTTAATATACAATGCATTTTGTATGGCCGCCAGGCTGTCTTCAAAATTTTTTGGAACGGCGATCACCTCCTCATTTTGTTTGATAAAAAAATATCCTGCAGCATTTTTGATATACGGCTTTACGATATCAACTTCTTTGGCAGTGGCTTTTTCGCTTTTGGTTTTTGATTTTTTTGTTTTGCTTTCATTATCGCTATCATTTTTTTTGAACGCTGCGATAAAAAAACCTTCGCCCTTTACTTTGTCGGGATAAAAGCGGTAGCCGTAAGCGTTATGTTTGGACGAAACTGTTTCTACAACATTCCATTGCCCGTCAACTTTAAACCTTAAACTTTCAACTTTAAACGTTTCACAAAGCCAGTCTGCAATTTGCTCATCCTCTTCTTCAGAATAAGAACAGGTGGAATAAACTAAAATGCCATTCTCTTTTAATGAAGGCAGCACATCGGCCAGAATCCTTTGCTGGCGCTGGCTGCAGAGCAGTACGTTTTGCCAGCTCCATTCACTGACGGCAGCAGGGTCTTTTCGGAACAGGCCGCTGCCGCTGCAGGGGGCATCTACCACTATTACGTCAAAATAATTTTCCAGCCGCTGAAAATCCTTGGGGTCGTTATTGGTAACAATAACATTGGCAGCTCCCCATTTGGCGATATTTTCCGATAAAATATTCACTCTTGCTTTTATCACTTCATTACTCACTAATAAACTTTCATTGCTTATCAGCGATTGAATTAAAGTGGATTTCCCTCCCGGCGCGGCACAGAGGTCAAGCACCCGCAAGGGTTGCGACAGGTCTGCCGTTTGCTTCAATGCTTCTTCCAAAAACATACTGCTAGCCTCCTGCACATAATACGCACCGGCATGAAACAGCGGGTCGGTGGTAAAAGAAGGCCGTTCCGGTAAATAATAACCGCTGGAAGCCCAGGGGATTTTTTCTAACGGGTAGTTGATAATGGAAGTATCGGTAATTTTTGCAGGGTTAATGCGTATAGAAGTAATTTGTTCGCCGGAACTATGTACGGCTTCAAAAGATGGCCTGTGAAAGCCCTTGATGTGTTGTAATGACTGGATGAGTTGCGGAGGGATCTGCAAGATTGTTTATTTTTTTAGCTGCATGCTAAATGCAACAGTTTAATTATTCTGCCAGTCTCAAAAATAAGCTTTAAACAGCTATTGCTATTTCCATTTAACGTTAATACATTTATTGTCTGTAAAAACAACGAATATGAAAAACATACTTTCAACCATCGCCATTATTACCCTGCTGGCTGGTATGGCTGGTTGTGATGAAACAAAAAAAATACTGGGCGCCAATAAAGATGCTCTATACCAAAATGAATGGAAGCTGGCAACGGTGCAGGGCATCGTGGTGCCGGAAGATTCCAAAGCTGCCCTGCAATTTTCACCAGACGGCAGGGTGTCGGGAAATGCAGGCTGCAACAGCCTTACGGGCAGTTTTGCATTGGACGGTATCAGCGGCATTAAATTTTCCCCGCTTGCGCTTACAAAAATGATGTGCCTTGACAGTAAGGCCAACGAGATCGAAACAAAATTCACCGGTGCATTGAGCGCTGCTTCCAGCTGGAGTATCAGCAATGGGGAACTTGCACTGAAAGGCGGCGATAGTAGCGTAGTGGCCGTGTTTGCCGGTATTCATCCACCTACAGCAGAAGAGCTGAAGCTCAACGGCACATGGGAGCTGAATTATATCACCGGCCCTAAGATCGCATTCAATGGTTTATTTCCCAATAAAAAACCAACCATTAATTTTAACCTGCCCAATGCACAGGCTACAGGTAATGGCAGCTGCAATGATTACAGCGCCAAAATAAGAGTGAACGGTAATAAAATTTCTTTTGGTGAAGCAATAGCCACGCAGAAAGCATGTATGGGCAACGGTAACGGCGAATATTTTTATCTCAGGACATTGAAGACGATAACTTCTTATTCTATCAGCGATACTACACTTACACTGCAAATGGGAGATGTGGCGATGTTGAGGTTTGGGAAGAAATAGGAAGATTGTATTAAAACTCCCTGTTCTCCTTTACCCAATCAGTAATATAATTTACAATGGAAGCAGTAGGCGTACCGGGAGGAAATAATTTTCCTACGCCCTGCTGTTGCAGCGCAGCCATATCTTCATCAGGAATGATGCCGCCGCCGGTGAGCAATACATCATTCATCTCTTTTTCCTTCATCAGTTTTGCTATTTTAGGAAACACAGTGTTGTGGGCGCCGCTTAAAATGCTTACACCAATGGCGTCCACATCTTCCTGCAAAGCCGCATTCACCACCATTTCGGGTGTTTGGCGCAGGCCGGTGTAAATTACTTCCATACCTGCATCCCTCAGGGCTGTGGCAATTACTTTGGCGCCGCGGTCATGGCCATCCAATCCTACTTTTGCTACCAATACCCTGATGGGGCGTTTAAATGATGAAGTCATGGCAAGAAATTTTAGTTAAAACTAACGCAAATGGGCACACGATTTTATAAAACTGGCCAGCCCCGGGACGGTCAGACCAGTTTCACCCCGCTATCAATCCTTTTTATCGTTTCTTCTTTGCCTATCATGGCTGCAATATCAAATACGCCCGGCCCAAATTTTCCACCCACCAGCATTACCCTGAAAGGCAGCATCAATTCACCCGGTTTTAACTGGTTTACGGCAGCAATTTCTTTAAATTCCTTTTCCAGCGCCTCCTGCTCCCAGGATGAAAGTAATTGGTATGCCCTTACCAGTTCGGCAAAAAACAGCTGTTTCTTTTCATCCCATTTAGGCTTGATGGCATTGGTATCAATAACCGAAGGCGCTTGAAAAAAGAAAGAAGCCTGCGTATAAAAATCCGTAAGCAAAGTACAGCGGTCTTTCACCAGGTTCAATACTTTTTCAAAATAAGCATCATCATTTATTTGGATGCCATTTGCTTCAAAATGCTCCCTAACCGTCAACTGAAAGCCGGAAACTGTCAACTTTTTTATCCATTCATGGTTGAACCACTTCGCCTTTTCAAAATCAAACTTCGCCCCGCCTTTATGCACTCTTTCCATGCTGAATTTTTCAGCTAATTCATTCAGCGTAAATATTTCCTGTGCGCTGCCATCATTCCAGCCAAGCAGCGCCAGCAGGTTAATGAAGGCCTCCGGTAAAAAACCAATTTCTTTAAAGCCTTTTGTCAGCTCATTGGTTTTAGGGTCTGTCCAGTCCATTGCATATACCGGAAAGCCAAGACGGTCGCCGTCACGCTTGCTGAGCTTACCATTACCGTCTGGTTTCAGAATTAAAGGAAGGTGCGCCCATTGCGGCATCTTATCCAGGCCAAATAAACGCTTCCACAACAGTACGTGCACCGGGGCGCTGGGGAGCCATTCTTCTCCACGAAAAGCATGGCTGATCTTCATTAAATAGTCATCCACCACCACGGCCAGGTGATAAGTAGGCATACCGTCTGCTTTCAGCAGCACTTTATCATCCACCACGGTGGTATCAAAATCAATACCGCCACGTATCATGTCGGTAAGTGAAACAGGCTCGTCAGGGTTTACTTTTATCCTGATCACGTGAGGCGTACCTGTGGCCAGTAATTGCTGTGTTTCCTGTTCAGTCAGCCGGAGGGAATTATTCATCTGCATACGGACAGAATGATCGTACTGCAAACTATTGCTTCCTTTTGCTTTCAGGTTTTCCCTCATGGCTTCCAGCTCTTCAGGCGTATCAAAAGCATAATAGGCATGGCCGTCTTTTACCAACTGTTCCGCATACCGGCGGTATATTTCTTTTCGTTCGCTTTGCCTGTACGGGCCATATTCACCGCCATGCTGCACACTTTCATCGGGCACAAGCCCACACCATGCAAGGCAATTGAAAATATATGCTTCAGCGCCTTCCACATATCTTGTTTGGTCAGTGTCTTCTATCCTTACAATAAAATCGCCGCCGTATTTTTTTGCAAACAAATAATTGAACAAAACAGTGCGTACACCGCCTAAATGAAGGCCCCCGGTGGGGCTGGGTGCAAACCTTACCCGTACTTTATTAAACATGGCGCAAAGATATACTGTAATCCTTTGTAATTTGCCTTATGTTCTACTTAGCGAGATCACCCTGGTGGTTGAAAAAAATATATCCTGGATGTGTGTGGCAAATGCCCGGGGGCGAAAAAAAGATATACCTGAGTTTTGATGATGGGCCTCACCCCATTGCTACCCCTTTTGTACTGGAACAGTTAAAAGCATACAATGCAAAAGCCACTTTTTTTTGTATCGGTAAAAATGTTGCAGTGCATCCTGCTTTATATAAACAGATCATTGAAGCCGGGCATAGTACAGGCAACCATACATATGATCATCTGAACGGATGGAAGACAGAGAACAGCCTTTATATCGATAATGTAATGCAGGCAAAAGAAAAGATCGTTTCTCCTTTATTCAGGCCGCCCTATGGCAGGGCTACTAAAGCTCAACTGAAAGTTTTAAAACAACAAGGTTTTGTTCCTGTGATGTGGTCAGTGCTCAGCGGAGATTTTGATAAGGGTTTAGCAAAGGAAAACTGCCTTAACAATGTTTTGAATAATACAGGCGATGGTTCTATTGTTGTTTTTCACGACAGCGAAAAAGCATTGGAAAAATTAAGATATGCATTGCCGAAAGCGCTGGAGCATTTTTCAAAAGAGGGTTTTTGTTTTTGCGCAATCGATTGCTCAAGTCCCTTTAAAAAAATTGGGCCGGAGTAGAAACTCTGGCCCGTTTTTAATCCGTACCCTATGAAAACTGGCTGCAAGATAAAGGGATTTTTCATAAAACCAAACAATTTGTTAACTATTTTTGGGCCATAAAAACCCGTTCCATATTGTGATATAGCCTTTTACAGGCTTATTTTTTTACTTATTTTATTCATTGCTTATTTTTCAAATATTAAAAATGATATTAATTGATACCCATTGCCACTTATACGGAAAGGAATTTACCAATGATATTGAGCAGGTAATGGCAAGGGCGGCAGGCGAGGGGGTACAGCGTTTTTACCTGCCGGCCATTGACAGCGGCGCTACGCAGGCTATGCTGGAGCTGGAAGAGCGGTTCCCGGGCAGGTGCATTGCTATGATGGGGCTGCATCCCTGCTCCGTAAGGGAAAATTACAAGGAAGAGCTGGCACAGGTGGAAGGCTGGCTGGCTAAAAGGGAATTTGCCGCTGTTGGCGAAATTGGCCTCGATTATTATTGGGACACCAGCTTTGCCAAAGAACAGGAGGAAGCCTTCCGGCTGCAGATAGAATGGGCATTGCAGTATAGTTTGCCTATAGTGATACACACCCGTAACGCTATGCAGCCTACCATTGATATTGTGAAAGAATACCTGCCCCATGGGCTCCGGGGTATTTTTCACTGTTTTGGCGGCCCTTACGAGAGTGCTTTGCAGATTATTGAGGCAGGCTTTTACCTTGGCATCGGGGGAGTGGTTACCTATAAAAAATCCGGGCTGGCAGAAGTGCTGGAGCGGCTTGACCTTAGCCATATTGTTTTGGAAACTGATGCCCCTTACCTTACCCCGGTGCCTTTCCGGGGCAAAAGAAATGAGAGCAGCTACCTGAAATACGTGGCGGAAAAGCTGGCTGAAATAAAAAATATTTCCGTAGAAGAAGTGGCGGCGGTTACTACAGCCAATGCTGAAAAAATATTCGGTGCATAGGTTTTGAAATATTATTTTTGCTGCCCCAAAAAGGAGAGTTGTCCGAGTGGTTGAAGGAGCACGCCTGGAAAGTGTGTATACCTGAAAGGGTATCAAGAGTTCGAATCTCTTACTCTCCGCATAATAAAATACCGCTATGGAAAATACCAATGGCAGGTTTTATGTCTATATCCTTCAGAGCCTGAAGGATTTTTCTTTCTATTATCGGCCAATGCGTTGACCTTGACAGGCGCATGAGCAAGCATTTTGATGGCATGAGTAAATATACTTCCGGTAAAAGGCCCTTGAGACTTGTTTATTTTGAAGTGTATTACAGTAGGACGGAAGCAATAAAACGGGAAAGGGAAATCAAGAACAAGAAAAGCAGAAAATACATTGAATTGAAGGAGTCCCGAACTTGTTCGGGAGAAAGTGTGTATACCCGAAAGGGTATCATTCCGATAATTATCGGGACGAATCTCTTACTCTCCGCATAATAAAATTATAGAGCCTTTTATCAGTTTGAGATAAAGGGCTTTTAACTTGCCAGCATCCTTGCCGTAACCAGCAATTGCCCCAAATGGCGCATAGCATGTTCTGCCGGATGAAAAAGCAGGCCGATTAATGTAGTTGGTATTTTCTTTCGCCCCAAATAGCGTGTTTCGGTAAGTTGTGCCCCGTCTGTTTGCTTTAATTGTTCTATTGCTTTTTCAACCTGTAAATGAATACGGTTCAGCAAATCATCTTTGGTCATGCCCCGATGCACTTTTTTTTCATTATCAAGGAAGACTAACTGTTCTTCGGACAATGGCAGGAGCAATGCATAGGTAAACATCCTGTCTGTTACCCCGGCGATATGCAGGAGATGAAAACCAACAGAAGCCATTCCTGCAGGCTGTTTCCAAAGCAGGCGGTTATCAAAACCGGTCCAAACAAGCTTGCAATTCTTCTTCCACCTGCAACAGCGTATGCGCTACAGGCTGCAGCAGGGCAGGAACATCCCGTACCGGCCCTCTCATCCATACTTCTGCTTGTGCGGCCATGGCAATATTATTTTAGTTTTTTTAAAATTATAATATTCCTGTTGATTCATAAGGACAAACTGCCCATCCCGGTTTCATAAACCAAAAAAGGCATGACGAATCATGCCTTGTGTTTCAGGGTATTTATTTCGAAACTGTACCAGTATCCTGTTATAATAATTTACTGGTGAGTGATTTTTCCTTTAAAACTTCCCTGTTCGGCAAAAGCTTCCTTTCCTGTGCTGTTGTATGCCACTGCATAAAAAGTGCCTTCCACATTATCGCCTTCCAGTTTCGTAATGTTAACCTGGCCTCCGCCTGTTGTAGCGGCCCCGTCATTATCTGTAGAATAGCGTTGTGTTAAATCTGAAGGGTTTGTATAATCCTTCATAATTACTATGCCGCCATTGTCAAGATCAGAGCTTAATTGTATAATGCCTGTTGCAGTAATGGGCTTTAATACAATGATAGTAATGGATTCTTTGCCCCCATCCCTGATGGCAGAGATGCTGAAATTGTTTACGCCACCCAAAGAGGTTTGTATAATACCGGCCTGGGTGGAAGTGAATTTGCCTGCATTGCCGCCGTCAAAGCCATAGCTTTCTGCGGTAACGGTGGCGCCGGCGCCTGTAACCGAAGAGTTAGAGTCTTTTTTGCAGGAGCTGGCAGTAACTGCTATTGCTGCAATAAGAGTGGTGAAAAATAACTGTTTCATTTTTTCTGGTTTTAATTATGAGAAGTGAAAATTAACTGTTGAAAAATGCCAACGATGAATTGTTGCATGACGGTTTGTACGGAACATTTGTAAGAAATTATCTTATGACGGCTGCTTTTGTAATACAAAGGTGGTATATATCACACTGCGGGACAATAGAGAGCAATGCTCAATTTTATAGGTATAAATACCTAAACTAAATTAAAAGCAAACTTACCTGCATATAGAGCCCTTGCCCCCGCACCTGCTGCAGGCTACATAATTGGGTATCTCATACCTGTTGTGGCCCGAACTTCCGTATAATGACACCGACCTGTTTCCATAGCTGTCTACAGAATAAGTGTTGCCTACAGACCACGACAGGTCCTGCACTATTGGTTTGGACTCATAGCCCCTGCCATGGCAATGGGGGCAGGTGATGGGATTATTACAACCTGCAGTGCTGCCGGAAGAGCCATCAGGGGAGCCGCTGAAAGAAGGTGGCGAAGGTGAAGGCGGCGCTATTACAACGCCGTTTTTCATGCTTACGGTTCTGCCGTCCGGCGATGTAAAAACGCCGTTATAAAAATCCTCGTTCTTAAATGTGCCGGAATAGCTGAAACCATTATTAAATTTATATACCCCTTCTTTTCTCAGGTCTTGTTCAAATGTGCCCTCAAACTGGTCGCCGTTGGCAAAATAAAATACGCCTTTGCCCTGGCGCTTTTTATTTACGAAATAGCCAACATATTTATTGCCGCTTGGAAAAAGAACGGTGCCAAAACCTGTAAGGCAATTGCCGGTAATGCACTCATCATCCTGCCCGTGCAATGTTTGCCAGTTGGTTGTATCCACTTTAGCAAGCGCTTCTTGTTTTACGCCGTTAATATAATTGGCGCTTTCTTTCCGGCCGTCTTTATAAGTTATTATCCCATTGCCGTTTTCCACGCCGTTTTTAAAATTGCCTTCATAAGTATAGTCATCATATTTCATTACGCCTTTTCCTTCAGGCTTGCCATTTTTGAACTGGCCCATATATATACACCAGCCAAAGTCGTAAGTGCCTGTGCCGTTATTGCAATCGCCGGTTTTGCACTGGCAAAAACAAGATGACGAAACAAAGAGGAGCAATATGAATGCAATGCTATGCTTCATGGTTTAATTTTTAGCGGCTAACTGTTTGGCTTTGGTTTCATCAGCATCGGCCAATTCAGTTTTTTTCATCAGCTTGTAAATGAAAGCCCGTTGCTGGTACATCAAATAATTATCGGGATAATACCCGATGCCTTTGGTAATAACTGTAATGGCCTCATCAAAGCGTTTAAGGTTGCTTAATGCTGCTGATGTAAAAAGAAATCCATCCGAGTTCTCTGCATCTTCCGCCAATACTTTTTCTGCGGCCGCCAATGCTTCATTGTCTTTTTTGTGTGTGAGTAATATACTTGCATACAGGGCATTGTACACAGGAGAATTTGGGTTGGCAGCAACCGATCTTTCTATGTCCGTTAATGCTTCATCATAATTATTTTCACGCAATAAGATAGCGGCAAGCTGGTAGTATGCATCGCCGCTTGTTTTAGGATTAGAGGCCGCTTTTCTAAAATCATTTTTTGCTACATCGTCTTTTTCCTGTTCGGCATACGCAATACCCCTGTTGGTAAGGGCATCGGCATTCCCCAGTTCAATAGCTTTAGTATAGTCGGCTATAGCGTCATCATATCTTTTCAGCCTGTATTTTGCTATCCCACGCATATTGTAGGATGCGTCGCCGGGCTCATCAGAAAGGGATATTACTTTATCGTAATCTGCAATAGCCTGTTCGTAACGGCTGATAGCAGCAAAATCGTTACCACGGCCGTAATAAGACGCTACATCATCCGGCGCCAATTGAATGGCTTTGCTGTACATGCCAATGGCCTGTTGAATATTTTGCTGTGCATCCAGCGCCAGCGCTTTTATATAATAGAACATAAAGAATTGAGCATCTTTTGCGATACAGGCATCCATAAGAGTAATGGCCTCGGCCGGTTTGTCCAGGTGGATAGCGGCTTTGGCTTTGGTGATGCTCATGTTCTCATTATAGCCGCCAAGCAACAAGCCTTTTGAGGCGAGGTCGTAGGCGCCATGTGCATTGCCGATGCGGAGATAGAGAAAGCTCAGTGAATTTAAAGTGTACAGGCTGCCCGGTGTTTTATTGATAATTTGTTCAAATGCTTTTATGGCGCCCTCTGTGTCATTATTTTTTGCCAGTTCCAATGCGGCATTTTCTTCGGCTGTTTGAGCAAAAGAATAAAAAACATTAGCTGCCAGCAGCAGGCTTAAAAATATTTTTCTCCTCTGGTTATTTTTTTATTGTTTTTTTAAAAATTAAAATACCACTGCCGCCTGTAAAAAAACAGCCACACACAAGCAAACCATCCACAACCCAAACCATTTGACGGATACTCCTGTTTTGCGTACTGCTTTGTAGTACATACATATCATTGTCAGTACGCTCAGTGCAATTGATAATACAAATTGGGAAAACCCAGCAACAGGCAGGCGTAGAAAATTGAAAATATAATACACGAACAATACTGCCGACCCGGTGAAACATACATAACCTATGCTACGGATAAATTCCCATTTCTTTTCTTTTAAAAATGCAAGCGCTGCAATTATTTGTACCAGCCATTTACCCCCGGCTATGCAACCGGAAAGCGCCATTGCGTTTACGCTGCTATAGAGCCAAAATTTTTGCAGCAGAAAGATGGCTGTGAGCAAGGCAGACAGGGCAAACCATAGTACGGAAAACAATATATTTTTTTGCATTGTTGTCAATGTGCGCTGTAGTGCTTTTTGTAATGAATTTAACCGGCCTGTACCATTAAAATTGATCTACGCAATTGCCAAAATCATAATACAGCGTAAAGTACTGGGGGTTACTATCGCCGCTGCAGCCAATACAGTCTTTCATGTCAAAAAAAGCGTCAATATAAAAGGTGGCGGATTTCGGGGCCATAAAATAAAAGCTGTAATCGTTGCTGGTAGTGCGCTTGCTGGCGATGATATTACCCACGGCATCTGTAACCCTGAAGGTGATGGCTGCACCAAATGGAATGAGATTATATTTTTTATGGATGTACGATTTCGCAAATATCGCATACATATTGCCGGCCCCCATTTCCCATTCGGTTACCCTTGCCCAGTCACTTTTAGAAATATTTACTTTTGAATCTTTGGCCAGGTTAAAATTCCAGTGAAATTTTTTATGATAGTTTTCCAGTTCTGCCTGTGCATTGCCATAACCTGCATCAAGGGCTTTTTTTAGCCATATTATCGCTTCATTTTCATTTTTAAGGCCATAGCTGTTGTCTTCCTGCATACGGCCGGCCTGGTACATGGCATATTTAGATCCTTTGGCGGCAGCCCTTTTATAACTCTCTAATGCTGCGGTATTGTTATTACTTTTGGTATAAGCAACTGCAGAATCTAGCCCGGCATACTCTTCCAAAAGATTCCCGTTTTCATAATAGCCTGTTTTTGTTTCTCCGCCCTTAAGTGTTTTTGTACCCATACCGGTGATTACATCATTTGTAAAAACGCCTTCAAAAATATCACCGTTGGCATAAGTTATTTTTCCCTGGCCGTTCTTTTTACCATCGGTAAAACTACCTTCGTACACTTCGCCGTTTTTAATTGATTTGCCATACCCGTTAATATAATTGCCCATCCAATCTCCATCATAAGAGCTTCCATCTGCCCATGTCATTTTTCCCTTTCCTTCCCGGTTACCTTTTATCCAGCCGCCTTCGTAAACTGCCCCGTCTTTCCATATGTATTTCGCTTTACCCGTCCTTGCATCTTCTGCCCAGTCTCCATCGTAGAAGCTTCCATCAGGCCATATTATTTTTCCCTTTCCTTCCCGGTTACCCTTTACCCAATCGCCCTCGTAAACCATACCGTCTTTCCATATATATTTTCCCTTGCCGGTCCTGAAGTCTTCCACCCAGTCGCCATAATAATTACTGCTGTCTTTCCATACTATTTTTCCTTTGCCGTTTCGTTTATCATCCGCCCAGTCGCCGTCATACGAGCCGCCGTCATTCCATATTATTTTTCCTTTGCCGCTTCGTTTGTCATTTACCCAATTGCCCACATAAGTTGCATCCGGGTAATACTGGCTGCCCATCCCGTTTTTTTTGCCGTTTTTAAAATTGCCTTCGTACAGCTTAAAATGATTGCGGTTCCACAAAGTGCCGGCGCCATCAAATAAATTGTTTACCCAATCGCCTTCATATAGTTTGATGAAATCGTTTTGTGCATCCCAGGCAATGCCTTTGCCCTTTGCCATTCCATTGCTTACAGCGCCCACATATTTTATAAGGACGGAGTCTTTTTCTAATAATATTTTAAACTGGAGCGTTTGCTGTGCTTTTGCTGTGCCGCAAAATGCTGGCAGCAGAAGGATGAAAAGCAGGTAATGTGTGCATGTAATTAAACAGGTTGAAAATACTTTGGAATGAATGTGCATACGCTCTTTGATTTCCTTACAAAGTTTGTATATACATACACTTCCATCAATAGATATGAATGCTTAATTTGGTAGGTATAAATACCTATTGCAGTATTTGAACAATAAAAGGCCTACCCTTCAAAGCCGTTTTTAATGGCATACTTTACGAGGCCGATAGTGCTTTTGCAACCGGTTTTCTCCAGGATATTCGTACGGTGGTTATCAACGGTTTTTTTACTGATGAAAAGCTTTTGTGCAATTTCTTCGCTGGTATTTTCTTTTACAATAAGCGAGAGTATTTCTTTTTCCCTTACAGAAAGTGCGGCCAATTCTTCCTCCTGCTTTTTTTCTTTTTTATACTGCCCGTAAATAATGGGCAAAATGTCCTGCGAAAAATAAGTGCCATCGTTGGTAATGCGGTGCAATGCCTGCAGCAATTCTTCTTTCCCCGTATGCTTTAAAATATACCCGTCTGCTTCGGCGGCAATGGCTTCTTTTACCACTGTTTGGCTGTTATACATAGAAAGCATCAGCACTTTGATGTGCGGATACTCCGCTTTGATGATCTTGCACAGCTCTACGCCGCTGAGCAAAGGCATGCTGATATCGGTAATGACCAATTGAAATTTTTGTGGATTGGATGATATGTCTGTAATGGCCTGCTGGCCATCATTGGCCTGCGATACAATATTGTACTCTTTTTCAGATACCAGCATGCTTTTAATACCGTCAATCACCAATTGGTGGTCATCGGCAATTAGTATGTTGATCGTGTTATTTGAGGTGTTCATTCGGAATGGTTATTTCTATTTGTGTGCCGGTAGTTTTTCCTGATTGCAGCTGCATATCGCCGTTCAATAAATTTACTCTTGCCATAATATTTTTCCAGCCAAGCCCTTTCGACTGGCTGATAGTTGAAGTGTCAAAGCCTTTTCCATTGTCTTTTAACTGCAATGATATTTTATTTTGCTGAATGTGGATGCCTGCATCAATTTGCGTAGCGCCGGAATGTTTGGCCATATTGCCCAGTACTTCCTGTACAATACGGTAAACCGAAAGTTCTGTTTGTTTGCTTAGTTTTAATTGTGCAGCAGCTTCATCATAATGAAAGTTCACTTCGGTTTGCCCGGCATTGCTGATATTGCTGCATAATTCGTCAATTGCTTTTACAAGGCCAAATTTCAGTTCTTCAGGAATTAAATTATGCGATATGCTTCTTACTTCAGTAATGGTTTTGTCCACAAGGCTCAATGAATTTTCAGAAAGCTGTTTTTTTTCATCATTTGCCGATGAATGTAAAGTGGACAATTGCATTTTCACTACCGACAGCATTTGGCCGATGCTGTCGTGCAAATCACGGGCAATGCGTATGCGTTCTTTCTGCTCGCCTTCAAACAGGGCTTTGGTGGCGAGGTTTTGCTGCTCTGTAAAAGCATCTTTTAGCTGCTGCTCTTTTTTATTTTTAAACCTGCGGTAATATAAATAGCCGGCCATTAACGCCAATAGCGATACAATACCCAGCAATAACAACAATTGATTTTTTTGCTTCACTTCCAGCTGGCTGTTTTGTACTTCCAGTTGCCTGATCTTTGCCTGCTGGTCCAGTTCTTCCACCTTTTGGCGTTGCAGGGCAAGCGTTTGCTGCTGGATGGAAATGCTGTCGTCCTGGTTTTGTATCACAAGGCTGTCGTTCAGCAATTGCAGTTGCTGCGAAGCGATCATGTATTTGTTCGCATCCAATGCCTCCTCCTGGTTTTTCAATTGCAGGTTCTGGATGGTGTTATCCTGCTGTAATGCAAGTATTTTTGCCTGCTTTTTTTCTGTTTCATACGACACTTCCATGTCTGCCACTTTTTGCTGCATCCGGCTGTTAAAAATAGAATCGTTCAATGCCGCAAATTGCTTATGCAGTATATAAGCCTGTTCGTGTTTCCCCTGCAGGTTAAGGATATTGGCCTTTGCTTCCAGCGCATCCCGGTACACCAGTTTGTTCCCGCTTTTGGCGCTGTAGTAAGCGCCGGAATCTGCGCAGCGCAATGCTTTATCAAGGTCATTGGTTTTAATATACAGGTCGCTCATATTGTTGTACAAGATGGCGATGTTGCCCTGTTCCCCTATTGCCCAGCTATTGGCCAGCGCAATATTGTAATACCTGAACGATTCATTCAGCTGGTTATCTTTTTCATAATAATTGCCAAGGTTCATGGATACGGTGGCCAGGCCCTTCTTATATTTTTCCTTATCAAAAATGGCGTAAGCTTTCAATTTAAACTCCAGCTCTTTTTGCTTATTGCCAATGGCCTTGTAAGCTCTTGCAAGGTTATTCATGCAATTGGCCAGGCCAATTTTTTTTCCCGGCAGGTTATTGCCGATGCTAATGGCCCGTTCAATGGATGCGATGGCTTTATCGTATTGTTCTAAGCGGATGTAAGTATTGCCGATATTGCCGGCTACAAGAAAGACCCCCAATGAATCTTTTTGTTTTTCATAATACATCAAGGCTGCCATGTTACGGCTTACGGATCGTTCATAGTCCGACTGATGATCTGCCACAATACCGAGGCTCACATTTACCCTTGCGATCAATTCAGGAATATTGTTTACCGTAGCTTCCTGTAAAGCTTTGTTCAGTAGTTCATTAGCAGCATCATACTTTCCCACGATAATATAAAAAGAACTTTTGTTGCGTAAGGCTTCTATGTATGCAAATTTTTGGTAGCGTGTTTTTTCTTTTTCTGTTAGTTGTATCACACTGTCAAGCACAGGCAGGCAGGCAGCATCAGTTTTTGTGGCAAGGGCAGCGCCCCGGTCAAGCATTTGTTTTATGAATAATGAATCGCCATAGGCCGGCGTAACTTCTCTTTGAGAAAAAGAAACGTACGGACTGAAAAGCAGAACAAGAATGGTTGTATTTTTTAAAAGCATGGCGGCTTGTTATGCAGCTTCCAAAGCTATACAGGATATATTATTCCGGAAAATATTTTGTTCCGGTTTTGAAAAAGCGGGGATGTTTATTTTTTGCTGGCCCATATGGCAAAAGAACCAGGTACATTTAGGAAGAGCAATAAAACGGCAGGGCCTGCCTGCCTCTAATATCTTTGCCTGGAGAAACAGCGGCAAACCTGTACAGGCTGTTTATTTAAGAAAGTATTTTAATGAACGGAATCAATTATGGTCAATCATGGTTAACGTATATCCCCTCGTATCATCCGAATAATACCCGGTGCCACCGGCACTTGTGGGGGGCTGATACTCTGAATGGAAGAGTTTTTTATATACCAATCCGATGCCTTTGGCATAATACTCTACACCGTAATCAATCTGGCTGTAAGAATTGGGATCGTCAGGGTTGCCTACCACATCATCACGCTGGGCTACTTTCAGCGTATTATCAAGGGTAATTGCCCCCAGCGTTAAAGGCGCCCCAACACTGTCATACGTATAGTCCCAATCATCCAGGTAAGCGAAATCAGTGTATTGGGAAACCGTATTGATATAAGCATTGCCCTTCCAGCTGTACCCGTTTTGTATAGGCAAGGTCAGTTTTTCAAACCTGAGATTATTGTCTACAAATTCAAATGAACTGCCTGTATTGGTAGCCATGAAAGTAACACCGGGGCTCCATTCATCGCCTGTATTCTCTCTTGTATAGCGTACTATCCGGTAAGCCGGCCTGCCAAGATTATCAGTAATGGCAGCGTCCACCATAAATTTTGCCTGCATGCTGATGGTAACGCCCGTAAGCAAAAAAGGAAGGTACCTGAACGAATCCAACTGGTAAGTAATGTATTTGCCCACTTCCATTGGTGCATATTCACTAATGGGTGTTAGTGTAAAATCCTCCGTTTTTTTACCGCAGGCACTGAACAGCAATACTGCCACGATAGGCGGTAACAAAATCTTTTTTAGCATATAATAGTGATTCAGTAATCAGACCCTTTATTTATATGAAAAGCTGCTTAATGACAACAGGCGACCGGCCACTGACTACCGATCACTCATCACGGCCTCTGTATAATTCCCCCGCCGATTACATCATCCCCTTCGTAAAATACAGCGCTCTGGCCGGGCGCAATGCCCCTTACATCTTCGTAAAAACGCACTTTTACTCCGTTTTCGTATGCGTACAGGTTGCAGAGGGCGCCTTTATCTTTATAGCGGATTTTAGTAACAGCTTCCATACCATCTGTTACGCCATCATATTTTATCCAGTTAATTTTTGCCACTTTCATTTCTGTGCCTTTCAGGTCTTCTTCATCACCCAGCACCACGGTATTGGTTTGCGGGTCAATATAGGTGACAAAGGCCGGCTTGCCCAGGGCAATATCAAGCCCCTTGCGCTGGCCTACGGTATAAAAAGGATAGCCCTTGTGCTGCCCCAAAATTTTTCCCTGCTTATCAACAAAATTGCCGCCTGCTACTTTTTCTTCCAATCCTTCCACTCTTCTCTTTAAAAAACCACGGTAATCGTTGTCGGGCACAAAGCATATTTCGTAGCTCTCACTTTTTTTGGCCAGCTCAGGGTAGCCGTAATCATGCGCCATCTGGCGGATATCTTTTTTGTGATAAGTGCCTAACGGCAATAAAGTCCTGCCCAGCAGGTCCTGCTGAAGCCCCCATAAAACATAACTCTGGTCTTTGGTATCATCAATTCCCTTGCGGATAAAATACCTGCCGTTATTATGCCGGTGGATTTGTGCATAATGGCCGGTGGCAATAAAATCACAGCCCAGCGCATCGGCTCTTTTTAATAATGCCCGCCATTTTATATGGGTGTTGCACATTACACAGGGGTTAGGGGTGCGGCCGGCCATGTATTCTTCTACAAAATTTTCAATTACAAAATCGCCAAACTCTTCCCTGATATCCAAAATAAAATGCGGAAAACCATGCTGTACCGCCGCCATACGGGCATCGTTAAAACTATCTAAGTTGCAACAGCCGGTTTCCTTTTTGCCATTAGTGCCCACGCTGGTAGCATAATCCCATGTTTTCATCGTAATACCCACCACTTCATAACCCTCGTGGTGCAGCATAAGGGCAGCTACGGTGCTGTCAATACCGCCGCTCATGGCCATCAGCACTTTTCCTTTTTTACTCATATTCATCAACTTCAATGCAAAGATACTGATGAACAGGAATATACTCTTTTAATTTCCTTTTGCGCAACGGTTGGTTTATTTGAAATGATTTTTATACATTATTTGGCTTGTAACGCAGCGCCTGACTGATAAATATTCATTATTGTTATGTATTTTCCGCAACGGCCTGTTGTTTTTTTAATTATAAATTGCTTGACAATGCAACCAAAAATGCCTAATTTTTATCCTTAAATAAAATTTTTACACTATGGTATTCAAAAAACTAAGGGTGTTGCCTGCTGTTTTGTTAATGGCGCTTACCCAGGTAGCGTTCGCACAAAAGCCCGGACCAACAACCAAACCTTCATTAATTGGTTTTAGCGGAAATGTTGTTGATTTCACTGCTTCATTCCCTAAATTAAAAAACACTGACCCCGGCTTTTCAATATTTTTCTGGAAAGGGCTTGCCCCGCGGCTTGACCTTTCATTCAGGTACAATGGCCTGCTGTCTGATTATGCCAAGGCTAATCCCAGCAGCGGTAATTTTGTTCATGAGCTGGAAGGCGCTTTGCACCTGAGGGCGCTTACAGATAACCATCTTTTTAATCCTTTTATCACTGCAGGTATTGGCGCAGGCAGGTACGGAAAAGATGGCATTGCGCCTTATGCGCCGTTGGGCGGCGGTATACAGGTAAACCTGTTAAGCCAGACTTATTTCTTCCTGCAGGCCAATTACAGGGCTTCCCTTTCAAAAAGCAAGCTGGATAACAACATGTTTTATTCTTTAGGTGTGGCACAGTCGCTCAGGGATTACAGTGAGCCTGCGCCCAAACCATTGCCGCCTGCGCCTGTAGTGGTGCTGGATAAAGACAATGACGGCGTGGTGGATTCGCTGGACGCCTGTCCTGATGTGGCTGGCCTGGTTGCCCTGAAAGGCTGCCCTGATAAAGATGGCGATGGCGTGGCAGACAATGATGACAAATGCCCTGATGTGCCGGGATTGGCAAAATACAATGGCTGCCCTATACCTGACACAGATAAAGATGGCGTAAATGACGAGCAGGATAAATGCCCTGATGTAGCCGGCGTGGCAAAATACAATGGCTGCCCTATACCGGATACAGATAAAGATGGCGTGAATGATGAAGAAGATAAATGCCCGGCATTGGCAGGCCCTGCATCTAACGGCGGCTGCCCTGAAATAAAAGCAGAAGTTAAGAAAAGGATCGAGGTAGCGGCCAAACAAATCTACTTTGCTACAGGCAGCGCCAAATTACTGGCAAAATCAAACAAATCATTAAATGAAGTGGCAGCGATACTGAAAGGTGATGAAAACCTGAAACTGGATATCAGCGGCCATACAGATAATACCGGCAAGGCTGACAAGAACCAGACGTTAAGTGAAAACAGGGCCAAAGCCGTGTACGATTATCTTGTAAGCAAAGGTGTTACTGCTGACAGGCTTGCTTCTGCAGGTTATGGACAGGACCAACCCATTGCTGACAACAAAACAGCAGCAGGCCGTGCTAAAAACCGCAGGGTGGAATTGGCATTGCATTATAATTAATACAATTGTTTTTTCTGGTTGAATACAGGAAGGGCTGCCGCAAGGCGGCCTTTCTTGTATTTGGCTAATAAAAAAATGCCCCGGTAAAGGGGCTTTTTATTTAAAAATGTAAAAAATATGTTCACGCCGACAACACTGATATACGCAGATAAAATTTATTTACCGGGTACTTACCTGCATATATTACCGAAATCTGCGGGGCCAATATTCTACTAATACAAAAGAATTACAATCCCATTTTCTTTTTCAGGTTTGTATCAATGGCATCCAAAAACTCCTCAGTGTATAAATAATGTTCGCCGTGGCTTACTTTATTGCCATGAATACATACTGCAAGGTCTTTGGTCATTTTGCCGCTTTCAACCGTTTCAATGCACACAGCTTCCAGGGCATTGGCAAAATCAACCAGCGGCTGATTGCCATCTAATTTTCCGCGGAAAGCCAGGCCCCTTGTCCAGGCAAAGATGGATGCAATAGGATTGGTGCTGGTAGGCTTGCCTGCTTGGTGGTCACGAAAGTGACGGGTAACGGTGCCGTGTGCGGCTTCTGCCTCCAGCGTATTACCGTCAGGCGTTACCAGCACAGAGGTCATTAAGCCTAATGAGCCAAAGCCCTGCGCCACACTGTCGCTTTGTACATCGCCATCATAGTTTTTACAGGCCCATACAAAATTGCCGTTCCATTTTAAAGCGCTTGCCACCATGTCATCAATCAGGCGGTGCTCATACACAATGCCGGCTGCATCAAATTTTGCTTTGAATTCATTTTGGTACACTTCTTCAAAAATATCTTTAAAGCGGCCATCGTATTTTTTGAGAATGGTGTTCTTGGTAGAAAGATACAAGGGCCATTTTTTTGTCAGTGCCATATTGAAGCAGCTTCTTGCAAAACCATAAATGCTTTCATCAGTATTGTACATCGTCAATGCCACGCCGTCTCCTTTGTAGTTGTACACTTCAAATACCTGTGCTTCGCCACCGCCTTCCGGGGTAAACGTCATTGTTAGTTTTCCTTTGCCTTTAATAACGGTGTCGGTTGCCCTGTACTGGTCGCCAAAAGCGTGGCGGCCCACAATGATCGGCGCTGTCCAGTTGCTTACCAGCCTCGGTACATTCTGCATTACAATGGGTTCACGGAAAACAGTACCATCTAAAATATTACGGATGGTGCCATTAGGGCTTTTCCACATTTGCTTCAGGTTAAATTCTTTTACCCTTGCTTCATCGGGAGTGATGGTGGCGCATTTGATGCCTACGCCATATTGCTTAATGGCATTGGCAGCATCAATGGTTACCTGGTCATTGGTCTGGTCACGGTATTCAATACCGAGGTCAAAATATTTAATATCAATATCAAGATAAGGAACGATCAATTTATCCTTGATAAATTTCCAGATGATACGTGTCATTTCATCGCCGTCTAATTCTACTACGGGGTTTGCGACTTTAATTTTAGCCATAATTGTTTAATTTTTTGAAGTGAGCAAAAGTAATTCAATTTGGATAAAAGCTTTTTTATTTCGGGAATTTGTGATGAAAAGAAGCGTAAGGGACAAAGGCGTTACAATTTTTATTTCTCCTTATTTTCTTTGTGTGTTGGCGTGAAATTCAATAACGCTTATTTTTACTTTTGTTCATTCATAGAAAAATGCCAGTATGAAAAAAATTATAATTGCCGTAGCCCTTGTATTTCCCTTTGCTATTTTATCGGCGCAGCCAAAAGACAACGACCCTGCCAAAACAGAAATATGGCAGCCGGAACCGCCTGTTGTTACGCCGGGCAAAACTGCACAGGATGCACCTGCTGATGCTGTTATTTTGTTTGATGGTAAAAACCTTGACCAATGGCGTTCTGAAAAAGACAGCACCCTGCCGGCAGGCTGGGATGTAAAAAAGGGAATTGTAACAGTAAATAAAAAGAACAGCGGCATTGTGACCAAACAGCGCTTTACCGATTATCAATTGCACCTTGAATGGCGCATCCCCAAAAATATTACCGGCACAGGGCAGTTGCGTGGCAACAGCGGTGTGTTTGTAGCCAATACCGGCCCGGGCGATGAAGGCTATGAAGTGCAGATATTAGATAACTATAATAACAAAACGTATGTGAACGGGCAGGCAGGCTCTGTGTACAAGCAGTCTATTCCACTGGCCAATGCCTGCAAAAAACCGGGTGAATGGCAAACCTATGATATCATCTGGCAGGCGCCACGCTTTAATGAAGACGGCACATTGAAAACAGCAGCTTATGTAACGGTGATACACAATGGTGTGCTGCTGCAAAACCATTTTGAATTGGCAGGGCAAACATTATACATTGGCAAACCATTTTATAAAGCACATGGCCCAAGCCCTATCAAACTACAGGCGCATGGCGACCCGAGTGAACCAATTAGTTTCAGGAATATTTGGTTGAGAGAATTGTAGAACTGGATACTGGTCTGTTTTGCATGCACTATCAAATATCTGGAATTGCCAGTATCCGAAATTAAAGGCTCGTACTTTTCTTCAATTGCCCTTCACCCGTTACTGTTCCCATGTTTTCAATAATGGCGTTGCCGAATTCACTTGTTTTTAGCAATGTGGCGCCGCTCATCAGGTTATAAAAATCTATGGTAACAGTTTTGCGCATAATGGTTGCCTGCAGAGCAGAAGTAATGAGCTCTGCTGCTTCTTTCCAGCCGATATATTCCAGCAGCATGCAGCCGCTTAAAATTACGGAAGAAGGGTTCATGCTGTCGGTGCCTGCAAATTTGGGCGCTGTGCCATGCGTGGCTTCAAATACTGCATAGCCGGTTTTGTAATTGATGTTGGCGCCGGGAGCAATGCCGATACCGCCCACTTCAGCAGCCAGCGCATCAGAAATATAATCGCCGTTGAGATTGAGCGTAGCTACTACAGAAAAATCCTTTGGTGCAATTAATATCTGCTGCAAAAAATTATCGGCGATAATATCCTTCACCAATAATTTTCCTTCATGCAATGCCCTGCGCTGTACTTTATTCGCATGGCCTTCGCCGTGTTCTTTTTTCAGCTCGTCCCATTCGTCCCAGGTAAAAGTTTTATCGCCATATTCTTTTCTTGCCACTTCGTATCCCCAGTTTTTAAAACCACCTTCGGTAAACTTCATGATATTGCCTTTGTGCACTAATGTTACGCTGGGTAAATTATTTTCCAATGCATAATTAATTGCAGAGCGCACCAGCCTTTTGCTTCCTTCATTTGAAACAGGCTTTACGCCGTAGCTGCTTTCTCCGGGAAAGCGAACAGATTTGACACCCATTTCTTCCAGCAAAAATTTTTCAAACTTTTGTGCTTCGGGGCTGCCGGCCTTCCATTCAATGCCGGCGTAAATATCTTCTGTGTTTTCACGGAAGATCACCATGTCCACCTGTTCCGGATGCGTAACAGGTGACGGCACCCCCTTGAACCATTTAACGGGGCGAACGCAGGCGTACAGGTCCAGGTCCTGCCGCATGGCAACATTCAATGAGCGGATACCGCCACCAATTGGTGTTGTCAAAGGCCCTTTTATAGAAACAATATAATCTTTTGCTGTTTGCAGTGTTTCGGCAGGCAGCCATTCACCGGTTTGGTTAAAAGCTTTTTCACCGGCCAGCATTTCTTTCCATTCTATTTTTTTAGCCCCGCCGTATGCCTTCTCTACAGCAGTATCAAAAACCTTTTGCGCCACTTTCCATATTTCGGGACCGATGCCATCGCCTTCAATAAAAGGAATGATTGGGTTATCGGGCACATTCAGTTTGCTATTATTGCCCATGCTGATCTTTGCTGCCATAGGTATGATTTTTTGTTTAGCCAATTTTGGCTGCAAAAGTAAGCGAACTATTGCTTGCAAAATAAAATGGCCGTAATAAAAAAGCTTCCCCGAAAGGAAGCTTTATAAGTAGCATTATGAAACGCTTTAGTGGTTTCTCTTCACCCTGAACTGGCAGGTAACAGGATGGGGAGTATTGGCTGGCGAGGCTCCGGTTAATGTACCCGAAAAATTTCCGCTGATAAAGCCACTGCTCACTGTCCCGTACTCGGTAATATTTACATTGATAGGAGCGGCGATGGAAACTGAATCTGTAAAATGATTGGAAAAGAAGCTGGTGAGTGTTTGTGTTCTGCCTGCCGCTATGCCTGTGTTGGTAAAGGTAATATTAGCATAATCATTTGCCTGTCCGCCGCTATTGCCATTGCGTGCCGCATACCCAAAAATATATACACTGCCTGTTTCCGGGCTTTGGAACACAGTGTCTGCAGGCGGTACCAAAGAATATGAATCGCCATCAAAAGTATAATTAATATATTCTTCAATGGAAGTGCCGCAGGCCTGTAATGCTCCTGCTGCAACATTGCCGCTTGCAAGAGTGATACTTACAGGGTCGCCTTCTTCCAGGTTAACATTGTCAACAGCGATCAACGATGCTGTCACACTATTGCTGCACAGGATGCTGCTGAAGCTGAAAGTGCCATTGCTTACGGGGAAATGATAGTTCACCCCGTCTTTGATCATAATGACAGAACCGGATCCCAATGGCGCATTGCTGCAATCTGTAACAGTGCCGCTTACCGTAGTAGTGCTTACAGCAGGCAGCGCAACATTGCCCAATGCCAGGGTTTGGTTAGTGGTGGAAATATTTTGTGTAACAGCAGCGCCATTGCAATTGTAGCTGCTGTATATCTCCAGCGTCAATTGTGAATTGGCGGGGATAGTGCCGTTAATAAAACCACTTTCATCAGTAATGCCATGTGCACCGGTATATGTTCCATCGGCATATTTTACTGATACCGTCACATTGGGCACCGGGTTGCCATCAGCATCAACTACTGTTAGCGTAAACTGCACAGAGCTCGTTAATGGTATATCGCAGTTCCAGTAAGAAAAATGCGGCACTTCACCAACATAATTGCTGCCTGATTTTACAGCATTGCCTTCCTGTTTCCACAAGCCATTTGTTTCATTAAACGACCATAAAGGAATAGTATTGGGTGCTGATGACAGAATGCCGGAAGGAATGGGAAAAGTCATTGTTGCTTTTTTGCCGCCCGCTATTTGCAGCAGTTCGCCGGTGCCGCCGGTGAGCTCCACGGCAGCCATGCCATAGCTGCTGAGCAATTTTAAAAAGCCAAGGCTGTCAAGGCCTCTCAGGTCGCCGGGCATTGTACTTGCCAGGTCAGCGGCAGTGGGATTGATAAATTGTGCGGCTACATTTACCGTCCCGGTATAAGCGTTGCCGTTAGATGCTGTTACTACGGCATTGGCAGGAAAGCTTACGGCAAGCCCATTGGTCAGCGTAACTGTACCGCCTGCGGCAGCATCAAAATTGCCGGCAATGGTTTTAGGCAATAACTTCACCCTGAAGAAAGCACTCTTGCCTTCGGCAGCAATATATGTTTTAATGCTGTTGAAATAACCGGGTTTTGTTATGGTAACTACTGCCGCTGCTTTTACCACCTGTGCGTCTTTCACTTCAAAATAGCCATACTTGTCAGTAGTGGTAGTGGCAGTGCCAACCTGTACCATAGCGCCTTCTGCAGCTGCTCCGCTTTCGTTGGTTACAAAGCCAGAAACGGAGGAAGATATTTTGCTGCTGAGATCAGGCGGCGTATCAGTGATGGTAAAGCCATTGCCGCTGCTTAACTCTTTCTGGCAGGAAATGGTAAATACAGATACTGTTGCCACAAGGCAGGCCAGCGCTGCAATAATGAGTTTTTTAGATTGATGTAAAAACATTGCTGTAATTTTTATTAATGATTCAGGATTACCTTTACCCTGATACGGTAAAAATAAGGTTCGCTGCCTGCAGGCAATAATTTTTATAACTCAATGCTGCAATTGACCCATTCCGGGTCAAATTTCACGCCTCCGAACTTATTGTAGAAATTAATGCCGGGTTCGTTCCACTCAAGTACCTGCCATACGATACCGCTGTATTGCCGTTCTTTTGCCACTTCAATCAGCCTGGCCATTAATAATTTTCCCATTCCCTGTCCACGCATTTTTTCTGTTACTAAAATATCTTCCAGGTACATGCGCTGCCCTTTCCAGGTGGAGTAGCGGATATAATACAAGGCAAAGCCTTCCACTTTGCCATTGGCCTCGGCCACATAGGCCCACCAAACAGGCTGGAGGCCAAAGCCGCTTTCTTCAAAATGTTCAAGAGATACGGTTACTTCCTGTGGCGCTCTTTCATATTCGGCCAGCTCTTTTACCAGTTCCATCATACGGGGGCAATCTGTTTTTGTTGCCGGCCTTATCATTATGTCCATAGTGTTTTTACATTAAAACTTACAGCAGGTAAAAATATACTTTTTCCAAAATAACCTTCCAGCCGGAGATGCCCAACAGGAAACAGCTAACAGTAAACCGAAACACACCGTTTCTTAATAACTTTTACCTTTTACCTTTTGCCTTTTGTTTTAATTTGCAGCCATGCAGCAATACCTCCATTTATTACAACATATTTTGGATACCGGCGCTGATAAAAGCGACCGTACCGGCACGGGAACAAGAAGTGTATTTGGTTACCAGATGCGCTTCGATTTGAACGAAGGCTTTCCTCTGGTAACAACAAAGAAGTGCCATTTAAAAAGTATCATTTACGAACTGCTTTGGTTTATAAAAGGCGATACCAATATTAGATACCTGAACGATAATAAAGTTTCTATCTGGGATGAATGGGCGGATGAAGAAGGCAATTTGGGTCCTGTATATGGAAAACAATGGCGAAGCTGGGAAGGCGCAGACAACGTGGAGATAGATCAGCTGAAGGAAGTGCTGCAGCAATTAAAAAATAACCCGGACAGCAGGCGCATTATCATCAGCGCATGGAATGTGGCCGATTTGCCAAAGATGAAACTGATGCCCTGCCACTGCCTCTTTCAATTTTATACAGCACCATCAGCAGGCGGCAGAAGAAAATTAAGCTGCCAGTTGTACCAGCGCAGCGCTGATGTTTTTTTGGGTGTGCCTTTTAACATCGCCTCGTATGCTTTGTTTACCATGATGATTGCACAGGTATGTGATATGGATTTGGGTGATTTTGTATGGACAGGCGGGGACACGCATTTGTACAGTAATCATTTTGAGCAGGCACAATTGCAATTGACAAGAAAGCCTTTTCCATTGCCTCAGATGAAGATAAACCCTGGAGTAAAAGATATTTTTGATTTCGTGTTTGAAGATTTTGAGCTATTAAATTATCAATGTCACCCTGCTATTAAAGCGCCGGTAGCGGTGTAAATTTTAAATATGATCGTAAGCCTTGTAGTTGCTGCTGCAGAAAACAACGCCATTGGTAAGAATAACCAACTGCTCTGGTATTTGCCCAATGACTTAAAGTTTTTTAAAAATACCACCTGGGGTATGCCGGTGATTATGGGGCGAAAAACTTTTGAATCTGTAAACAAGCCTTTGCCCGGCAGGATGAATATCGTCATTACGAAGCAGGCAGGATGGAAATCAGATGGCGTGACCGTTGCCAGCTCTTTAAATGATGCATTGCAAAAAGCAGAAGCGGCTAATTATAAACAGGCATTCGTGATCGGCGGTGGAGAAATTTACAAACAGGCTTTGCCGCAGGCAGATGTAGTTTATCTTACCAGGGTACATGCTGAAATAGACGGCGATATTTTTTTCCCTGCTTTGAATGACGATGAATGGCAATTGGAGAGCAATGATGATTTTGGAAAAGATGAAAAGCATCAATATGCTTACTCATTTCAAAAATGGGTTAGAAAATAATGGCTACCTTTTATTCTTTCATTTTTTAATTCCTTCATTTGTATTCTTCCTTTCAATTAGCAAAAAAATATCTTCACTATTATTTCACCGCCTCCAGCGGTAAAGGACATGGTGTACATTCCCCTTTTGTATTTGAGTTTATTACCAGCATATTAAATGATAAGACGCAGTATGACTGTTATGGCGTAATTGAAGCAAGAAGAAAAGAATTATTGCAGGACAATACGGTAATTGAAGTGGAAGATTTTGGGGCAGGCTCTGCCGTTATGAAATCAAACAGGCGGTTGGTTAAACATATCGCTGCTTCTTCATTAAAGCCAAAAAAGTTTGGCCAATTGCTGCACAGGATAGTACAATATTATCAGCCCGTTTCTGTTTTGGAATTAGGAACTTCTCTGGGCATTACCACCTGTTATTTAGCCAAAGGAAATAAAGATGCAATTGTTCATACCTGTGAAGGTTCTGCTGCCATTGCTGCCGTAGCCAGGAAAAGTTTTGAAGCGCTGCAAATTAAAAATGTACAATTAACCGAAGGTGATTTTGCCAAAACATTGCAACCTCTTCTGGATGCAACCAGTAAGATTGATCTCGCCTTTGTTGACGGCAACCACCGGAAAGCACCCACCATAGAATATTTCATCCGGCTGCTGAGCGCTTCCACTGCCGGCGGCATTTTTATCTTTGATGACATCCACTGGAGCCAGGAAATGGAAGCAGCCTGGAATGAAATAAAGCAGCATTCATCCGTTACACTTACCATTGACCTGTTTTTTATCGGGCTTGTTTTTATCAACCCTGATTTTAAAGAGAAGCAGCACTTTTCTGTCAGGTTTTAATTCCATAAGTCAAAAATTGCAACCCGCTTTGCCTGTGAGAAATATTTTTTCCTATCTTACACCTAATTCAATAGATTATGATACTTGGTGTTTTAAAAGAACCAGCCCCTGAAACAAGAACCTCATTGCTGCCGGAACATATTGCCACTTTAAAAAAATGGAACGTAGAAGTATTAGTGGAAAAAGGTGCAGGTGATGCCGCCTTTGCAGCCGATGATAAATATGCTGCAGCCGGTGCAAAAATTGCAGGACGAAATGAAATTGCTGCGGGCGCAGATGTGATCTTGTCTATCAATGAACCAAAAGATACCCGGTTTGCTTCACAAAAAATTTTATTGGGCGTTTATCAGCCTTTGTTCAATACCGCTTTGATAAAAGACTGGGTGGTCGGCGGGCTTACAGTTTTCAGCATGGATATGCTGCCCCGTACCACCCGTGCACAAAGCATGGATGTACTAAGCAGCCAGGCAAACATTGCAGGATATAAAGCGGTGCTGCTGGCAGCTAATTTATACCCAAAATATTTTCCCATGTTCATGACGGCGGCAGGAAGTATAGCGCCTGCAAAAGTTTTGATACTGGGCGCGGGTGTGGCCGGCCTGCAGGCTATTGCTACCGCAAAAAGGTTAGGTGCTGTGGTAGAAGTATTTGACACACGCCCTGCAGTGAAAGAAGAAGTGATGAGCCTTGGCGCAAAATTCATAGAGGTGGAAGGTGCAGCCGATGCCAGCAGGGCCGGCGGCTATGCAGTGGAGCAAAGCGAAGAATTTATGCAAAAGCAAAAAATGAAGATCGCAGAGAGTGTTGCCAAATCTGACATTATAATTACCACTGCGCAAATTCCCGGTAAAAAGGCGCCGGTATTGATTACAGCAGAAATGATAAACTCAATGAAAAGCGGCTCCATCATTATTGATCTGGCTGCTGCCACCGGGGGCAATACAGCATTGACGCAAAACAATACAACGGTATCACATAACGGTGTATCAATTGTTGGCAATTCTTATTTAGCTGCTGCCATGCCAAGTGATGCCAGTAAGCTGTATGGGAAAAACATCCTTAACTTTTTGCAGTTAGTAATTGATAAGGAAGGAAAGCTCAATTTGAATTTTGAAGATGACCTGGTGAAAGGTACTTGCGTGGTGCATAATGGTGAAATTATTAATGAAAGGGTAAAAGCATTATTGTAAAATAAAAATCATTTCCAATGTTAGAATGGGTACATGCAAACCAGCAAATTATTTACATCGTAATACTGATGGTGTTTGTTGGTATTGAAGTGATAGGCCGTGTGCCGAGTGTGCTGCATACGCCTTTGATGAGCGGCGCCAATGCCATACACGGTGTGGTGATTATCGGGGCTATCATTGTGATGGGAAAGGCGGAGGCGGATAATTATTTGGCGTTGGTACTGGGTTTTTTAGCTGTGATATTGGGAACATTAAATGTGGTAGGGGGATTTGTAGTGACGGACAGGATGCTGGAAATGTTTAAGAAGAAAAAATAATTTTTGATTACTCAGATTGTTACGGATTACACAGATTAAAACGAATTACACGAATTATTTACAATGGCAATAAACATTCTTACTCTTTGCTATCTCATTGCTTCGGTAACTTTTATACTGGGCCTCAAAATGCTTTCTAATCCTGCTTCTGCAAGAAAGGGAAACCTGGTGGCCGCTGCAGGGATGGCAATAGCTATCATCGGCACTATTTTTTTGTATGAAGATAATGGGCAAAGGCTTGGCAACTATGGCTGGATATTTTCCGGGCTATTGATAGGTGCTGTGGTAGGTACACTGGCAGCAAAAAAAGTAAAAATGACCGCCATGCCGGAAATGGTGAGCTTATTTAATGGCATGGGCGGCGCTTGTGCCATGCTGATCTCGATTGTGGAGTTTAATCATTTGGCACTTGCAAAAATGCCCGGCTTTAATGCCTTTTTTTATCCATCAGGAGCTACTGGTCATATTTCAATTATTCTTCTTGGCCTTATTATCGGCTCGGTTTCTTTTGCAGGAAGTGTTATTGCCTGGGGAAAATTAAATGGAAAGATCAGGGATTTCTCATTTAAAGGGCAGCATATTTTCAATATTGTTTTGTTATTGATCGTTTTTGCCCTGGCGATTTATTTAGCAGGGTGGATGCCGTACAAAAATACTGGTATCATTTTTACTTCCGTTTTGGTATTGGCGCTTCTTTACGGTGTCTTCTTCGTTCTTCCTATCGGCGGCGCCGATATGCCCGTTGTAATTTCTTTATTGAACTCCTTCACCGGCGTAGCGGCAGCCTGCGGCGGATTTTTGTACGATAACAAAGCCATGCTTACCGGTGGTATTTTGGTGGGCGCTGCAGGTACGCTGCTTACCATATTGATGTGTAAAGCCATGAACCGTTCTTTATTAAATGTGCTGATCGGTTCTTTTGGCGGCGGGGCAAAAGTTGCAGGCGGTGCTGACGGCAAACAGAACGTCAAGGCCGTCGAGCTGATCGCCGAGACGGCCACGAGCGCCGACGACTACGGCATCACCCGCCGCCTGTCGGTGAACGCCCGCGCCGCCGGCCCACGCCTCGGCAAGCAGGTGCAGACGGCGAACGGCGGCAGCCGGATCAACGGCGGGAGCCACGGAGGCGTCCTTGCGCTGCGCGCCAGCGCACTGCGCCGCCAAAACTCTCGCGCCGGGAGAGCTAATCGAAACACAGTCCCGCTAGCCATCGCGCTCCTCGCCGCTTGCGCAGC
>JBEHYP010000002.1:0-104611 GCA_048498115.1 Bacteroidota bacterium | reverse complement strand
CTGCAGGAATAGAATGCTGCGGCAAGCAATAAAAGAATGACAGTAAAGCGAAAGGTAAAATGGCGTACGGAATGTTGTTTCATGTGTTGTTTGTTTTATTGGAGTAATGAACAAGGTAAAAAGACTTTTTAATTATGAGTGTAAAATTTTATAAATAAAATGAAATAACCTACTACTTTTGAGGATATTTTATCCTGTTTTGTGACACCTTTAAAAAAACATTTTTATGTACGGAGAAAAAATCAGGCTTATCCGGGAGATACGTGGTTTTTCACAAGAGTATATGGCAGATAAGATTGGCATCGCACAAAATTCCTATTCCAAAATAGAATTGAATCAATCGAAACTTTCAGCAGAAGTATTAGAGAAGATAGCGAAAGAATTAGGAGTATCTCCTGTGGATATTTTAAGCCAGCAACCAAGTATTATAAATCTCCAGCCCAATCACGGGGCGCAAGGCGTTGAGCATATAGAACATTTTTATACTTTTCAACGGGAGTTTGTTGAAAAAATGGTTGCTTCCAAAGACGCAGAAATTGAAACCCTGAGAACTGTTATCAGCGATTTGCAAAAAGTGATAGCAGGGTTAACGAAGTAAACCATAAGGAGCTTGCTTACTTTACATCAAAATCAATTACCACTTTCTCTGTCACCGGGTGGCTTTGGCAGGTTAAAATAAATCCCTGCTGTATCTCTTCTTCTTCCAGTCCCCAGTGCACATCCATATTTACTTTCCCGGATAACAACCTTGCCTTGCAGGTGCAGCACACGCCGCCTTTACAGGCAAAAGGCAGGTCGGCGCCCTGCTGCAGGGCGGCATCTAAAATGCTGCTGTTGCCTGCTTTCATAGGAAATTCAAAGATTCTTCCATCCAGTTGTATCTGCACAAGGCTTTTAATTTTTTCAGCCGGTGCTTCCTCCGCTGCTTTGTTTTCATTCTTTATTCCCGGCGTGGTAAACAGCTCAAAATGAATTTTCTTTTTATCAATGCTTTTGGCTTCTAAAAAGTCTTTTACGCAAAAGATCATTGTTTCGGGGCCACAGATAAAAATTTCATCCTGTTGATTGTAATCAACCAGTTTTTGCAATTGCTGCAATTTTTCATCAGTTATCCTGCCGAAAAAAATATCCGGCTCTGTTCTTTCCCTTGTAAGCAGGTTGATAAAATTGAAGCGTTGCAGGTAAATATTTTTTAATCCTTCCAGCTCTTCAAAAAAAATGATGGAAGCCCTGTCCCTGTTACAGTACACCAGGGTAAAACTGCTCTGCGGCTCTGCCTGCAAAGCGGCTTTGATAATGGAAATAACAGGTGTAATGCCGCTGCCTGCCGCAAATGCCAGGTAATTTTTTTTGCTGGCAGCATGCAGCACCGTATTGAATTTTCCTGTTGGCGGCAGCACTTCCAGTATATCGCCTTCTTTCAGTACTTCATTGGCATAAGTGCTGAATTTGCCGCCTGCGGTTTTTTTAACGGCAACGGTCAGCTCATTTTCGTACGGTGCTGTGCAGATAGAATAAGAACGCCTTAACTCTTCGCCGTTAATGCTGGCTTTAAGCGTTACGTTTTGCCCCTGTTCAAAAGCAAAATCTTTTTTCAATGCTGCCGGCACCTCAAAGCTAAGCGCCACGCAATCGGCCGTTGGCCGGCTGAGTTTTTTTATAGTAAGGCGATGAAAATGGATTGCCATATAGTTATTTTACAATGCCGTTTAACAGTTGTTCCACCATGTCATTTTCCAGCACCTGCAGCGGCACATTTTTTTTGCTGCGTTGCCAAAACTCAATGCCACGAACAGCAGAGAGAATGGTAAGCATGGCCACGTACGGGTTCACCGGTTTTATTTCATTTTTTGCAATGGCCGTTTCAATAAAACTCACCAGGCTTCTTTCATAATGGCGGCGCATGGTAACAAAATCGGTCAGGTAAGGCTCGGGCAAATGCTTCCATTCGTGGTTGGCCACATACACTTCATCAAAATTTTCTGCCATGGCTCGTATATGAAAACGGATAACGGCTTCAATCTTCTCCACCGTGCTGTTGCTGGCAGCGCCTATTTTTTCAATCTGCTCTATAAAATAGCTGCCTGTTTTGAAACAGATGTCCTGCAGCAATTCACTTTTGCTGCCGATGTGGTTATAAAGGCTGGGGGCTTCCACACCCACTATCTCTGCCAGCTCCCTCATTGAGGCGGCAGTATAGCTTTTGGATTTGAACAGGGAAGCCGCTTTTTTTATGATTGCATCTTTTTTGGAACCGTTCCTGCTGGTTTGAATTTTAGCCATTCCTGAGCTTTTTGCAAAACTAACACTTATTAGTTTTTTCAGGCGTTGCCGGCATATTTTTCTTCCTGAACAGAGTGCCGGGGAATAGCATAATTTGTAGTTTTACTGCTGTAAAAAGCCCTCTATGCTATTACAGGCAGTTAATGCGGCGGAGACCATTTCCCCGGTATGGAAGTATACTGAGAGTGGCTTTGCCATGAGCCTGCGGGCGCTGCAAAACAGCCTTGGTGGCAAGCTGCACGGCGCATGGAACCTGTTTGGCATGAGGGATAAAGAACCGTTCCCAAGTGGCAGTACAGCCGGGGAAAAGAGAAAATTTATTCCCCGGCCCGGGAGAAACTTCCCGTTGTAAAAAAATAATCACCAAAAAATAATTTTTTCGGCGAAATATTATAATTTTACTGCCTGCTTAAGATCTTTTTCCTTTTATTTGAAAACCTTCACGGCCCTCGGTCCAATCTTCCATTTGATTAATCTGAGCTTTATTAGTAAGCAGGTATTTTTATTGAATATACTGGTATAACTATAGATATATCTAAACTTTTTTTCTTGTGGTTTCAGAGGTAAGCAAGGCCGGGGATATTTATCCCTGGCCATTTTGTTTATTTGGCGGGATATTTGTTTTTATCTTTTCTTTAAGAACAGGTGTCTTATTTTGCCGGAACAAAGCACTCTATTATATTCCCCTTGGATTGATTTTTTACTCCTTCTGAAACATTTTACCGGGCAATAATTACAATACCATGCTGCTGCGCAACAATTTTAATTCATTAAAATGTTTTTTATGTGCAGGTTATCAAAAGCTATTGTTCTTGTACCGCTTTTTTCTGCCGCTGTAATATTGGCAAAAGCCCAATCGTATAAGTGGATGGTGGGCGCTAATGCAGGCGCTATGGTTTACCAGGGCGACCTTACGCCTTCTTCCCCGGGCTCTTACAAAACAGCGCAGTTTACCTTTGGTGTAAATGTGGCAAAAATTTTAACCCCTTCATTTGCCATACGTGCCAATGCTGTGTTGGGAAAGCTGAAAGGTGATGATGCCAGGTATAGCGATCCTTCATGGAGGCAAAGCCGCAACCTCAATTTTTCAACACCGGTAACCGAAATATCAGGCCAGCTGCTGTGGAATATTTTTGGTAACAACAGTAATGAGCTCAGGCAGCGGCTTTCACCTTATTTATTTGCCGGTGCAGGGATAAGTTTTATGGATATACAAAGAGATTTCAGCAGGCTGGACACAACCGTTTTTCCATTCAATACCAAAACATCAATTGGGCTAAAAACAGATACCGCTGTTGTGCCTCCCCGTTCTTTATTGGTGTTGCCTGCAGGCGTGGGACTGGCTTTTTATGTAAGCCCCAGGTGGTCGCTTAATTATGAGCTGGCTTTCCGTTATACTTTCAGTGATTATATAGATGGGTTCAGCAAGGGGGCAGATCCTAATCAAAAAGACTTTTACCATACCCAAACACTGGGGTTGGTGTACAGGTTTGGGGGTGATGGAGGAGCTGCCGGTGACAGGCTGGGCTGCCCCAAATATTAGCGATGGTTACTGCATGCCATGGTTTAAAAAATCAATCATGGGCTTCATTGCTTCAAACGTTTTAGAAACTTCTTTGAGTAAAATTTTATCTGTAAGCTGTTTATCGGTTAAGGGCCTGCTTACGATAAAACTTTTCATTTTCAGGAACCCGATAGCAGGGTTATCATCCGTATAGCCTTTCGGCGGCCTGCTCAATACTTCAATGCCGTCCACTTTGGGAAAGTACTTTTTGAAAGCTTTGCCATTTATGATTTTTTTCCAGTCATCAAAGCTGTAATCAATCTCCTGCCGCACTTTGGCAAGCACGGCCGGCTCCGGTATGTACAGCCCGCCTGCCGCAAAGCTTTGTCCCGGTTCGCAATGAAAATAATAGCCGGGAGTATTAATTTTTTTTCCTCCCGGATTGATATAAGCCCCCATATTGGTTTTGTAAGGGCTTTTGTCTTTACTGAAACGGATGTCCCTGTTAATCCGGAAAATACAATCTTTTGCATTTAAGGCCCCCACACCGGCATCAAACTTTGCAATAACAGGTATCACAGCATTTATAAATGAAATAAAATCCGATTTGGCTTCCTCATACTTTTTCCTGTTGGCATCAAACCAGGGTTTGTTATTATTTTTCTTAAGGTTTTTTAAAAACGTGAGTGTGGAAGGCTGAAGCATACAAATATTTTTTGGAACGGCAATTTAATAAAAAAGGAACTGCTGTACAGTTCCCCGTTCGTTATTTGTTATTACAATTCTTATTTTATGTGCCCCCAGTTTTCGCCGCTCCTGATCCGGTATAATGTCATTTCGCTTACATTGTATTTTTCGGCCAGCTGCCTGTAAGTAAGTTTTCTCCTGGGATTTTTGATTGCGTCTTTAATAATCTTTACTTTGGAAGCATTCAGCTTTAAGCCTACTGTTTTAGCCGCCTGCTCTTTTTTATAAGCTACTTTTTGCGGGCTTTTTTGCTGGTGGCTGCTCATTTCTTCCAGTGTTGCCCATTTTAAATTAGATTGTTTGTTGTCTTCTTTCTTATGATTGATGTGGATCACATATTTATATTTTGGAGAAAGTTTTTTGCAAAATAATTTTGCAATTTCCCTGTGCAGGTAAATGGTTCCGTTACTGCCGTCAAGATGAAGGTTGAGTGTGCGGTAGCCGGAGGTTAAAGAGCCTTTCAGTATCTTGCCGTCCCTGTTCACATCTTCAGTATAGCTGGCTGCCCTGCCCTGCGATGATACTGCATATTTTCTGCGCACATTTTTATGGCCGCTGATCTTTAATGGCTTCCAAACTTCGCCTGCAATTTTGGTTATCATACAAACTGATTTTTATTTCTGATGTGGTAAAAAAAGCAACGTTGTTAAAAGTCTTCAGAGGCACCGGCTATAAATATAAAAATTATTTTTACTAAACGGGCAACATTTTTATAAAATCTTCTTCACTGATGATTTTTATCGAGGCGATCTTTTTTGCTTTTTCCAGTTTGCTGCCGGCATCTTCCCCCACCACAAGATAATTCAATTTGCTGCTCACGCCGCTCAAAATGGCACCGCCATTGTTTTCCACCAGCTCTTCGGCTTCGCTTCTTTTCAGTTTATTAAGTGTGCCGGTAAAGAGGAATGTTTGCCCCGCAAGGCTATCGGTGCCGCCTGCCTGCTTTTTTTGGTTAACAAGCGAAACACCCAGCGCTTCCAGCTTTTCCAGCATTTTGATATTGGCTTCATCGTGAAAAAAACGGTAAATGCTGCCGGCTACTTTTATGCCCACATCTTCCAGTTGCTGCAATTGTTCAATGCTGTAGTCTTTAAAATCCAGCACATGGTGTACCGCATTCGCCAAAATTTTGGCAGTAGTTTCGCCTACGTAGCGGATGCCCAGTGCATAGATAAGCCGGTGCAGGGGTTGCTGCTTGGAAGCTTCAATGGCAACTGTAAGGTTGTCAACAGATTTTTTGCCGAACCCTTCCCTTTTCCCAATTGCACTATAGTCCAGCTGATAAATGCCCGGCACATCTTTTAGTAACCCGTCTGCATAAAACTTTCTTACGTTGGCATCACCAAAGCTTTTAATATCCATGGCATCCTTGCTTACAAAATGGATGATGCGTTCCACTACCTGTGCTTCGCAATTGATATTGACGCAGCGCCAAACCGCTTCTTCTTCCGGCTTGAATAATTTATGATGGCATACAGGGCAATCAACCGGGAACTGTATGGCTTTTTCATTGCCCTTCCTTAATTCGGGAAATGATTTTACTATCTGCGGTATCACATCGCCGCTGCGCTCTATTAAAATACTGTCGCCCAGCAGCAGGTTTTTTTCTTTGATATACTCTTCGTTGTGAATGGAGATACTCGTTACCGTTACCCCGCCTACCTGCACGGGTTCTATCTTTGCTACCGGGGTCACGGCACCAGTCCTTCCTACCTGGAATTCCACGTCCATTAATTTGCTGGTAGCCTGCCTTGCTTTGAATTTGTATGCAATGGCCCAGCGGGGGTGGTGGCTCGTCATGCCCAGTTGCTCCTGCACCTGCAGGTTGTTTACCTTTATTACCATGCCGTCTATTTCATAAGGCAGCTCATCTCTTTTGGCTTCGTATGCCTGTATGTATTCAAGCACTTTATCAATGCCCTTCACCACTTTCATTTCATGTACCGGGCTTCTGAAACCCAGCTCCCACAGCATTTGCAGCATGCCGCTGTGTGTTTCCGGCGCTTTGTTTCCGGTGGCAGTAAAATAGCTTACATGGTATAAAAATGCTTCAAGGTTTCTTTTGCCTACTTCCGTGCTGTCTTTTATCCGTAAAGTGCCTGCGGCTGCATTTCTTGGGTTAGCCAGTGGCGGTAATCCTTCCTCCATCAGCTTTTGATTGTACGTTGCAAAATTGTTTTTATTAATTAGCACTTCGCCCCGTATTTCAATTTGCCCGATACCATACCTGCTGAATTGGGCAGACAACGGCACTGATTTTATTTTCTTGGTATTGATGGTTATCTCATCGCCGATAACACCATCGCCCCTGGTGGCAGACCTTGTGAGCAAATCATTTTCATAGATCAGTGAAATGCTGGCGCCATCGAACTTTGGCTCGACGCAATACTCCACGGTTGGTGATTGCGACAGTTCCCTTGCCTTCCTGTCCCAGTCCAGCAGGTCGTCTGTATTGTAGCTGTTTTCCAGTGAGAGCATTGGCACCAGGTGCTCCACTTTAGGGAAATCCTTTACGAGGCCGCTGCCTACCCTTTGCGTAGGAGAATCTGCCGTAATAAGCGCCGGGTTTTCTTTTTCTGCTTTTTCAAGCAGCTTGTACAATGTATCATATTCTGCATCGCTGATAAGGGGCTCGTTCAGGATATAATACCGGTATTCATGAAAGCGCAATATGTCCCTCAGGCGGTTAATATTATCTGCCGCTATTTCAATGGATTTGTGGGAAAGCCATTGGCTGGTATTGCTTTGAAATTCTTTTGTTTGTTGTGAATTGTACATATTGCTGCTTCGGGGTCAAAGATAAAAATAATGCCTGTCGGTGCAGGCGTGGTATTTTTTTTGCCGTTCCAACATAATGTGTTTATTTTACACATTAAAATTGCTTGTACACATGAAGAAACGTCTCCTCGTAATGGGTATTGCTTTGCTTTTCGCATCTGTTACCAACGCACAGCTATTAACATGGACTCCTCAATTTCCCAATGATAATTCTACCATTACCGTTACGGTAGATGCCACTAAGGGCAATCAGGGGCTGCTGAATTATACCGGTGCGGTGTTTATGCACCTCGGTGTAATTACCAGTGCCAGTACGGCACCCAACGACTGGAAATATGTGCCTACCACCTGGGGCAGCGCTACGGCGCCCAGGGCTACTGCATTGGGTAATAATAAATGGTCATTTACCATTACCAACCCGAGGGCGTATTTCAATTCTGCCGCAGGCGGTGTGCCTGCAGGCGAAACTATTTTAAAAGTGGCATTATTATTCAGGGACACGGCCGGTACAAGGGCACAGAAGAATGCAGACGGAATTGATATGTACGTGCCAATTTACCCCGCAGGCAGCAACAGCGTTGTTTTTACACAGCCGGCTATTGTACCGTCTTATTATATGCCAAACGAAAATATTACGGCTACAATTAACCAGTCTGTTGCCGTTACGGCTACAGCTTCCACCACTGCCGGGAGTTTAAAATTATACTTTAACGGCGCCCAGATAGCAGGGCCTGTTACCGGTGCCAATACCATTTCCGGCAGCGGCACTGTTACGGAGGCGGGCACGCAGCGTTTTATTGCGGAGCTTACTGCAGGCGGCAATACTTACCGGGACACTATACAGTTTTATATCCCCCCGGTAAATACCATTTTACCTTTGCCTGCCGGTGTGCAGGAAGGAATTAATTACTGGCCGGGCTGCGATTCTGTGACATTGGTATTGTATGCCCCTAACAAGCAAAATGTAGTGGTTGTGGGAGATTTTTCACCCGGCGCATGGCAGGCCCAGTCAAATTACCAGATGAACAAAACAGCAGATGGCAATTATTACTGGCTCACTTTGCATGGGCTTACTCCCGGGTACGAATACAGCTTTCAATACCTTGTTGATAACAGCATTTATATTGCCGACCCTTACTCAGAAAAAGTACTGGACCCATGGAATGACCAGTATATCCCGGCGGCCACTTACCCCAACCTGAAGCGATACCCAGTTGACCCTAATGTATCGGCAGGTGTAAACGCTTATGTAGGCACATTCCAAACCTGCCAGCAGCCTTATAACTGGCAGGTAACCAATTTTACAAAACCGGATAAACGCAACCTGGTAATTTATGAATTGCTGGTACGTGATTTTGGTGCAGCAAAAAATTACCAGATGCTGATTGATACTATCAATTACCTGAAAAACCTTGGCATCAATGCTATTGAGCTGATGCCCGTAAATGAATTCAGCGGCAACGAAAGCTGGGGCTACAACCCTACATTTTATTGTGCGCTGGATAAGGCTTATGGCACAAAAAATAAGTTCAAAGAATTTATTGATCTCTGCCATCAGAATGGCATAGCGGTTATCCTGGATGTGGTATACAACCATCTTGATTCTTATTATGCTCCTGAAGGAAGATTGTATTGGGATGCAGCTAACAGCAGGCCGGCGGCCAATAATCCCTGGCTTAATCCCACAGCGCCGCATCCTTATGGTGTATTTGAAGATTTAAACCATACATCTGCTGCTACTCAATATTGGGTAAAGCGGGCGCTCGATTACTGGATCAGCGAATATAAAGTAGACGGCTATCGCCTTGATTTGGCAAAAGGGTTTACACAAACAGCTTCGAATAATACAACCGTTGAAAATTTTGACGGCAGCCGTGTTTCAAACCTTTACCGTTATTATGATTATATTGTACCTAAGTATCCCGGCACCTATATGATTTTGGAATTTTTAGGCCAGCAGCGGATGGAAGAACAGTTTTATGCAGGGCATGGTTTTTTATTATGGGATAAATGCAGCGATCCGTATTACCAAAGCGCAATGGGCTACACCAGTAATTCTGATTTTTCAAAAATAATGTACAACAGCAGCCAGGAAGCCTTTTCTTCTGCGGCGGCAGTAGGCTATATGGAAAGCCACGATGAAGAAAGGGTAATGTATAAATGTGTTACCTATGGAAATGCCTCAGGCGGATATAATGTAAAAGATACTACTACGGCATTAAAAAGATTGGCAGCAGCAGCTTCTGTATTTATTACCACGCCCGGCCCAAAAATGATATGGCAGTTTGGTGAGCGGGGATACGACCAGTCAATAGCCCTTTGCGGCAACGGTACTTATGATCTTGATCATTGCAAGGTAGATAACAAGCCACCGCAATGGGAAAAATTTGCTGACCAGCGCAGGAAAGGCTTGTACAATGCTTTTGCTTCTTTGATAAGCCTGCGGGTTTCTAATCCTGATCTTTTTAACAGCACCAGCTTTAACTATAATTTTTACGATAATAATGGTCTGGTTAAAACTTACCAGATTTCAAATACAGCGGCTGACGGCCTTAAGCTGAATGTAATTGCCAATCTTGATGTAACCACACAAACAAGAACAATTAATTTCCAAAATACCGGTAACTGGTATAATTATTTAAGCAATGGTACGGGTGCCGGGGCCAATGGCGCTACCAATGCAGCTTTTAATGTTTCATCAACCAGCCAAAGCATTACATTGCAGCCGGGCGAATACCATGTGTACCTTTACCACCCCGCCAATATATATGTGTTTAACGGCAGCGGCAACTGGAATGACCCGGCTAACTGGACTTATAATACCATGCCACCCGCAGTGTTACCTTCGGGTTCTGAAATATTTGTAAACCCCAGGCCTAATGGAAAGTGTATATTGAATGTAAGCCAGACCATTTCGCAGGGGGCTTCCATTACGGTAATGCAGGATAAAAAATTAGAAATACCTTTAAACCTCTCTGTATTATAAATATAGTATGCAAAACCCGCAAGAATTTAAGCAGTATTCACCAGGGATAAAAAGCCTGCAGGCAATACAGTCGGAAGTGGCAAGCACCAACAGGATTGCCTTGTCTGTTGACTGTGTCATTTTTGGGTTTGATGAAAACAAACTGAAGGTGCTGCTGATAAAAAGCGATCTTAAAAAGTACCTGGGCAAATGGTCATTGCTGGGTGATCTTGTGCTGCCCGATGAAGACCTGGATGCGGCTGCTTACCGTATTTTAAAGCAGCGGACGGGCCTGAACGATGTATTCCTGGAGCAGGTGCACACGTTTGGCAAAGTGGCCAGGCACCCCGCCGGCAGAGTGGTAACCGTAGCGTATTATTCACTCATCAATGTGCAGCACCACAGGCTGAATATACTTGATAACGAACTGCACTGGCATGATATAAAAAGCGTGAGCAGCATGGCATTTGACCACCAGGATATATTTGATACCTGCCTGAAGCAATTGCAAAAAAGGGTGCAGGAACATCCATTGGGTTTTAACCTGCTGCCGAAAAAATTCTCACTCCGGGAACTGCAAAACCTGTATGAAGCCATACTGGATTTTAAAATGGACAGGCGTAACTTCCGGAAGAAATTTTTCTCCATGGACTTTTTGATTGACCTGAAAGAAATGGAGCAGGATGTGCCGCACCGGCCGGGTAAATTGTACAAGTTTAATTTTGACAAATACGAGAAGAAGAAGAAAAAATTCATTGGTATTGATTTCTGATAAAACAGGATAACGGGCATTGCAGCGAAACAAGCCTGGTTTTTGTCATTACTATACCACGTTTGCCAGCACAATTAAAGAATCAGAAAAAAATACCGGTCAAATTTCTTTTGGGTGTATGAAAAAATAGCTAATATTGTGTAAGATTTACACATTATCATAACAGCCACATTTTAAAAATTATGGTTGCTGTGAAATACTGATACTAACGAAATGCTTGCTTATGACGACTTTACGGCGCTTCTCCGCTGCCGTGCATGTTATCACTCCCATTTCTCTTCTGTTGGTATTTCTGCACCATGCAAACATTTAATTAATGCAGATGAAAAAAAGTATGTACACAGTCCTTAAAAAACTGCCGGCATCTATTGCGTTGACTATTGCAGCAACGCTGTTTTCTATAGCAGCCATGGCGCAGACTGTTATTACCGGCAGGGTAACAGAATCTAAAAACGGGAACCCGCTGGCAGGTACCACTGTTACGGTGCAGGGCACTAAAACTTCTACACAAACCGGCAGCGATGGTACTTTTAAAATTACCGTGCCGGCTAATGCAAAAACATTGGTGTTTACTTCTGTAGGCTACAGCAGCCAGAGCGTTGCAATAGGTGGCGCAGCAGTGAACGTGAGTCTTGTAGAAAGCAGCCAGCAGTTGACCGATGTGGTGGTTGTGGCTTACGGTACCAGAAAGAAAGGGGATTTAACAGGCGCTGTTACACAGATTTCTGCCAAAGATTTTCAGAAAGGTAATAATAACTCTCCCGAACAACTGTTGCAGGGCAAAGTAGCCGGGTTGCAAATTACTTCCGGCGGGGGCTCTCCGGGTGGCGGCAGCCGCCTTCGTATTCGTGGCGGTGCTTCCTTAAACTCCAGCAATGACCCGTTGATAGTTATTGACGGCGTTCCGGTGGAAGGGAATGGCATTAGAGATAATAAGAATATCCTCAACACCATTAATCCCAATGATATAGAATCAATGAGCGTGCTGAAAGATGCCTCAGCTACGGCATTATATGGTTCAAGGGCAAGTAATGGGGTACTCATAATCAGCACCAAGAAGGGCTCAAAAGGCAAGCTGAGGGTTAATTTCAATTCGCAGGCAACTGTAGGTGAAGTGACAAAAACGGCAGATGTATTATCTGCTGCCGACATTACCAAAATTGTTACTGAATCAGGAAATGAAGCGTATATAGATTTACTGGGCAATTCAAATACTGACTGGCAAAAACAAATTTATCAAAAAGCCAATGGATGGGATAATAATATAAGCCTTAGTGGCGCCCTGGCAGATGTATTGCCTTTCAGGGTTTCACTTGGCTATTTATCACAGGAAGGAATTGTAAAAACAGACAAGTTCAACAGGATGTCTGCGGATTTGAATTTGTCGCCTAAATTTCTTGATAACCATTTATCGGTTAATGTCAACTTTAAGCTGATGCATACTAAAAATATATATGCAGATGGAGGCGCAGTAGGTGCAGCAGCTTCTTTTGACCCTACACAAAGCATTAATGCGGATAATAAATTTGGAGGATATTTTGAATGGCTGCAAACTACCAACGGAATAATCTCCCCAAAAGGAAACAACGGGAATGCAACAGCTCCCAATCCGCTTGGGCTTTTAAAATATAAAGACAACCAGGGATTTACTGACAGGATGCTGGGCAATGTACAGTTAGATTACCAATTACACTTCCTTCCCGATTTACATGTGCAGGCAAACCTGGGTGTGGACCATACTGAATTCAAAGCAGATTATCTCACCGATTCAATATCTGTAGCGAGCGCCATTACAAATGGCTATGCCGGGCACGTGGCGGAATTTAAAAATAACCAATTAGCAGATGTTTCTTTATTTTATACCAAAGAACTCCCTTCAATAAAAAGCAAGTTTGATATTTTAGTTGGGCATAGCTACCAGGATTTTGCTACTGATGTATTTAACTACCGGGCGTATAAACGGAACCATGATACAATCCCGGGCACTACTCCCACTTACCCAACAGATAAGCCGGAATTTCGCCTGGAGTCTTATTATGGAAGGCTTAACTACTCGTTAGCCGATAAATACCTGTTAACAGCTTCTTTGAGAAGGGATGCAAGTTCCAAATTTGCGCCGGAAAACAGGATAGGCTATTTTCCTGCAGCGGCATTTGCATGGAAACTAAATGAGGATTTTTTTAAAGGAAGCCCTAAAATTTCTGAATTAAAGCTGCGGCTGGGATGGGGAATAACCGGCCAGCAGGATGGGATCGGCTATTATGACTATATAACGAGGTATACAACGAGTGCTTCTACAGCACAATATCAATTTGGTAATTCTTTCACAGGGTTTTACTGGCCTCCTGCAGTTGATCCAAGTCTTAAATGGGAAACCACTACAACTTCAAATATTGGCCTTGATTTCGGCTTTTTCAATAACAGGATTTCCGGCAGTATTGATGTGTACAGGAAAAAAACCAAGGACTTGTTAAGCACCATTCCGGTGGGGCCCGGGCAAAATTATAATATTGAGCTAAGAACAAATGTTGGTAATCTGGAAAATAAAGGGATAGAGTTTACCTTAAATACAGTGCCTGTAAGGAAAAAAGATATTTCCTGGGATTTTGGGTTTAATGTAACCTATAATAATACAAAAGTAACCAACCTGCTTAAGGTTCAGGACCCTGCTTTTAAAGGCATTGCGGTGGGAGGCATCCAGGGAGGTACGGGCAATAATATTGAAAAACATGTAGTCGGCTATGCCCCGTATACATTCTTTGTGTACAAGCAGGTATACGATGAGGCAACCGGCAAACCTATTGAAGGCCTTTATGAAGACATCAACAGGGATGGACAGATTACTGACGATGACCGCTATCTTTATAAAAAAGTAGCACCGGATATTTTGTTTGGTATCAACACACAATTGAATTATAAAAAATGGTACCTGGGCTTTGCTGCGCACGGCACAATTGGCAATTACCTGTATAATAATTTCGCTTCCCGTACAGGAGTTTTCAACAACATTTTAAATGGATCCCAGCTTATCTCGAACGGATCTGCAAATTATTTAAAGACCGGGTTTAAAAACCAGCAATATCTTTCTGATTATTATATAGAGAATGCATCTTTTTTGCGGCTGGATAACATTAACATTGGCTACAATTTCGGAAAAATTATGCGTAACACTGCCGTGCTCAGGATATCAGCCAGTGTACAAAATGTAGCTACCATTACAAAATATACCGGCCTTGATCCCGAGGTTTCAGATGATGCAGGTATTGATAACAATATTTATCCAAGGCCAAGAGTATATTCTATTGGTGTAAACCTTGATTTTTAAATTAACACGAATAAACTTTTTATATGAAACATAGTTTTTTAAAAATAACAGGCAGTGCTTTTTTCATTGTGTTGTTATTTGCATCCTGCGCAAAAAAATTAGACCTTTTTCCCCAGAACGATTTTACTACGGAAAAAGCATACGCCACCCCGGAGGGATACAGGCAGGTGCTGGCTAAAATTTATGGTTCTTTTTCTGTTAGTGGCAACAAGGGGCCTGACGATGCTACCGGCGCTGATATTACCGGGCTGGACCAGGGTTCTCAAATAGCTTTCATCAGGTCTTTCTTTAATAATGAAGAGCTCCCTACAGATGAAGCGATATGTTACTGGAATGACCAGACTATTAAAGGCCTGCATAATTTTAATTGGACCAGCGATGATCCTTTTTTAAAAGGCACTTATGCAAGGCCTCTCTGGACCATTACTTTAATTAATGAATACCTCCGCCAGTCAACGCCGGAAAATATTGCTTCCCGTGGTATTACAGGCGCTGCCGCCGATGACATAGCTGTTTCCCGTGCCGAAGTTCGTTTTTTAAGGGCCTTTGATTATTGGGTAATAATGGACTTATTTGGGAAATCTACTTTTATTACCGAAGCTGATCTTGTGGGGGCTAATCTGCCGGCAGAAATAAGCAGAAAAGATCTGTTTGCTTATATTGAAAGTGAATTGACAGCCGTTGAAAACGATCTGCCGGCAATGCCTGTTGAATATGGCCGTGTAGGAAAAGGAGCCGCCCAGGCCCTGCTGGCCCGTATATATTTAAATGCTGAAGTGTACACGGGTGAGAAAAAATATACTGAAGCTATTACTTATGCTTCCAAAGTAATTCCCAACTACTCCTTAAATGAATCAGCAGTGAACGGGTACAGCGCTTATGAGCAATTATTTATGGCAGATAATGACAGGCTTACCAATGAAATAATCTGGGCGATCAATTGTGATGGGTTAAATACAAAGTCGTATGGCAATACTTCGTTTTTAGTAAATGCCTCAAGTGGTGCCGACAAGCCGACTGATTATTTTGCCGGCTCCGGCAGCGCAGGGTGGAAAGGCTATGTTGCTACTAAAACTTTCGCTAACCTGTTTAGCGATCTTTCTGGCGGAACAGACAAAAGAGCAATGTTTACAACATCAAAATATACACCATCTCCTTCCGATATAAATATATCTGTTGATCCGCTCAGTGTGAATGAAGCCTGGTTCGATCAAACTTCCGGGAGCGGCCTTCATGTAAACAAATGGAAAAATGTGAGATCTGATAACCAGCCAATACATGACGTAACAAATTATACATACGCTGATATTGATTTTCCTGTTTTCCGTTTGGCAGAAATCTACCTTATTTATGCTGAAGCAGTTTTGAGGAATGGCGAAGGGGGAAGCCTTTCAACGGCATTGGACTACGTTAATAAAATTCGCAGGAGGGCCGGCGCTTCAGAACTGTCTTCAATAAGCCTGCAGGACATTTTGGATGAAAGGGGCAGGGAATTATACTGGGAAGGCCACAGGCGTACAGATCTGATACGTTATGGCCTGTTAACAACCGGAACCTATTTATGGGAATGGAAGGGAGGGCTTGCCGGCGGAACAGGTAAAGATGATAAATATAATGTGTTTCCAATTCCTGCAAGCGCCAGGATCGCCAACCCCAATCTTAGCCAAAACACAGGTTATTAATTAATTAAAAAGCAAAAAAGGAATTATGAAAATCATACTTAACCGCTTGCCAGTAAGCATATTTCTCTGCTTATTTATTTTTCTTTTTTCATGTAAAAAGGAAGAAAATAAAGTGTTCTTCCAGGGGGGAACGGCTCCAGTTTTAACTGCATCCAGCACAGAGGACATGATATTGGATAGCACCAATGCCGCTAACCGCCTTGCTATTATTTTTAACTGGACAAATCCTGATTATAAATTTAATACAGGGGTAAGCTCTCAAAGCGTAACCTATCTACTCCAGGTAGATACGGTTGGGGCTAATTTTACTAATCCTAAAAAACATGAAGTGGCTATTGCAAATGACCTGCGCTATGCACCCTCTGTAAAGGAGTTTAATGCAATTTTTAATAAAATGGAGCTAAAAGCAGACATGCAGCATGATATTCAATTCAGGATAAAAGCAACTCTGGTAAATGGAACAGCAACAGATATCTATTCTGATGTTATTACAATTAAAATTACACCCTATTTAGATGTAGCTGTACCTGTTCCTGATGACGGTACTTTATGGGCGATAGGCAATGCTTTTGCTTCGGGATGGGATAATCCGATGGTTGCACCTTATAATACAACGCAACAGTTTACGAAGGTTTCAGAAACGCTCTATGAATTGACGGTAAATTTCGTTGGGGGGGGAACTTTTAAATTAATCCAGCAACAAGGTAATTGGGATACACAATATCGTCCAAAACCTACTGATGTTGTGCCCTTTAGTGAAGGCGATTTTGAAAAGCGAAATTCAGATCCAGGATGGAATGGCCCTGCATCAGCAGGCAAGTATAAGATTACTGTTAATTTCATAACCGGTAAATATAAGGTAGAAGTACAACCTTAATTATAATATTCAAGCTTAAAATAATTTCACCAATGAAAAAGTTTTCAAAAATACTATCCTTTGTTGCGGTGATGGCTAGCCTGCTTGTTTCCTGCAGCAAAATAGATAATCTTCATAAATCAGATCCATTGCCGGTATACGAGTTAGGAAAGTCTCCTGTACTGGCAATATCTGCCAATTCAGTAACTCCAACGCTTGCTACTGCCGCAGATTCAATAGTTGCTTTTACCTGGACAGATCCTGAATATGCCAATGACCACACTACCACCAAGTATGTACTTGAAATAGATACCGTGGGCGGCAGTTTCACTCTTCCTGCATCTGTAACGGTGAACGGCGTTTTAACTACTTCATTAACAGGTGAGGCATTGAATACCATTTTGCTTAATTACGGTGCAAGGGTAGGGGTAGCCAAAAACCTTACTATAAGGCTTATATCTTCTTATGCCAACAATAATGAGAGATACATGTCTAATACGGTTTCACTGTCTGCTGCGCCCTTTGCAGAGCCATCTGTATTAAGCGGATCTGTTTCATCTGCCACGCTTGCATTGGATCATGCTGCCGATAATGCTATTAATTTTTCCTGGACCGCATCGTTTCCCGGCTACACCGGCGGCACTACTTATGCTTTAGAATATGATTCGGCAGGAAAGAATTTTGCCGTGCCTTTAGAATTGCCACTCAGCCCTGCAACTGTTTTATCAAGATCGGTTATCCAGGGAGATTTGAACCAGGCAGCCATTAATGCAGGCATTGCCGGCGGCACAGCCGGCCAGCTCGAATTCAGGATAAAAGCTACTACCGCAGCCGGTGATATTGTTTATTCAAATGTATTTTTATTATCGGTTAATACTTATTTCCCCATCAGGCGTTTTTATATGCCCGGCGGTTATCAGTCAGGCACCGGAAATGGTAATGACTGGGATCCTCCCACAGCTCCTGAATTGATAAGAGACCAGCGTTCAGCAGTATTAAACAACATGTATTACATATACATTTATATCCCGGCAGGCCAGGAATTTAAATTTACTCAAGGCAGGTCCTGGGATATAAACTATGGAGGTTCTGGTGGCGACCTTGTGCCAGGGGGGGCCAATCTTACAGTTCCAACATCAGGATTTTATCGCATAACAATAGATTTGGCCAATATGAAGTATGACATCAGGGATGGAAGAATGGGTTTTGTAGGTGATGCCACAGGTGCCGGCTGGAACCCTCCGGGAGTATTTCCTAATTACGCTTTGGGAAATAGTGGTACCAACTTATTTGTAGGCGTTACAGATTTTACACCGGGAGGCTGGAAGCTTATTGATAACAATGAATGGAATAATGGAAGCAATGCCGCAAATGAAACAAGAAGTTACGGTTCTTCGGGGGGAGACGGAAGTTCATTGGTAACAAATGCTGATAACTTTCCTAATATTACAACTGCAGGCCGCAACAGGGTTATATGGGACGGCAGGGACAGGGACAATGTTAAATATTTTATGAGCGCTGCCAGTGAAATGCGTATTGTTGGCGATGGCATCCAGGGAGTTCCTGCATGGGATCCCGGCAACAGCCCCCAAATGACCTACATTGGCAATAACCAATGGCAGATAACAACTACTTTGATTGGCGGCAAGGATATCAAATTCCTTGCAGGCAATGCCTGGGGTGCTTTTGATTATGAAGATAACAGCGGCGGAAACACTGAAACCGGCGTGGCACGCCCCATTAAATGGGAAGGAGGGGACAATTTTAAAACTCCCCTGACCACCGGCACATATACTATTACACTTGATGAAGGTGCTCAAACAGTAACTATTAACTAATACGATAAACTCGGTTTTTAACTTTGAAGGGTTCTCTGAAAGGGCTGTTGTAAAAAACAGCCCTTTTCTTTTATCGCACACCTATGCTGAAGCTTTTAGGCAGCTATAAAATCAAGTCGAAATTTTTACTGTAAATCAATAAATTACAAATGCCCGCTTAAAAAACATTTGTTTTTTGCAGGAAATTCATTTGTAGACTCCTATCTTTGCCGTCCAAAATTTTTAAAGGTCCGGGATAGCGGGCCGGAATTTAAAACAAAATAACAATGAGCAAACTTCATTTCACAACCAAACATGCGAACGAGGCTACCGTTTCCCGTAACTGGTACGTGGTAGATGGTACTAATCAAACCGTAGGCCGCATGTGTTCAAAAATTGCGGCGGTTCTTCGCGGCAAGAACAAAGCCTCCTACACGCCCCATGTTGATTGCGGGGACTTTATTATCGTAACCAACTGCGACAAAGTAAAATTCACCGGTAACAAACTGGAAGAAAAAATTTACGACACCTTCAGCGGTTATCCCGGTGGCCGTAAAGAAGAGATTGCAAAAGACCTTCTGAAACGCAGGCCTGAAGTGATAATTGAACGGGCAGTAAAAGGTATGTTGCCCAAAAACAGGCTTGGAAGAAAAATGTACAAAAAATTGTTTGTGTATGCCGGTGCAGAACATCCGCACGGGGCGCAACAACCTAAAGAACTTAAATTTTAAAAAACGCAGCTGCCAGTGAAGAGCTACGGGCCGTGGGCTTTTAGCTCGTAGCTCACGGCTCAAAACTCATAGCTCAAAACTTTTAAATAATGGAAAAACAAAAAAACGCAGTTGGCCGCAGAAAAGAAGCTGTAACCCGTGTTTTCTTAAGCAAGGGTGAAGGTAAGATAACGGTTAACGGGAAAGATTATAAAACATATTTTCCCCTGGTGTATTTACAAAACCAGGTAGAAGCGCCATTAAAGACCGCAGAAGTGGCTGACAAATTTGATATCGCTATCAATGCACAGGGTGGTGGCGTAAAAGGACAGGCTGAAGCAGCCAAGCTGGGTATTGCCAGGGCTTTGCTGGAAATCAGCGCCGATTACCGCCCGGCTTTAAAGGCTGCCGGCTTTTTGAAAAGGGATCCCCGTTCTGTAGAACGTAAAAAACCAGGCCGTAAAAAAGCAAGAAGGAGCTTCCAGTTCAGCAAGCGTTAATCCGGATACCGGATATTGGATACCCGATACTGGCAAGAGGCCAGCATCCTGCATCCAGAAACCAGCATCAAGTATCCAGTATCAAAGATTAAGAGTATCAAAAATTTATAAACTACTTTAATAATAAAAAATGGAAAATACAACTTCCTTACAACAGCAGCTTCTTGAAGCAGGTGTGCATTTCGGCCATTTAAAAAAGAAATGGAACCCCAAAATGCTGCCTTACATTTTTGCAGAGAAAAAAGGCATTCATATCATTGACCTTAATAAAACTGTGGAAGGGTTGCAGGAAAGCGCTGCTGCATTAAAATCAATTGCCAAAAGCGGCAAAAAAATAATGTTTGTAGCTACCAAAAAACAGGCGAAAGAAATTGTTTCAGAAGCTGCAAAGCGTGTGAACATGCCTTTTGTAACAGAGCGCTGGCTGGGTGGTATGCTTACCAACTTCAACACTGTTCGCAAAAGCGTAAAGAAAATGCAGAGCATTGATAAAATGCTGAATGACGGTTCTGCCGAAAGCCTTACCAAGAAAGAAAAGCTCACCTTATCCCGTGATAAGGATAAAATGGAAAAAGTGCTGGGTGGTATTGCACAAATTACCCGCCTGCCTGCCGCTTTATTTTTGGTGGATATAGGCCATGAGCACATTGCATTGGCAGAAGCAAAACGCCTTAACATCACCACTTTTGGCATGGTGGATACCAACTGTGATCCTAACAAAATTGACTTTGCTGTTCCGGCAAATGACGATGCTGCAAAATCAATAGCAATTGTGGTAAACTATATCGCTGCTGCAATAGCAGAAGGTTTGACAGAACGCCAGGCAGAAAAAGACGATGATGACCAGGCATCTGATACTGAAGAATCAGCAGAAGCAAGGGCCGCCCGTTTTGAACAGAAACAGGATGGCACTGATGAAAAAGGTAAAAGGGTAAGAGGTACTACTGCTCCCAAACGCAGGGTGCCGGGCCCGGGTGCAGGCGGAAGAAGGCCTGCAGGTGGCGCAAGGTAATTGCATATTGCATAACAAGCAATCTGATTTTTACAAACAACGCCCTGCCGTAAACAGCAGGGAGGTTAAAAACATAATTCTAATGAGTGTAACAATAACAGCAGCGGATATAAACAAGCTGCGTCAAACAACAGGGGCAGGTATGTTAGACTGCCGCAAAGCATTAACAGAAAGCAACGGTGATTTTGAAGCGGCTATTGACTGGCTGCGTAAGCAAGGGCAAAAAGTGGCCGCAAAAAGAAGCGACAGGGAAGCGAAAGAAGGGGTAGTGATTGCAAAAACCACAGCAGATAACACAGGCGGCATAGTTGTATGTGTTAGTTGTGAAACCGATTTTGTAAGTAAAAATGCTGAATTTGTAGCTTTTGCCCAAAGCATTGCTGATGCAGCGGTTGCCAATAATGTGAAAAGCCTGGAAGAACTGAATGAAGTGAGCATCAATGGCAGTAAGGTTGCCGAATTGATAAATGACAAGCTGGCTTCCATAGGCGAAAAAATAGCTTTGAAATTTGAAAGGATAGATGCACCATATGTAGCAAGCTATATCCATGGCGCCAACAGGATGGGGGTATTGGTGGGCTTTAATAAAGTGGCTTCAGAAGCCGGTAAAGACGTGGCCATGCAGATTGCCGCTATGAACCCGCTGGCTGTGGATGAAAGCGCTGTAGCACCTGAAACCATTGCAAGGGAAAGGGAAATTGCTATTGAACAAATCAAGGCCGAAGGCAAACCGGCTGAAATGGCAGAAAAAATCGCCATAGGCAAAGTGAACAAATTTTTGAAAGAAAATACTTTGCTGGCGCAGGCTTTTGTAAAAGACAATGCTAAATCTGTAGCTGATTACCTGAAAGGTGTGGATGGGGAATTGAAGGTAACGGGCTTTAAAAGAGTGGCATTAGGTTAATTTTATATTAATTTGAATCTTTGTATAAAGGACAAAGCAACGCTGCTTTGTCCTTTTATTTTTTAATACCTTTTCTTTGCTTGACAGAAGAGATACCGGTGTAAATTCTGATTGTCAACTTAAGAAAATTCAAGTACATTTGAGGCCGCTTTTAGAAACAGGCGTTCAGCTTACACTCACAGATGTATTCTTATGTAATTTATTTTAATAATCCATCTATTTTCCGGTTAATTTATTAAAATGTAAGCTGAGAATTTATTCAATGCCTTCAATTCTTTAGTGTGATTGAGGGGTGGCGAAGCCGTGCAGTAAGTATTGATTAATTCCATTTAATTTTTTCTTTATGCGTAATTTTCTTTCTTTCTTTCTTTTTATTGTTTTGTTTGCTTTTGGGCTACAGTCATGCACCTCTTCCAAGCAAGTTGTTTACCTGAACAATCTCACTGACAGCGCTTCTGCTGCTTCAGCAGCATCAATACAAAGCAAATTTGACAATAAAATTCAAAAGAACGACCAGCTTTGGATAGGAATAGGGAGTAGTAATACATTAGATCTGCCTGCTCTCAATTCAGGAAGCAGCAGCGGTACCAATCTTAATTTAACTGGTGCAAATGCTAATGTGGCCGGCCATTTGGTGGAATCTGACGGCACCATACAGATACCTTATCTAGGCAAGGTGAAAGTGGAAGGCATGACAAGAATGGAACTCGAGCAATATTTAACAGATCAGCTCAAAGATTATACAAAAAACCCTTTAGTAAATGTCAGGTTTTTAAATTATTCGTTTTCTGTTTTAGGTGAAGTAGCAAGGGCCGGCCGGTTTACTATGATTAGTGAACGCACGACCATATTGGAAGCCTTAGGACTTGCCGGTGATATAACACCGTTGGCCCGGAGAGATAATGTACTGATAATAAGAGAAGAAAATGGCGAACGAAAATTCGGAAGGCTTAATTTGCTTTCCAAAGATATTTTTAACTCTCCTTATTTTTATTTGAAGACAAACGATGTAGTATATGTAGAGCCTGTAAAATCAAAATTTTTATCCAGAACCGGGGTACCTCAATATTTAAGTTTGGCAGCGGTGGGTGTATCGCTTATATTGACTATTATCAACCTTTCAAGGTAAGGATTGACGGCGATAAGGATGCTTTACAATAATGCCTTTCATCAGTTAATTAATTACTTCTTTGGATTTCTTTAAGCATGATACAGTAATTATAGATGACGGTGCCCGGATAGGCAGCGGAACTAAAATCTGGCATTGGTCGCATGTATGTGCAAAAGCGGTAATTGGCACCAATTGTATTTTGGGCCAGAATGTATATGTGGGAAATAACGTAGTGATCGGCAACAACGTTAAAGTGCAAAACAATGTTTCCGTGTACGACAATGTAACCCTTGAAGATGATGTTTTTTGCGGCCCCAGTGTGGTATTTACAAACGTGATTAACCCCAGGGCCTTTCTCGAGAGAAAAAACGAGTTTAAAGATACTTTGATTAAAAAAGGCGCCACGCTTGGCGCCAATAGTACTGTTGTTTGCGGTATCACTATTGGCGAATATGCCTTTATTGGGGCAGGTGCGGTTGTTACTAAAAATATTGCTGCGTTCGCATTGGTAACAGGAGTGCCTGGTAAACAAACGGGGTGGATAACCCGGTTTGGCGAAAAAATGGATTTGCCGCTTAACGGTTACGGCAGTTTTGTTTGTACCGCTACAAAAGATGTTTATATATTGAATGGATACTCCATGTCATTGAAAATACATGATGAATATTTAATTAATTAAAAAGAAATTAATGGCAACTAATAATAGCCCTAACTCCAATTATTTAATAGATGCTGAATCGCAGGAAGGTGCGTTGGAAAAGAACCAGCAAATGCAGTACTTCTTTTTCAGGCTGTTTCCTTTTTGGCCGCTGATATTTTTTGCCCTTGCATTGGGAATACTGGCCGGCTATTTGGCACTGCGTCTCGCTACACCTGTTTACCGGGTAAATATAAAAATGGTGGTTAATGATGACGACCAGCAGGGAGGATCTGCCCTTCCGAGCATTTTAAGGCTGGATTCAAGGGATTTGTCAACAGAAACGGAAAGAGAAATAGAAATCCTGCGCTCTGCGGATATTCTCAAGCAGGTAGTAAGCAAGCTGCAGTTAAATGTAAGCTATAGCCTGGAAGGCAATATTAAAACAGGGGAAGCGTATAATACTATTCCTGTTGTGCTGGAATTGCAAAGCCCGGATTCAATAAAAAGGCCTTTTGCGGGAGAAATAGAAATCGTGGATCATAAAATAAAATTCAATGACGAACTATTTCCAACAGACAGCTTTGTGCAAAGCCGGTATGGTACCATTAAATGGAGCGTGAATGAGCGGTACAGGCGTGAAAAACGGGCTTATAAATGGTATGTTTCGGTAAATACAGTTGCATCCACGGCATGGCAAATGAAAGGCAGCCTTTCCATAACTCCCAATACAAAAGGCTCATCAATTCTTAATGTCGGTTATACTGACCCTTTTCCGCAAAGGGGAATCATCATTTTAAAAACTTTGGTGGAAGTATATGGGAATTCCTGGCTTGAATACAAAAGCAGGATATATGACAATACGCAAAGGTTTTTAGATGGAAGGCTTGCTTTAATTAATGATGAATTATCAGGGGTTGAAAAAAGGCTGCAAGCGTATAAAGCAACTGAACATATTGTTGATTTAGGGGCAGAAGGCTCCTTATACCTGAATAAGCTGCGGCAGGCCGACTCAAAAATAGGTGAGATTGAAATCCAGCTGGAAGTGTTGTCTGAAATTGAAAAATATGTGAATCTCAGGAATACAACCAGCGATGCAGTGCCTGCCACGCTTGGTATTTCTGATCCTGTTTTACTGGCCCTACTGAACCAATTGTACCAGGCAGAGTTTGACTTGGAAAAAGTGCGCCAGGTATCCGGGAACAAAAATCCGCAGGTGGATGTGTATGAACAATTGATAGCAAAGCTGAAGCCCAGTATTATCGCCAGTATCAACAACCTTAAAGCTAACCTGCAGACAACCAAAAGAAAGCTGGAAAGTGATAATGCAGAGATAACAGCCACAATGGACAGAATGCCCGAAAAGGAAAGGATATTACTGGACATCAACCGCCAGCAGGGAATAAAAAATGCCATTTATACCTTTTTATTGCAAAAAAAGGAAGAGGCCGCTATTGCCGCAGCTTCTTTAGTACCCAAGCACAGGGTGATAGAAACTCCTGATTTTGGCGGGTTAATCGCACCGATAGCGCAGAATTATTATACAATATCAATAGCAATAGCGCTCATACTTGCTATAATATATATCTATATGAAAGAATTTGCCAACAGCAAACTCTTATTCAGATCACAAATAGAATCCAGAACCGATATACCAATAATAGGCGAACTGATTTACAAGGAGAGCAAGGACAGCCCTATTGTTGTGGGAGAAGGAAAACGGACCCTGATTGCAGAACAGTTCAGGGAATTGCGTACGAATCTTTCATTTTCAATTCCGGCAACGGAAGGCAATAAAGGTAAAGTGGTGCTGGTTACTTCCTCTGTTCCCTCCGAAGGGAAAAGCTTTGTGGCGGCTAATACGGCGGTAAGTATATGCCTTACCGGTGCCAAAGTGGTGCTGCTTGAATTTGACCTTCGTAAACCCAAAATCAGCAAGCCCCTTGGTATAAAAAGAGAGCCGGGTATCAGTAATTATCTCGTTGGAAACGCTAAGGAAACAGATATTATACAACTGCACAACAGTATTGCCAATTTTTATGTAATTGCTTCCGGGCCGGTGCCGCCTAACCCTGCAGAATTAATAGGCTCTCCAAAACTTGCCCAGTTAATCAGCTACCTGAAAGATCATTTCGATTATATCCTGATTGATTCACCTCCGGTAGCATCTGTAACCGATGCTAAATTGCTGGCTGTGTATGCGGATGTAACGATGTTCATCATTCGCCATAATTTTACCAACAGCCTGTTTTTAAGGCTGATTAATGATATCAACCAGAAGAAAAGCATACCTAATATTAATATTGTATTTAACGGTATTGTTACTAAAAAGGTATTGGGTTACAGCTATGGCAAAGGCTATGGATATGGATATTCTTACGGCTATGGCTATGGCTATGGCTACGGCTATATTGTGGAGGATAAGACAAAAACATGGTGGCAGAAATTAGCTCAATGGCTTTTCAGGTGGAAAAAATAAGAACTGAACAATTACAAAGGCAGGGAATTATTAATACTAGTAGTGTGATGCTGGAAGAGAAAGTATATAAAAGCAACAGCCACCAGAAGCTAAATAAGATTATCAAAGACAGCCTGGCCGGCTATGTTGGATCCTTTTATCTTGCCAGGCAACTGGCGGGCAGGGATATTAAAGCGCTGTACCGTCAATCATTTTTAGGTTTTTTCTGGGCTGTGGCACCCGTTGTGATGAATGCAGTTATCTGGATCTTTTTAAATACAACCGGAACTATAAAGCTATCTAATACCGGTATACCTTATCCCTTATTTGTTATTATCGGCACTACCTTCTGGACATTGATAAGCGAATGCCTGCTGCTGCCTATAGCAACAGTAAATGAAAACAGGGCGATTATCACCAAAATTAATTTTCAAAAAGAAGCATTGATTATGTCGGGTCTTTTAAAGCTGGGATTCAACCTGCTTATCAAACTGGCATTGGTGATTGTTTTCCTCTTTGTATTTAAAGCGAAGCTCTCATTCTCCCTGTTATTTTTCATTCCTGTTCTGATTGTATCAATCATGGCTTTTGTAAGCATAGGTATCATAATAACTCCTCTTGGCGTTTTGTATGGGGACATCAGTAAAGCTATCCCTATTGCTATGCAGCTACTCATGTTTTTAACACCCGTAGTGTATACTACGCCCAGGATGGGTATAATGCGGCAGATAATTAAATGGAATCCCTTATCATATATCATCACCAACCTCAGGAATACGCTGACCGGGATTAGTGTTGAGAACTGGGCATTCATGCTTTGTTTTGCTGTTGTTGCCGTTTTACTGACATTGCTGGGAATGGTAATATACCGGGTATCCATGCCTGTAATAACCGAAAGAATGAGTGCGTAACGTATGGGAGAAGTATTGATAAAAGCAGAAAACGTTTCAAAAAAGTTTGCCAAAGACTTTAAAAGAAGCCTTTACTACGGGTTGAGGGATGTATTCAGCAGGGTAAGAGGGGTAGAGAAGAAAAATGAATTGCGTAAAACAGAATTTTGGGCAGTTAAAGATGTATGTTTTGAAGTGAGGAGGGGCGAATGCCTGGGGCTGATAGGGCACAACGGTGCAGGCAAAAGCACTTTGCTGAAGATGCTGAATGGTTTAATTGCGCCGGATGAAGGCAGTATTACCATGAAAGGAAAGGTGGGTGCCCTGATAGAATTGGGTGCAGGCTTTAACCCTGTGCTTACAGGGAGGGAAAATATTTACAATAATGCTGCTATTATTGGATTCAGCAAAGAAGAAATAGATAAAAAATTTGATGACATTGTAGCATTCTCTGAAATGAATGAGTTTTTGGATATGCCGGTTCAGAACTACAGTAGCGGGATGAAAGTAAAACTTGGGTTTGCTATAGCTGCACAGATGGAACCGGATATTTTATTAATCGATGAAGTGCTGGCAGTAGGAGATATTGGCTTCAGGGTAAAATGCCTGAACAGGATATCAGAGTTGCTGGATAAGTGCGCTGTTATTTTTGTTAGCCATTCTATGCAGCAGATTGTACGGATTTGTACAACCGGATTATTATTAGAACACGGTAAAGAATTATTATTCACGAATGATATAGGGGAGCTTATAAAAAAGTATTATTCTTTATTTGATGTAGAAAAGGAAACTGTAATAGGCTCAGGCAAGGCGCAACTTGTAAATTTTTCTCTGGGAAACTTTACTAAGATTGAAAACGAAGTGTGCATTTATGAAAATGATGAAATCGTTATTTTGGCTGAGGCAGTAATAGACAAAAGGATTAAACAATTTGCCATACACGCAGTTATTGTGGATATAGAAATGAAGCCAATAGCAATCGCATCTTCGCTTACATCTAATAATATTATTCTAAATAATAAAAATAAATATACAGTGCAATTGAAAATACCTGTCCTTTTTTCTGATGGCAGTTATTCCATGAATTTCACGTTGGTAGAAATTTTAAGCGGTAACAGGATTGGTGATACTCTTGTGAGTCACAGGGGCATTGGCAAATTTATAGTGAGCAAAAAAACATATCCTACACCCATTGGAGTACAATTACCCTGTAATTGGGATTTTGATAATTAATAGGTAATGAAATAAAGGTAAAATAATTAATGAAACTTTTATATGTAGGTGATAACCGCAGCAGGCACAACTGGGGATGCAGAGCGACAAGCAAGGCTTTGCAAACATTAATTCTGAAAAATAATGAGCTTTCAGGCACTATACACGGCGATGAAATATATGGTGGACATACAAAAACTATTTACAGTTCAATTATTCCTGTAAAATGGTATAAACGGATAGAAGCAAAAAGGAAGAATTTGTTTTTTCGAATTCTCTATGCAATTATTTCTACACAGCGTATTAAAGATGACTATTTAAGCGAGGATATTGATGCATCTATAGAGTTTTTTGAAGAAAATAATAAATACTTTCCTCATTTATTGCACATAAGCAATTTAATAAATTCCTGTGATGCGATGGTAATTAACGGGGAGGGAACAATGATTTTTACTATTTCGCCCCGTAGAGATACCCTGTTTTATTTATTCATGTTAAAACTCGCAAAAAAACGAAACAAAAAAACTTTTTATCTGAATGCAATGATTTCTGACCCTCCTAACACAGGCAGGAATGAGCAGACAGTGCTGCAAATGCTCAATATATTTGCCACATGTGACGGAATAACACTTAGGGATCCCCAGTCACACCGAATTCTCACAGAAATTGATAAAAATAAAACCCTGAAATTTGAATTTATACCAGACGCATTGTTTACATGGAGAAAATATTTTGCTGATAGCCGGGTATTGCCCCCTGTTATCGGTGATAGTATAATACCCTGGCCGGACGAAGATAGATATTTTGGAAAGTTTGATTTTAATAAACCTTATATATGCATTAGTGGAAGTTCATCTGCGGCATGGAACCAGGAAAAGGCAAGGAAGGGATATGTTCATTTGGTAAAAAAACTAAAAGAAACAGGACTGCAATTATATCTTGTACCTACCTGCACCGGGGACAAATTTCTCTACCCCGTTTCGGAAGAGACAAAAATTCCGGTTATTCCAATAGACGTGCCTATTGTTACGGGGGCTACCATTCTTGCAAATGCAGAATTATTCGTTTCAGGGCGCTTTCATCCCTCTATCCTCGCTTCTTTAGGCGGCACTCCTTGCATATTTATGGGCTCCAACTCACATAAAACTTACAGCTTGCAGGAAATGCTTGGATACTCAAATCCCATTGAGTACAATGATATTCCCAGTGAACAGGATATCGATGCGATATATGAAAAAGCTTTAAACATTTTAAAGTCAGATAAATCAGCAAGACAATTGGTTAAAAACAAGGTTAAAGAATTGGCAGAAATGTCAAACAGGATTGTTGATATTTGTTAGAGAGAGCAAGATTCTTATACTTCAAATGATTTTATACATTTCTAAATGCTTTCACCATGAATAATAAAGAACAATTACGAACAAAAGGTTTTGTTATTCTCAGGAATATTTATACTCCGGAAGAAGCGAAAACACTAAGGCAAATTTTGTCTGAACACTTTAAAGAGCATGGCGTTCATATATACGAAGGAAAAGCACAACCTAATGCGCTGCTTCATGTGCCTGAATTGGCTAAATATATTTTTAACGACAAGATCATCGTGGCGCTCAGGGAGCTGCTGGATGAAGACCAGCTGGTATTTACATTCCATTCTGACATTCACCAAAGCCTTAAATCTGCCTGGCATAAAGACGATGGAACTTCCGGCGCCAGCAAAGGCTATTTTGGTGAGTACACTTATGACTATGATGATTGCAGGGTAATTAAAATAGGCGTGTACCTGCAGAATCATCATAACAACAGGGGAGGGTTGGTTGTGCGCCCCGGCTCACACCGTCACAAAGAAATAAATTTTGGCGAAGATGAATATATACCTACAAGGGTGGGAGATGTAGTTGCCTTTGATGTAAGAATTAACCATGCAGGACAGATAGAACCCACTGCTTACCCGTTTTTAAACAAGCTCATTCGCATATTCCGGATTAATCCTAAATGGGCAAAAAAAACAAGCGACAATTTCTTTGGCCAGCGGTATACTATGTTTTTTACCTACGGCAAGAACAACCGGTTTACTACGGCTTTTTCAAAGGGAAATATGGAAAGGCAGGTATCACAAACAGGCGAAGAAATTTTTATTTCACCGGAATTTGATAAGGTGTTGAATGAAAAAAAATTAATAAACCCGTTTAAGCAGGGAGTACAATAAAATATGAACCAACCAAAAATAATAGCCGAAATAGGCTGCAATCACAAAGGTGATCTGCAAATAGCAAAAGAATTAATTGCCAGCGCCGCCATTTTTTGTAAAGCGGATGTTGCCAAGTTCCAGAAACGGAATAACCGGGAATTGCTGTCTGAGGAAGAATACAATGCGCCGCATCCTAATCCTGCCAATTCATACGGCAATACTTATGGCGAGCACAGGGAGTTTCTGGAATTTAGCGCAGAAGAGCATAAGCAATTAAAACAATGGTGTGAGGAGTATGGTATAGAATATTCCACTTCTGTATGGGATGTTACTTCTGCAAAGGAGGTTGCCGCAATCAACCCCTCGTTAATAAAAATTCCTTCAGCATGCAATCTTAACAAGGCGATGCTGCAATATTTGTGTGATAATTATAAAGGCGAAATTCATCTTTCGTTTGGAATGACCACACATGAAGAAGAAGAACTGATAGTTTCTTTTTTTGAAGAAAACAGCCGGGCAAAGGATTTGGTATTGTATAGTTGCACATCGGGCTATCCGGTTCCCTTTGAAGATATATGCCTGCTGGAAATAAACCGTCTGCAAAAACAATTCGGCGACAGGGTAAAATCTATCGGCTTTTCAGGGCACCATCTGGGCATTGCAGTTGACTCTGCTGCTGTTGCTTTGGGAGCAGAATGGATAGAAAGGCATTTTACCCTGGACAGGACGTGGAAAGGCACTGACCATGCGGCATCATTAGAGCCTGATGGCATGCGTAAATTAGTGAGGGATTGCAAAGCTGTACACAAAGCCCTCACGTATAAAGCTACCGAAGTGCTGGATATTGAAGATGTACAGCGGAAAAAATTAAAGAAGAACCAGATTAAATGGCAATAACCGCTTTTATACCTGTTCGTGGCGGCAGCAGATCTATCCCGCTAAAAAACATAAAACTTTTTTGCGGCAAGCCATTAGTATATTGGAGCATAAAGGCATTGCAAGAAACACAGGCGGTAGATAGGATTATAGTGGCTACCGATTCAAAAGAAATTGAAGAAGCAGTTTTACAATTTAATTTTTCCAAAGCAAAAATTTACCCCCGTTCTAAAGAAAACGCAAGCGATACTGCAAGTACAGAGAGTGTAATGCTGGAATATTTATCACAGGGCACTAATGAAGCAGACGGCATTTTTATTTTAGTGCAGGCAACTTCTCCTTTAACACAAAGCAAAGACATTGCAGCAGCGCTGGATAAGTTTACAACTGCCGGCTATGATTCAATGCTCAGCGTAGTGAAGCTTAAACGGTTTTTATGGAACGCGGACGGCACAGCCAAAAATTATGATTACCATAAACGTCCGCGCCGGCAGGATTTTGAGGGAGAGTTTATGGAAAACGGGGCTTTTTATATAAATACAATCAAAAATATTCTGGAGTATAAAAACAGGCTGAGCGGGAAAGTGGGTTTATTTGAAATGCCTGAATTTACGGCCCTTGAAATTGACGAGCCGGATGACTGGATTATAGCAGAACAGATAATGTACAGGCATATCCTGAAACAAAGAAAGCAAAATATTAAATTGTTTGCTTCTGATGTGGATGGTGTGCTTACCGATGCAGGAATGTATTATTCTGAAAACGGGGATGAGCTAAAAAAATTTAATACACGTGATGGTAAGGGATTTGAGCTGTTGCGAAATGCAGGGATTAAAACTGCTATCATTACCTCGGAAAATACTAAAATAGTAGAACGCAGGGCTGCCAAGCTAAGAGTGGATTACCTGTACCAGGGAAAGGAGTACGGGGGGAAACTGGAAACAATTAAAGAAATATGTGCTAAAGAAAATATTGCTTTGAACGAAGTGGCTTATATAGGCGATGATATTAATTGTATGGACGCACTGAAAGCAGTAGGGCTTGCCGCCTGCCCCGCAGATGCAAATGAAAAGATAACAGTCCTTCCCGGTATCTTCACATTAAATAAAAAAGGTGGCGATGGTGCGGTAAGGGAACTAATTGATATGATATTGGGAGGGTCAAATCAAGGTAATGCCTGATTTAGCAGCAATTAATGGTCCCTGGCAGGCTGTAACTTTTTTGAATTTTTATTTAACCGAGTACAATGACAAGCTGCCGGATTGCACAGTAATATTATATGAAATGGACGATGAGCTAAAAAGCATTTGCCGATCAATTTTATCGAAATATAATTTTATTGAATCAACCATTGATTACAGCCAGATCAGGACAATAAAACGTAAAACGTACAACAATCTATGGATAGGAAAATTATTTTCAGATAACCCTAAAGTTATTGCTGATAACTTTTCACAACTACCAATTATTCTTTTTGAAGAGGGGATACATTCTTATATAAAAGAAAAATATTTTGGATTGCCTGCATTATTGAACGATACCAGGCCGCTGCTCCAAAAGCTCCGCGTGATATGGAAATTTTTTTTCCGGCAGGAGCAGCTTGTAAAAAAATACAATCATTTTGTGTTGCCATCCCACGAAAAAAGGTGCAGGAAAAAGTATTACCTATTACCTCTCGCTGAATCAGGAAATGCTAAGGCAGCAGTAAGCAATAAGCATATCAATTTAGTGCTTAAGAATGCAGAAGCTGTTTTACAACCGGCACCTGTTCCGGGGTCAGGCAAGCGCCGTGTTTTAATAACAGGACAATGTTTTTCAAACTATGATCTACTTGGCTTTGAAGAGGAGCTGGATATTTACTGTAAAATAGTACAGTATTATTTAAACGAAGACTTTGCCGTATTCTGGAAGGGACATCCGAGAAACAAACTTTTTGACGCAAAGATCAAAGAAACTTTTGGGGACCGGGTTTATATGTTGAACCATAATGCACTGCCATTAGAAATCAGTATTCATTCTAACCCCGATATTGAATTATGTGGCATATCTTCTTCTGCGCTGTTATACCATTCATGCTTATTTAAAAGGGAAGCGAGGCAGGCAACAGGGTTGATCATTAACCGGCTGAATAAAGAATGTGCCTGGTACAAAGATTTCGTGGCGATGTTTTCATTTGTTCGTCAAAATGTCCAGGAGCTAAATCTCTAACCTTTTTTTTATATTAATGCTGATCGCTTATTTTTTATATGAACCGCATTAGGGCCATCGCCATACATCTTCCCCAATTCCATCCATTTTCCGAAAACGATGAATGGTGGGGCAAAGGATTTACGGAGTGGACCAATGTAACCAAAGCAAAGCCTCAGTTTAAAGAGCATTATCAGCCACATTTACCGGCTGATCTGGGATTTTATGATCTGCGCCTTGAAGAGTCGAGAACAGCACAGGCAAAATTGGCAAAGGAGCATGGTATTTATGGCTTTTGTTTTTACCACTATTGGTTCAATGGAAAAAGGTTATTGAACAGACCACTGGATGATATGCTTGCTTCAAAAAAACCTGACTTCCCGTTCATGTATTGCTGGGCAAATGAGAACTGGAGCAGGAACTGGGATGGCGGCTTTGATAAATTATTGATAGAGCAAAAATATTCTGTCGAAGACGATGAAGAGCACATGACCTATTTGTGCCAGCATGTTTTCAGCGACAGCCGGTATATAAAGGTGGATGGCCGTCCTGTATTTGCAGTATATAAGGCCGAGCTTTTTCCCGATGCCAGGCAAACGACTGCCATCTGGAATAAAGTAGCTGAGCAGGCCGGCTTTCCCGGGATTTATCTTATAAGGATGGAAAGCCTGCACGACAGGACGGATCCCGGAGAGATTGGTTTTGACGCAGCAGCGGAGTTCCAGCCGGAATGGTCAAACATGCCGGAAAGGCTGCCTGCTGAAAAAACAATGTTTGAAAGGCTTACGGGTAAGAAAGACGCTGATCATCCTTACAGCATTCACAGGGTATTTGCCTATAAAAGTCTGGTTGAAAAAGCGCTGCAGAAAAAATGGCCTCCGTACAAGCTTTATCCCTGCGTTACGCCGGGCTGGGACAATACAGCAAGAAGGCAAAAAAATGCTGTAATTTTTACTGGTTCTACCCCTGAGCTATATGGAAGCTGGCTGCATGAAACAATAAAAAAATTTAAGCCTTACAGTAACGAAGAAAATTTTGTTTTTATCAACGCATGGAATGAATGGGCAGAAGGCAACCATTTGGAGCCTTGCCAGAAATGGGGTACGGCCTACCTGGAACAGACAAAGCTTGCTGTTCAAAATACAGCGGGTGATGCAGCGCCTCCCGTGCAAATGAAAAGCAATTAGATAAGTGGCAGAAGTTTCAGTTATTGTTCCTAATTATAATCACTTTGCTTTCCTGAAGCAGCGCATTGATTCTATCATTAATCAAACATACCATGATTTTGAACTGATAATATTGGATGACTGCTCAAAAGACAACAGCAGAACGATAATTGAAGAATACCGCCATCATCCCAAAGTTACCGGCATACTGTACAATGAATCCAACAGCGGATCAACCTTCAGGCAGTGGAAAAAAGGTATCGGCCATGCCACCGGTAAATATATCTGGATTGCGGAAAGTGATGATGTGGCAGACCTAGCCTTCCTGGAGGAAACAATAAGAATATTTAACAGCTTTCCTGAAGTGGGCATAGTCGGCTGCAACTTTTGCTACATTGATGAAAATAACAACGTATCATATAAAAGCTTTGAGGATAAAAATTTTGATGAGAGTTTGAAAGGTGAATTTTTTATCCGGCAGTATATGACAACACGAAACCGGTTATCAAATGCCAGCGGGGTTGTATTTAAAAAAGAATTAGCGCATGGCTTTGATAAAGAGGTGCTGAATATGCGGTATTGCGGTGACTGGCTTTTTTGGGTGCAGTTGATACAAAAGACCAATATTTTTATTCTTTCGCGGCAATTGAATTTTTTCAGGCGGCACTCTAACAATGTTTCATTTAAAGCCGAGCGGCAGGGATTATATTTTATTGAAGGGTTAAAAGTGTATCAACGCATACTGAAGTATTATAAAGGCGGTCTTTTTAAGATTAACCAATACGACAGGGCATGGGCAGCAAAGCTGGTTACAGCCAGGCTGCAGATTGCCCCTTTATTTAAAATCCTCCTTCAGCTTGCAGCCAGGCCGCAAATAGCCGCCTTATTTTTTTATTACAAATTCAGGGGGCAACAGTAAAAGCAAAACAGCTTTACAGGAAGATGCGTTTTTCAATCATTTGTACAAACTATAACAAAGAGCCTTATATTGAAAAGTGTATTACCAGTGTGCTGGAGCAAAGCTTTACTGACTATGAATTTATTATAATAGACGATGCTTCTACTGACAATTCAATTTCCATTATAAAAAATTACCAGCAAAAAGAGCCAGGGAAAATAAAATTTATACAAAACGAAAAAAATATCGGAATGGCTGCCGGGTATAATAAAGCCATTCCTGTGGCAAAAGGTGACCTGGTTTGTTTGATTGACAGCGATGATTTTTGGTTTCCTGATAAATTAAAAGTAGTGGATGAATACTTTAAAACGGATGAAGCCTGCGTAATGCACCAGCATCCGCTGCAGGTTTATCATTTTGCAGAAAAAACGAATGAAATTTTCAGGCAATACCTGTACTGCGGCGATATGGTGCAGTATATGAAAGACACAAAGAAGATACCGCTGTTTAGTGTTACAACAGGTCTTACTTTTAAAACGGCAGTTGTAAAAAATGTACTGCCGGTACCGGTAAGCTTCAGTAAGAACGGGGAAGCCTTTTTGACGAGGACAGTCACATGCTTTGGAACTGTGGGGGCTACGTACAAAGTTTTGGGTGGCTACAGGAAGACAGATACAAATGTAGTTTTTGGAAATAAAAACTGGGATGATTTTGAATACATTGAAAATATTTTGAAGCCTGCCCTGAATGCATTTTACCAAAAGAATGGCATTGATGTATATTTTCCTCCCGGAGTGAGGCCTGGCGCACATACCAACCAAACTTTGGCCGGGAGGATTTACCGAAAACTCAGCAATTTATTTAATTGACCTGCTCCATTATCATACGGTCTTTTAATGAAGAGCGTCACATAGGAAGGCTGCTGGACGGCATCAGGAAACAATCGGGCGCTTTTACCTGCGAAGTGATACTGGTTGATTCAGGATCTACCGATGCCACTGTGTTCATCGCAAAAAATTTAGGGGCAAAAATTATTTCCATTAAGCCGGAAGAATTTTCTTTTGGCAGGGCATTAAATATTGGCTGCAAGGAAGCAACCGGCGATGTGCTTTTATTTGCATCAGCGCATGTATATCCTGTTTATACCGACTGGATTGATAAAATGCTGCAGCCATTCAGCAATGAAAAAACGGCACTGGTGTATGGCAGGCAAGTGGGCAATGAGATAACCAAGTTTTCAGAGCACCAGGTTTTTGCAAAATGGTTTCCGGCGCAAAGCAATTACAACCAAAGCACGCCTTTTTGTAATAATGCCAATTGCGCTATTCGCAAATCATTGTGGAAGGAACAACCGTTTGATGAATATCTTACCGGGCTGGAAGACCTGGACTGGGCAAAAAGAATAATGAACAAAGGGTTTACCATTGCATACGAAGCAGAAGCGGTAATTGTGCATGTGCATGAAGAAACCTATGCGAAAATCCAAAACCGGTACAGGAGGGAGGCGATTGCGCTGAAACAGATTTTTCCCAAAGTACATTTCAGTTTTTGGGATTTTGCAAGGCTCTTTACCGGCAATACCATATCTGATATGTTTCACGCAATACAGAAAAAAGTTTTTCTGAAAGAGTGGCAGAGCATTGTTGCTTTTAGAAAAATGCAATTTTGGGGAACCTACCTGGGGCACCGGCAAAAGGGTGCAGTGAATACGGAATTAAAGAACAGGTTTTATTATCCCAACGGGCTTACAAAAAAATCAAGCGAAGGGCTGCCTGTTTCAGAGAAGGCAAATATTGTGGAGTACAATAAATGAGCAGGGAATATATAGATATTACTTTTCCTGTTTCTGCAGCGTTGCCTGCATGGCCGGGAAGTATTGGTTTTACCAGTAAATGGAATCTTAAAATGGAAGACGGCGCAACCAATAATGCTTCTTCTTTCACAATAGATGCACATTTTGGAACGCACCTTGATGCACCCCTGCATTTTGTTCAAAAAGGAAAACCACTGCAGGAACTTGACCTGTCAAAACTGATAGGCAAAACGTATGTAGCAGAAATAAGAGGAAAGAAAGTTATCACGGCAAATGATCTTGCAGCAATCGATCTGCCTATAGACTGTAAAAAATTATTGCTGAAAACAGATAACCAGCTGTACTGGGAAAATAACAGTACTGCTTTCCAGGAAGATTTTTGTTCGATAGATGAAAGCGGTGCACAATGGCTGGTGGATAACGGGTTTGACTTGATCGGTATAGATTATCTTTCCATCCAGCGGTTTACCGATGGGCCTGAAGTCCATCAAATATTATTGAATGCAGAAGTGGTGATTGTAGAAACACTGAACCTGCAAAATGTAAAGGAAGGGCCGTATGAATTGATTTGCCTTCCGCTTAAAATAAAAGGCCTGGAAGCTTGCCCTGTGAGGGCAGTATTACGTAAATTATAATCAATTGATAAAAAATTATTCCATTGCAGCATTGGTGCCCATGCGCCATTCAAGTGAAAGGGTACCGGGAAAAAATTACAGGGATTTTGCAGGAAAGCCCCTTTTCTTTCATGTAACAGAAAGCTTATTGCAATGTAAGCTGATAACCACCGTGGTGATAGATACTGACAGCCCTGCGGTGATGGAGCTATCAAAAAAACATTTTGGTGACAGGGTAACTATTTTAGAACGCCCGGAACATTTGCGTGACGGTTCCATTCCCATGAACGATGTATTGCTGAATTGCATTAACCAGGTGCCGGCAGATTTTTATTTGCAAACCCACAGCACCAATCCCATATTAAAGCCCGGAACAATTGAAAATGCAGTGAAGAAATTTTTAGAAATTTTTCCGATGCATGATTCATTATTTACTGTTACCAGGAAGAATGTACGCTATTGGGATGCTTTGGCCCGCCCCATTAACCACAACCAGAATATTTTATTGCGTACACAGGATCTGCCACCCATTTTTGAAGAAAACTCCTGCCTCTACCTTTTTTCAAAAGAAATTTTACAGCGCAAGCACAACCGCATTGGCGACAGGCCTTATTTATTTGAAATGCCTGAAATAGAAGCCCAGGATATTGACGTGGAACTGAATTTTAAAGTAGCGGAATTTTTATTTAAAGAATTAAACGGGATACAATAAGATGAGCTTGAAAGTATTGGTAACATGCCCGCCCATGTTAAGGCGGATAGATGAATTCAGGCATTTGTTTGCCGAAAAAAACATTGAGTTGGTAACGCCTAATGTAGTGCAGGTATTAAGCGAAGATGAATTGATACAGGTAGTGCCCACTGTTGATGCATGGATAATCGGTGATGACCCTGCCACCGCAAAAGTATTTGAAGCAGGCAAAAAAGGAAAATTAAAAGCAGCGGTAAAATGGGGCGTAGGCGTGGACAATGTTGACTTTGAAGCATGCAGGCGATTGGATATTCCCATTTCAAACACACCGCAAATGTTTGGCGGTGAAGTGGCTGACCTGGCAATGGCGTACCTCTTGGGCCTGGCAAGGGAAACTTATTACATAGATAAGGAAGTTAAAAAAGGTAACTGGGTAAAACCTTCCGGCACTTCGATGGCAGGCAAAACTGTGGCCGTGGTTGGGTTGGGCGATATCGGAAGGTCAACAATAAAAAGATTGCAGGGGTTTGATGTGCATATTTATGCGTATGACCCTTTTGCAAAAATTACCAGTGAGGAAGCCGGTGTGGATGCAATACTGGCGTTTCCTGAACAAATAGAAAAGGCGGACTTTATTATATTGACGTGTGCATTGACGAAAAGCAGCTTTCACATGATCAATAAAGAAAGTATTGCATTGATGAAGGACGGTATAAGAATTGTGAATGTGGCCAGGGGGCCATTAATTGATGAGCCTGCTTTGGTGGAAGCTTTGCAATCAGGAAAAATAAAATCAGCAGCATTAGATGTATTTGAAGCGGAGCCACTTACTTTAAGCAACCCGTTGCACCAGTTTGAGCAATGTATTTTCGGTACACACAATGGTTCCAACACTGTTGAAGGGGTACAGCGTGCCAGCTACAAAGCTATTGATCTGTTGTTCGGTTTTTTAAATATTAAGTAATGCAAAAGAAAGTTTTAATAACAGGTGTGCTGGGCGGTATAGGAAGCGGCCTGGCAAAAACATTTAAAGAGAACGGATATATTGTGATAGGGCTGGACGTTAAGAACAGCCCTTCTGAATATTGTGATTCATTTATCCAGTTTGATATTAACCGCTACTGCACAGATGCAGCCTATAAAACTGAACAGGAAAAATTTTTCAATGAAAAAACACAGGAACTGAATGTGCTGATCAACAATGCAGCGGTACAAATTCTTTCCGATATTAAAAATGTACAGTTGGCAGACTGGAACCATACATTAAATGTGAACCTTACGGGCCCGCTCTTATTAAGCCAGTTTTTTTTACCACAGCTGGAAGCAGCCAAAGGTTGCATTATCAATATCGCCAGCATTCACCAGCAGCTTACTAAAAAAAGATTTATTGCATATGCCACCTCCAAAAGCGCATTGGTGGGCCTGACAAAGGCTATGAGCGTGGACCTGCAGGGAAAAGTGAGGGTGAATGCCATAAGCCCTGCGGCTATTGATACGCAAATGCTGAGGGACGGCTTTAACAATGATGAAAACAAAGTGCAGCAGCTAAACGAGCTACACCCGTTGCAAAGGATAGGCAAGCCGGCAGAAGTGTCGAAGCTGGCACTGTTGCTGGCAGAAGATGAATTAGGATTTATCAACGGCGCCAATATACAGATTGATGGTGGCATCAGTAATGTATTAAAAGACCTGGAATAATGAAACTCAGTACCATAAGGCACATATACCATACAACAAAGGCATTCATTGCCTGGAGGGTGAAGCATAGCTGGAATGGCGTTCCCATTCAGTATTATATGGATGAAACATATTTGAAATGGCACTATAAATTCCGCCCTGCATTGATTGGATATAAGGACATCCATGCAGGCGAAGATTGCTTTATTATAGGCAACGGGCCGTCTTTAAATAAAATGGATTTAAGCTTACTGAATGGCTACCATCTCTTTGGCCTGAATAAAATACACCTCATTTTTGAAAAGCACAAGCTGGATTTATCATATCATGTAACGGTTAATACCCTCGTTATTGAACAAATGTTTGATGAATTAGAGCAGGATATTTACAAATGTCCAAGTTTTATTTCTTATTCAAGCTCAGAGAACCTTAATTTTCAAAACCCCCGTATTCATAAATTGCTGACTACAGGCCGGTGGTCTTTTTACCGCACTATTGATCAGCCGATAAATGCAGGCTATACGGTTACATATGTTGCGATGCAGCTGGCATTTTATATGGGATTTCGAAATGTGTTTTTAATAGGCGTTGATCATAATTTTAAGCAGGCGGGGAAGCCGAATGAGCAGCAGTTATATGAAAAAGAAGACGAAAATCATTTTCACCCCGAATACTTTAAAAACCAGCAGTGGCACCTGGCAGATGTTGAAGGAAATGAAGCTTCTTATGCTTTGGCAAAACACCAGTTTCATACTTACGGAAGAGAAATTTATGATGCAACAGTTGACGGGAAGCTGACATTGTTTAAAAAAATCAGCTTTCAGGAGGCGCTGGATATGGCTAAAAAGAAATAAGGTAATTCTTTTACATTAATATCCGGCAAGCATATTCCTGTTTGCGCACAAATAAAACCTGCCCCGCTCACAGCCATTATGTATGTTATCCATAATTATCCCAACATATAATTCCGGTGAAAAGCTTTCTGCCTGCTTAGACAGCATCGTTTCACAAACATATACCAGCATAGAAGTTTGGATTATTGATGGCCTGTCTGCTGACAGCACAACAGAAATCGTAAAAAGATACCAGTCGCAGCATCCCTATATTCATTTCATTTCAGAAAAAGACAAGGGCATATATGATGCTATGAACAAGGGAATTGATAAGGCGCAGGGAGAATGGTTGTACTTCCTCGGGAGCGATGACGAGCTTTATGACAACCGGGTTTTAGAAACGGTATTTAAACAGGTTGCTCCGGGAGAAGCTGATTTTGCTTATGGTAATGTGTGGTTTTTAAAGCACCAATCCAAATTCAGGGGTGAATGCAGCAGGCTGCAGTTATCAGAAGAAACCAATATCAGCCACCAGGCAATCTTTTATAAAAAGGCACTTTTTGAAAAGCTGGGAAAATATAACCTGCAGTTTAAACTTTGGGCTGACTGGGATTTTAATGTCAGATGCTTTGCGCACCCGGACGTTAGAATTAAATACATAGACTTAATAATCGCCAGGTATAACGACTTTGATGGCCACAGCGCCAGGCTGGTAAAAGATGAAGAATTTGCAAAATACCTCCCGCTTAAAAGAAGGGAAAGAGAAATCATTAATAAGATTGAAAAATTTTCTGTTGACTATAGAATTGGCCATAGAATTTTAATGCCTTTCAGGTGGGCCAAATCCAATATAAATAAATGCTATCGATCATTATATCATCGTACCAGCAGGGTTTTTATGAAAATCTTGTAAAAAATATTGCGGAAACAATAGGTGAGATTGGGTATGAGATTATACAAATTAAAAATCCTAAAATAATGGGGATTTGCGAGGCGTATAACCACGGTGGTGCAAAAGCAACATCGGACTATTTATTATTTATACATGAGGATATTGAATTCCTGACTCCCAATTGGGGAGATAAATTACTGGCACATTTAAAAAATGATCAAACAGGGGTTATCGGTATTGCCGGCAGTACTTACAAATCAAATTATCCCACTTCCTGGTCTGTGGTAGAAGAATGCCGGCGGCTGAATATTGTACAGCGAAGAAGAACGGGGCAGTGGATGGCAGAAATATTAAACCCCCGGGACGAATTAAAAAGTAAAGTGGCATGCCTGGACGGGGTATTCCTGGCCGTGCCAAAAGCGGTATGGGAAAAAAATAAGTTTGATGAAAAAAGGTACCAGGGATTTCATGGCTATGATATAGACTTTTCCCTGTCCATTTCATCTCAAATGGATGCTTATGTAGTATATGATATATTGGTAAAGCATTATTCAGCAGGGAACCAAAGCGCCGACTGGATGCAGAATGCAATGATTGTAAGCAACAAATGGAAATCGCACCTGCCGTACTCCATTGAGAAAATTTCAAAGCAGGAGTTTAATATAAGGATATACAAATCATTTGACTGGTTTGTTAATAAAATGAAGACCCTGGGATATAGCCGGTTCAGGGTATTTTACATCTCGCTAAAATATACCAGGCGATATACGGATCCCAGGATTTACTTATCAATGCTTAAGGTTTATTTAAAATTGTTCATTTTAAAATAAGTCCGATTAAGATATCAGCAGTCATAGTAATTTATAATGGAAGGCAAAAAGATTGGATACAAAAGTGCTTTGATTCGGTTTTAAGCTCCGGTATGCCGGCTGATATCATTGCCATTGACAATGGATCTTCTGACGACAGCGTGGATTTTATCCGGAACAATTATCCCGGGGTTGATTTAATTGCCTGCAATAAAAACTTAGGGTTTGGGAAAGCCAATAACCTCGGGATAAAAAAAGCGTTCGATAATGGTGCAGACTTTGTTTTTTTATTAAACCAGGATGCCCGGATAGATAAATCAGCGCTTGAAAAACTGGTGGATACAGCCGGCAGCAATCCCCAATATGGTATTTTAAGCCCTGTTCAGCTAAACGGGCAGGGAACAGCCCTGGATGTAAATTTCAGCAGGATTGTAAGCGACTATTTTACTCCCGGGTTTACCAATGATCTTTACATGGGGAGCCTGAAGCCGGTGTACGACACTAAATTTGTAATGGCAGCGATGTGGCTTGTATCTAAAGAGTGCTACAAAAAAACCGGCCTGTTCGAACCTTTATTCCCGCATTACGGGGAAGACAGCGATTATATTAACAGGGCTGCCTACCACGGGATTAAAACGGGTATTTGTACAGCGTCCACGGGATATCATGACCGGGAAGACCGTTTTTTAAGCAAGAAGAAAACAGGCCCTGCCGATATTTATAATACTTTCCTGGTAACAGCATTAAATATAAATATTCCCGGGGCTTCCGCACTTAGAAACGGGTACTTTACCTTAATAAAAGAACTGTCCAAAGCTTTTTTTTCGGGAGATTTTAGTGCAGCAAGATACCTAATGAAAGGTTTATTTTTGCTGCCCGGTATTTTGAAAGCACGAAAAAAAAATGCTTCGGCTTTCAGCATTAAATAAGGTTCTGTGTTATTCTGCAGGTGTATGAATTTCGTCCGGTTCCATTTCAGGCAACTAATTTTTTAATAGAGTTTTTTAACTGGCCCTTTAAGTGAAAAAGAGAAGCAATTTAATTTATATCCATGCGCTTATTGGACTGGCATCAATACCAGGATACCTGTTTGGCGGGATAATTTTTAAAATCTTTATTATACCGTACGTTGTTTGGATGGTTAACAAAAGGAGCAGTATTTTTTTTCCTGCTTTATGTATCCATTTGGTAACCGAAACGATGATCATGTATGTGATTTATACCACAGCTGCGTATGTATGCATTAAAAATTTTCATGAAATTTCAAAATACAGGGTCAGGGGATTGTTTATTGCGTTATTGCTTATCACGATCCTGATTTTTGGCTTTTGGGTAACCCTGTACTATAAATATGACATACCATTCAACGACTCGGTTGTGCGGCTAAATTTATTTATACCGTTATATTCTTTTTTTTACGGGTTGCTGATCTCGAAAGATATAAACAAAGAAGTCGTCAATTCGGTATTTGGGGTTTTGCTGATCTTATTTATACTTCATGTAACCAATATGGTGAAGGGAAGGGTGTTCTTTTTTGAAATCCCGTTGTGGTGCTCTGCATCCGCCCTTTGGTTTTTAACACGTAAAGGGCGCCGGAAAAACCGGTTGGTATTATGGATATCATTGTTGTTCCTGGTATGGTATTTTGCATCTATAGGCAATTCTACATTTACCATTTTTCTAAGTGTTGCGCTTTCAGTAATTTTTTCACTTATATATTTTAAAAAGCACACGGCCTTCTTTGCCAGGTACTTTGGAATAATGGCGTGCACTTTTATTGGCGGGTTAATGACATGGGGCATCATGAGCTATAAAACCCAGGATATTACCGGGCCTGTTGATGACAAAAATATAAACCTGACCAGTGAAAAAGCATTTATCAGCAGGCTGGAGTTTAAAATATTTGAAGACAGGGCGCCTTACTGGGCAGGAGGATTTGAACAAATCGTTACCGAATTGAACTGGCTGCCCCCGGTTGAAGTGAACAGCGTTACCGGTACTTATAAAGATCAAAGCGAATTTGAAACTGCTTTTGGCGCACATAATTTGTACCTGGATGTAGTAAGAACGAACGGGATAATTTCCGGGGTGGTAATTATTTTTTTATTTGTATCGTTTATGATCATGTCAATCCGCCTGTTTACGGTTCAGCATATACATCCCAGGCTGGTTGTATTGATCTCCACTACTGCATCAGTTTTATTAATGGGCAGTATAGCAGGTACGTTCCCGATACTGCCGCCATTTGGCTTGCTCAGCCTTGGACTGGCGGGAGTTGGCTATGGAATCAGCAGGAACCCGGCAAAAACAATAACAGGCGTTCCCCTTAAGCCGGCATAACCAGCACCACATTTCAGCAGGTCATAAAGTGAAGAAAATAAAAATACTTTTTATACACCATGCTACGGGAATCGGCGGTGCTCCTATCAGCATGCTGCACCTTATAAAAGCGCTGGATAAAAACCGGTTTGATGTAAAAGTTATGTTTATATCCCCCAGCAATCTTGTAGAATATTACCAAAAGCATGGCGTGGAAGTGGAAGTTTTAAATGCAAAAAACAAATATTTTTCACTGTCAAAAGAAAGCAGCAGGATGAACCCCTCGTCTTACCTGCGCTATATAGGGATATATCTTAACTGGCAAAAAACAGCTAAAGAAATAGCGCCTGCCTTTTTTGCACAGCACGATTTTGACATTGTACACCTCAATTCGCATGTGCTTACCAGCTGGGCCAAAGCAGCCCACGGCATGAATAAAAAAGTGGTGATGCACAACCGGGAAGCTATATCAAAAGGCTGGCTCGGTATCAGGTATAAAATATTTAAAAAGCTGGTCATTGAAAATTGTGACCTGGTTATTAATATCAGCGAAGACAACAAAAAAAGGCTGGGAATAAAAGATAAATCAGTAGTGGTATATAACCCGGTATTTATTCCGGAAGCGTACAGGAAACCAATGGATAGTTCCGGAAAAAAAATACAGGTGCTGTACCTGGGCGGTGCTGCCGCTTTCAAAGGCTTTAAAGTGCTTGTAGAAAGCCTTCAATATTTAAATGAAAATATAGAAGTAATATTTGCAGGAGCTTATGGAAAAATCGGCGGCGAAAAAAGCATAAAGGACAAGTTTAAAAGAATGATTAAGCTGCTTTTTTATGCTGATATATACAAGCCCATGCTGGTCATTAACAAAGCGGCAAATGCAAAGGTTGCCGGCATGGTCAGCAATTCGCTGGAATATATTGATGCCTGTGATATGTTGGTTACGCCATTCATGGTTGAGCATTTTTCCCGGCCTGCCATTGAAGCATTTGCCTATGGTAAGCCGGTAATAGGAAGCAACGTGGAAGGAATGGATGAAATAATTGACCAGGATATTAATGGCATCCTGGTTCAAAAAGGGAATGCCAGAAAGCTGGCTGCAGCTATAAACTCTTTGGCGGCTAATCCCGCAAAAGCGCAGGAGATGGGAGAAGAAGGAAGAAAAAAAGCATTGCGTTTGTTTGCTGCTGGCAGGCATGCTGCAATTGTGGAGCAATTGTATGTTGACGTAATCAATAACAGGATTAAAACTTAGCTCATTGATTTTTGACAATCGAGGTTTGTTTGATCTGCAAAGGCTTTACCCGTAGTAAACAATAAGCCATTCATCAGAATATGGTTGCTGTACTGTTCAATAGCCTGTATAACATTTTAGATACTGCTGTTGCTAAAGCAAGGAGGGCATGCGATACTTTCTTTGTCAGGTGCATTACTTACCCGCGGGGCATTAAAATAGGTGCAGGGTCTGTTTTTGCGGGGATGGCAAAGTTTAAAAAAGCCAATACAGCTTCTATATACATTGGTAAAAAATGCGCTTTCAACTCCACGCCCACTTCTAACCTGATAGGGGTTGACAGGCCATGTATACTGGCCGCACTTGCGCCCGGCGCTGCAATAAAGATAAATGATGGCAGCCGCTTCAGCGGCACAGTAATTGGCTGTTTCAAAAACGTATCCATCGGGAAAAATGTAAGGTGTGGGGCCAATACGCTTATTTCGGATGGTGACTGGCACCAGAATGATCCAAGGGCAGGGCAGCCGGCCAGTATAATTATTGGTGACAATGTATGGCTTGGCGTAAACGTAACAGTGCTTAAAGGGGTAACTATCGGGGAAAATTCCGTAATTGGCGCCGGCAGTGTAGTGGTTAAAGATATCCCTTCCAATTGCATTGCAGCCGGGAACCCCTGTAAGGTTATAAGATCTTTAGACAAATAAAAGCAGCGCCGGTTTTTTAATATGGAGGTTATCTTACTCTTTGGAGGAAATTACAATAGCCACAGCGCCTCTTCAAACAGGGCAGCCCTCTATGCAAAAGGGCTGCGTGAAAACAATATAAATGTCCGGGTAATATCTAATTACAAACGTACAAGAGGACGGGTTTCAAAATACCTGTGGACCCTGGTGGCCCCCTTTTTTTTAGGCGGCAGAATATTGCGGCAGCCCAATAATGATTCAATAATACTGGCATACACATACGGCTGGGTAAATTGTTTTTTTGTATGGATGGCTGCCCGCCTGCGCAGGATGAAGTTCGTTATCGAATTAAATGAGAAGCCCTATACGATGTACGGCAGCCGGTTTACTGAAGTAAAAGCTGTAAAAAAGTTCAACATTTTTATGTTCCGTCAATTGGGGATGAGGTTGCCGGATGGTTTTATTGTAATTTCAAAAAACCTTGGAGAATACCTTACTGTAAAAGACAGGGATAAAATAATCAGGGTGCCGGTTATAATAGATCCTTCTGCTGTTAATATTGAAACCCCGGCGCTAAAAAAAATACAAAAACCTTTTTTACTGCACGCCGGTTCATTAAGCGAACAAAAAGATGGCATCGTAGGGGTATTTAAAGCGTTTGCCATTGCCAATGCACGGCTGAATGGTGAACTATATTTCTATCTCACTGATAAAACAGCCCCTGCAAAAACCATTGAAAGCATCAATAAAATTATAAGGGAGAATAACCTGGAAGAAAAAGTTTTCTTTCTGGGGCTTATCCCCAAGCCGGAGCTTATAGCTTATCAAAAGGAATGCAGCATGCTGATACTTAATAAACCTGACAATGAACAAAACAGGTATAATTTCTCAACAAAACTCGGGGAGTATTTGGTATTAGGCAAACCGGTGGTTTATACGCCTGTCGGCGAAATGAATGTATACCTGCAGGATAAGCAGAACGCTTTTAAAGTAATGAACAATGACAGCGGGTCCCTCGCAGCCATAATCGTGAAAATTATTACCAATGACGGCAATGAAGTTGAGCAAATTGCCCTGCAGGGTAAAAAATTAGCTGAAACAGAATTTAATTATTATTACCAGGGAAAAAGGCTTGCGGCATTTTTAAAAAAAATTTACGGAGAGGCCGGCGGTAACTAAATTTTTCTATGAGTACAATAACAGGCAGCGCAGCAATAGCTGAAAAAAAGGAATGGGACTCTGATTTTTTTGGAATAAACGTTGGCGCTGTTACCATAGGTACGAATGAAATAAATAACCACGAATTATCAGTGCTTGCGGCAGGTGGCTTTGACCTTATTTATATCAATTCAAAAACGCCGGTTACTTTTGCATCCCCGCTTTTCAGCGACTGCAAGGTTGAATTGAAAAGTACTGCCCCAGAAGCGCCAAAGGCTTGCAGCAATCACGTTATTCCCTATAATGATACGATGGATTATCCCTCATTATTATCATTGTCGCTCCAAAGCGGGGAATACTCAAGATTTAAATTGGATCCGGCTCTTGCCAAAGGGGAATTTGCTTTGTTGTACAAACAATGGCTGGACAACAGCATTAATAAAAAAATAGCAAATGAAGTATTTGTAGTACAAAACCAGGACCAAAACGCTGCAATGGGATTTATAACACTGGCAATTAAAAATAATTATTGTGAAATAGGCCTTTTGGCAGTTGACAGCAACTATCGCCGCAGGGGTGTGGGGAAAGATTTAATAGCAACTGCCTGGAAGTATGCCCTCTCACACAATCTTAATGAACTCAGGGTTGCCACCCAGGAGCGTAATGCAGAGGCATTGGAATTTTACAAGGCAGCGGGATTTGAAATTTTTGACCGAACATATATTTACCATTATTGGCCGTCAGATGATACCATTTAATAAACCATATATTACAGGAAAGGAGGTACACTATATCTACAATGCAGTGGCTGCCGGGCATATATCAGGCAACGGGCAATTTACCAGGCTTTGCCAGCGGTTTTTTGAAGAAAGGTATGGAATAAAAAAAGCACTGCTTACCACCAGCTGCACTGATGCGCTTGAAATGTGTGCCTTGCTGCTGGATATTGGCCCCGGTGATGAAGTAATTATACCTTCCTACACTTTTGTCAGCACGGCATTGGCTTTTGTAAGGCAGGGCGCCACCATCGTATTTGCCGACAGCAGAACAGATCACCCGGGAATAGATGAAAGTGCTATTGAGCAACTTATTACTCCACGCACCAAAGCCATTGTGCCGGTACACTATGCAGGTGTGGCCTGCAACATGGATAAAATAATGGAAATTGCCGGGCGCCACGGGGTTTTTGTTGTTGAAGATGCAGCCCAGTCAATTGAGAGCTTTTATACAGGGTACGATGGCATTAAAAGGCCGCTGGGCTCTATCGGACATTTGGCTGCCTTCTCATTTCATGAAACAAAAAATATCCAGTGCGGGGAAGGTGGCTTGCTGGCAATAAATGACGACAGGTTTATTAAGCGTTCTGAAATTTTATGGGAAAAGGGAACCAACCGGGCTGAATTTTTCAGGGGCGAAGTTAACAAATATGGCTGGGTGGATACCGGCTCTTCTTTTTTACCATCTGAAATTACTGCGGCATTTTTATATGCCCAGCTGGAGCAGCTTACTGCTATCCAGGCAAGAAGACAGCAGATTTGGAACGATTACTTTTCATTTTTCTCAGGCAAGGGACTGCAATCACTGTTGCCATTTATCCCTTCCTATGCCACTAATAATGGGCATATGTTTTATCTGGTAATGCCGTCTGTTGAAGAGCGGACAAACTTTATCTCTTTTTTGAAATCAAAAAATATAAATGCTGTCTTTCATTATTTAAGCCTTCATTCCAGCCCGTACTATGCGGATAAATACACAGGCAGCCCTTTGCCGAATACCGCCAGGTACTCGGATATGCTGGTGAGATTGCCTTTTTATTATGAACTGGAGCAGGCAGTTGTATTGGAAGCCATGGCAGAATATTTTAAATAAATTATTGTTACAGGCAGGTAAAGATTTTTAAAGATGAAATTCACCATTTTTACAGGCTGTTATAATTCTGAGCCCTACATTCAAAGGGTATTCGACAGTATCAAAAGCCAAACGTATAAGGATTTTGAATGGATAGTAATTGATGACTGTTCAAAGGACAATACCGTTTCCGTATTAAAAAAATTCATTGCTGGCAACCCGCAGTATTCAATACGGCTAATTGAAAATGAAAAAAACCAGGGAGTGGGCACCAACAGGCGCCATGCTATAAGGATTGCAACAGGAGATTTCTTTGTAACCTGGGATCATGATGATGTTGCCAAACCAAACCAGCTCGGGGTATTGAACAGTGTATGGACTGAATTGGGAAATGATAAAATAGCGAATATTTTTTGCATGTGCGAAGACCAATATGGTAAGCTGTATGGAAAGCCTTTTCCGCAAAGAGCGGCTACAGGTAATTATCTTGGCTATTATAAAGAATACTTTATGAAAGGCGCCGCCGGGCAGGAACGGCATGTGTGTACAAGAGTAGAAGTATTGCGGCAGTTTATTGATACCCCGTTTCCCGAAGGAAACCGCTCGCCCGATGGCGGCGATATACTATGGGCTGCCATAGCCCTCAAATATGATTCAATTATGCTGGGTGAAGTTCTTCGTGTATATTATAACGATCCGCATAATGTAAGCAATATGAGCACTTTTACCAGGTCACAAAAGGCGGCTGCTATTTACATCACCAAGCTTATCTGGGTAAATCATTTCCTGCCGCGCCTTAAGGATTTTGTACTGAAAATAAGATATTGGTTTGCCCTGGTTTTTTATGGCTTTATCTCCGGCAAAAAATTAAAAAACATTCTTACAGACGTTACATCCGGTGTATCAAAAATAATGGTGGCCTGCCTGGCACTTCCCGCCAGGCTTTTAATAAGCTATATGAAAATAAGAGGGCGTGGCCTTTGAAACAGGAGGCATGACGTGCCAATCAAAATTAAAATTGTACCACCAGGTTATTAAACTGCCATACTTACTGTAAAGAATAACCCGGGATGAAGTTTACCATTTTTACAGGCTGCTACAATTCAGAACGGTACATACACCGTGTATTTAAAAGCCTTCAATCACAAACTTACAGGGATTTTGAATGGATTGTAATAGATGATTGCTCTGAAGACAGCACCGTTGCTTTGCTTGAAGGGTTTATAAAAGAAAACCCGGCATTGGATGCAAAGCTGCTGGTAAATGAAAAAAACCAGGGCATCCGCCTCAACAGATACAAAGCAATTCAAATGGCCCGTGGCGATTTTTTTATAACATGGGACTCGGATGATGAAGCCCACCCCGGCCAGCTAAGCAGGTTTAATGAAATTTGGCTGCAGTACGGCAACAGCTCTATTGCCAATATTTTTTGTTTGTGTCAGGACCAGCACGGAAGGGTGTACGGGAATAATTTTCCGGCGCCGGTGATAGTTGGTAATTACTGGGATTATTACAAACATTATTTTATGACGAATGCAAACGGGCCGCAGGAAAGGCAGGTTTGCTCACGGGTGGATTTGCTTAAAAAATACATTGCCCGGAGCTTTCCTGAATACAATCATTTTCCTGATGAAGACAGCCTGTGGGGAAAGCTGGCATTAGAATACAATTCTATCCTGCTGAATGAAGTACTGAGGGTTTACTACAACGATGCTGACAATACAACCAACCTCAGCAATTTTTCCCGTTCGCAAAAAGCAGGAGAGATATATGTTCAAAAGCTGGTGTGGGTCAACCACTTTATTAAAAGAATAAAAAACGACCCGGCGCTCCGGCTGCGGTTCATATTTGCTTTGGATTTTTATGGCTTTCTTTCCGGTAAAACAATAAAGACAATCGTAAATGATATCAATCTTTGGCCGTCAAAAATCAGGGCAGTACTATTGGCACTGCCGGCAAAGCTGGTAATACAATACATGAAGATAAAAGGCCGCGGGCTTTAGATGAGTTTCAGCAATATCCTTCGCAACCTGAGTAATATTTATGGCTGGCGTACAGCTAAAAAAATCATTGTTATCGAGAGCGATGACTGGGGCAGCATACGGATGCCTTCGCTGGCAGCGTTTGAGAGGCTGAAACAAAAAGGCCTTGCAGTAGATAAAGGAGATGCCGGGCGTTATAACCGGAATGATACGCTGGCGAGTGAAAATGATTTTGCTGCACTCTTTGAAACACTGCAAAAAATAAAAGACAGCAACGGGAAGCCGGCAGTGTTTACGCCTGTAAGCCTTGTGGCCAATCCTGACTTTGAAAAAATAAGGCAGGAAAAATTTCAGCAATATTTTTATGAACCGTTTACCAGCACGCTGCAAAAATATTATCCCGGTAAAAATGTATTTCAATACTGGCAGGAAGGAATAAAAAATAAACTGTTCGTTCCGCAATTTCACGGAAGGGAGCACCTGAATGTGGCAGCATGGATGAAAGCACTGCAGCAAAATGATGAACAAACCCATGCCGCATTTAATGAAGGCAGCTGGGGTTTTAGTAATAAGCATCCCTATAATGTAAAATACCAGGCTGCGTTTGACCTTACAGATCCTTCAGAAATAAAAGAGCAGGAAAAAATTATTGCTGATGGCCTTGCATTGTTTGAAAAACTATTTGGCTATAAAGCAAGTTTTTTTGTGCCGCCTAACGGGCCTTTTAATAATACTTTGGAAAAAACTGCTGCTGGCAGCGGCATTCAATTTATGTCGGCGTCCAAAGTACAGCAGGAAGCGCTGGGCCTGGGAAAAACAAAAAAGAGATACCACTGGATCGGGCAAAAAAATAAGCACAACCAGCTGTACATTACCCGCAACTGTTTTTTTGAACCCAGCCAGGCAGGAAAAAACTGGGTGCAAAGCTGCCTGGAAGAAATTGAAATTGCATTCCGGTGGAAAAAGCCGGCAGTCATCAGCTCCCACCGGGTAAATTATATAGGTTCATTAAATGAGGCCAACAGGAAAAACGGGCTGCAGCAGCTGGAAACCTTATTACAGCAGGCACTTACAAAATGGTCCGGTATTGAATTTATGACGTCAGCTGAGCTGGGCGAATTAATTAAAACAGGCAAATAATGTCAAATACTGCTGTTATACCTTCTAAATGGAAACCGGTCGCAGTTGATTTTCTTATACTGCTGCTGGTATATTTTATCCCGGCGCTTTCTCATGTTACACCATTTCCGCTGTATTACCTGGATCCTATGCGGCTGCTGCTGTTAACAGGATACCTGCTGAGCAGGAACCCTGTTAATGCGTACATCCTGGCAGTTACCATTCCCCTTTTTTCAATGTTGGTTACAGGGCATCCTGTTTTTTACAAATCGCTTTTAATTTCTTTTGAATTACTGTCCAACATGCTGTTCTTTCACTTCCTGCTTTCAAAAACCAAATGGCCGGCAGCGGTGCTTATCTTTATCAGCATCATTTTTGCCAAACTCATTTACTATGGCTGCAAATATATCTTTATACAGGCAGGGCTTATTGAAGGAGGGTTGATTGCTACCGGGCTGTTGACCCAGCTATGGGTAATCACCGGCCTCTCCCTCTTATTCGGATTGTTGTATAAAAGGCGAACAGCCTGAACCTGCTTTACCAATGCAACAGGGCTTTGTAAATATTCAAACTGTTTTTGGAAATGGCACCGAGCGGACAATCGAAGGTCTGCAACAGGTATATAACAACCATGAGCAATTGCTTTCATTTGTCAAAACAGTTTCTGAAGGGGTATTGACGGAAGCCACGATCAGCGGCAAACAGGTTTTACTAAAACCTAACTGGGTCAAGCACTCTTACTATCCTCAGGATGATATTTGCCTCCGTACACATGATAGCTTCCTGATCGCAGTGCTTGAGCTGGTACTTTCCAAAAAACCTGCTGCTGTGGTAATAGGGGATGCGCCTATACAGGGATGCAAATGGGACGAAATGCTGGGCAATACTTTTATTGATAAAGTTACTTCCCTTTCTTCGGCATACAATATCCCCGTTTCCATAAAAGACTTCCGCAGGGTTGTATTTGACGCTGCTACCAACAAAGTGGAAGTGGAGTGCAACCCAATAAGCGAATATGTAATTTTTGATGTTGGTAAAAAAAGTTACCTGGAGCCGGTTACATCATCCAAAAACCTCTTCAGGGTAAGCCAGTACAACCCTGATAACTTTACACAAACCCACCGGCCGGGGATACATAAATACTGCATCAGCAAAGAAATGTTCAATGCAGACGTGGTTATTTCATTGCCTAAAATAAAAACACATCAAAAGTCAGGCATCACGGGTGCGCTGAAAAATATTGTTGGTTTTAACGGTGATAAAGATTATTTGCCCCATCACCGTATTGGCGGCGCAGGTGCAGACGGCGACAGCTACGCAGGCAATAGCAGGCTGCGTTATTTGTCAGAACTGGCACTGGACAATGCTTACAGGCAAAAAGGAAAATTATTATATAAATGCTGGCGGCGCCTGGCTTCCCTTCTCTGGAAAATTTCGTTTCCCCAAAAAAATAAACACCAGCTTAACGGTGCCTGGTTTGGAAACGATACTACCTGGCGCATGGTGATGGACTTAAACATGGTAATGGTTTTTGGAAAAAAAGACGGTACGCTTTCGGATACCCCGCAGCGTTACCTGTATAATTTTTGCGATGGCATTATCGGCGGGCAGGGCGATGGCCCTTTAAAGCCGGATCCCCTGAACCTCGGGTTGATCTGTTTTTCCAACGATGCGGCGGTTACCGATACCTGCATGGCGGAACTGATGGGTCTTTCCGTTGGTAATATACCGCTGCTGGCAGCAGCCAAATCGTTTATGCCCCGGCGTGAGGTTTCTGTAAAGCTGGATGGAAAAGGAACAAGCGTTAATAACTTAAAGCAATATGCTGTAAAAGCTGCCCTGCCGCCCGGCTGGATGGATTATGCCGATAATCGGGAATGAAAATTGCCATTCACCATAGTGCCGGTTCATACAGCGAGCGCTGGATACCCTATTGTGGGGAGAAAAATATTCCTTACAAGCTTGTTGATTGCTACCGGAACGACATTGTGCAGCAGGTAGAAGATTGCGATATTATAATGTGGCATTTTTATCATGCCGGCGCAAAGGATGTATTGTTTGCAAAGCAATTATTGTATTCTCTGAAAGCTGCGGGGAAAAAAATTTTCCCGGATTTTAATACCAGCTGGCACTTTGATGATAAAGTGGGCCAGAAATATTTGCTGGAAGCTGTAAAAGCCCCCCTGGTTCCTGCCTATGTTTTTTATGATAAGCAACAGGCACTGCAATGGGCGTCAGCAACCGTGTTTCCCAAAGTATTTAAATTAAGAAAAGGCGCAGGCTCGGTAAATGTAAGGCTTGTCAGATCGTTGGAAGATGCACGGGCGTTGATCAATAAAGCGTTTGGAAAAGGCTTTAAGCACGACAGCCTTGTTCCTTTCAATGATATTTATCACAAATATAAAAAAGGCTTGCTGTCGGCCACTGCATTGGTAAAAGGGTTTGCCCGGCAATTTATCCCTACAGAATTTGCCAAAGTAACCGGCCGTGAAAAGGGATATGTTTATTTCCAGGATTTTGTACCGGGCAATGATAGCGATATACGGGTAATAGTAATCGGTGACAAATGCTTTGCCATTAAGCGTATGGCAAGGGAGAATGATTTCAGGGCTTCAGGCAGCGGCGTTATTTTTTATGAAAAAGAATTGTTTGATAAAGAAACAATTGCCCTGTCATTTGCCATCAGCAAAAAATTAGGGACACAATGCCTTGCCTTTGATTATATATACAGCGATGGCAAACCATTGATAATGGAAATAAGCTTTGGTTTTTTTATGGCAGGCTACGATGCATGCCCCGGTTACTGGGACAGCGCTCTTCAGTGGCATGAAGGCAAATTCAATCCCTATGGCTGGATGATTGATAATATCATTGCTTCTGCATAATTCCATTTTACCCGTAAAGCTCCCATGAGCGAAAAGAAAAAAGTTGTTTTGGTAATTCCCTCTTTGCAGGCAGGCGGTATGGAAAGGGTGATGGCCGAACTGGCAGGATACTTTGCAGGCAAAGACTATATTGATCTGCACCTTGTTTTATATGGAATTAAAAGGGATATTTTTTATCCTTTACCGCCCAATATCAGCATTCATAAGCCTTCTTTTAACTTTATACCGTTCCTGCGTTTATGGAGCATTGTAAAAACAGCTTTCTTTTTACGAAAAACGATCAGCGCTATTAAACCCGCTACGGTGCTAAGCTTCGGTGAATACTGGAATAGTTTTATTTTACTTTCGCTGCTATGGAAAAAAATACCTGTATTTGTTTCTGACCGCTGCCAGCCGGACAAAAAGCTAAAGCCTTTGCAGGAATTTTTAAGAAAACGCCTGTATCCAAAATCTGCAGGCATAGTGGTGCAAACATCTATCGCCAAAACAATTTACCGGCAAACTATTGGGCATCCCAATATCAAAGTGATCGGCAACCCTATCAGGAGCATTGACAGCAATAATAATGTGCCCAAAGAAAACATTGTACTGACGGTTGGCAGGCTTATCAAAACAAAGCACCATGACCGGTTGATAAAAATGTTTGCGGCTATTAATATGCCCGGCTGGAAGCTGGTGATTGTAGGCGATGATGTGCCGAAGCAAAACAACTCCAGGCATTTGAAACGCATCATAAAGGAGCTGGGCATGGAAGAAAGAATATTATTGGAAGGCAGGCAGCAGAATGTGGAGGATTATTATAATAAAAGCAGGGTTTTTGCTTTCACTTCCAGCAGCGAGGGGTTTCCCAATGTGGTGGGCGAGGCACAGGCTGCAGGCTTGCCGGTAATTGCATTTGATTGTATGCCCGGCCCTTCGGAAATGATTGCCAATGAGCAAAACGGCCTGCTAATCCCTTTATTTAATTACGGGCTGTTTAAAGAAAAGCTGGAATTGCTGATGAGCGATGATAAACTGAGGAAAAAGCTGGGTGCCAAAGGAAAGGTATCTGTACGGAAATTTGCAGTTGATACCATTGGTGCGTCTTTTGAAAAATTTATTCTTGGCAGCGCAACCGGATAATCATGATTCAATCAAAGCAGGATTATATTAATTACGTAAAAGCAGACAGGGCAGGCAGGCCCGGCCCGTTTTTGGCAGAGCGGCTGACCAATATTTTTTTCCCGGCCAATATCAGTAATTTTAAAAGACTGCTCAGGAAAGCCGAGTATTATAAAAATGTAAAAAAAGGGGGGCTGAATAAGCTGCTGTACTATTTTATCAAATACAGGTTCAGGAAAATTTCTTTGAAGCTGGGGTTTTCCATTCCTGAAAATGTATTTGGTCCCGGGCTTACCATTCCGCACTATGGCACTATCGTTGTCAATGCGAGGGCTAAGATCGGTGCCAATTGCCGTATTCACGTGTGCACCAACATTGGTGAATCCGGCGGCGTGGCCGGCGCGCCTGTTATTGGTGATAATGTATATATTGGTCCGGGCGCAAAAATTTATGGCAGTATCACTATTGCAAACAATATTGCCATTGCGGCCAATGCAGCAGTGCACCAATCATTTTTAAATGAAAATAAAATCATTGGTGGTGTGCCGGCGAAAGAAATAGGCGATATTAATATTAAACAAATTATCAAACATATTTAGCCGGTATCAACAAAGGGTATAAGTTTTTTTAATGCTGGTAAAAATTGTAAAAGCATACGGGCAGCTGCGCCAATGGCATACTGCAGGAAAAATACTGGTGTTTGAATCAGATGACTGGGGAAGCGTTCGCATGCCCAGCGTGGGAGCGTTTAAAAAATTAAGCGGCATTTATCCGGCTATTGTAAAAGACCACTATTCTCATTTTGATACGCTTGCATCTGCAGATGACCTTGATGAATTATATGCAGTGCTGGAAAAATATACTGATAAGGCAAACCGCCACCCGGTTATTACGGCCAATGCAATAATGACCAACCCTGATTTTAAAAAAATAAAAGCATCAGGGTTTAATGAATACCATTACGAGCCATTTTATCAAACTATACTTTCCCTTCCTGGCGGTGAGCAAACACTCAAACGCTGGAAATACGGCATGGATAAAAAAATGTTTATCCCCCAGTTTCATGGAAGGGAGCATTTGATAGTGCCCGTGTGGATGTATGAATTGCAGGCAGGCAATGAAAAATTAAGGCAGGCATTTGATGAAGGCGTGTACAGCGTGCCGCTTACTTCGGGCGTATATGCCAAAAGGAGGAACCTGCAGGCAGCGCTGGATTATTGCAATGTGCCGGGCATTGATGCATGGCACAGGCAATTCGTTACGGAAGGCACCCAAATTTTTAAAGGCTATTTCGGGTTTGCCTCAAAAAGCTTTATTGCCACTGCATATATATGGAACCGAGCTATTGAACAGGTGCTCAGGGATAATGGCGTACAATATATACAGGGGCTGCCTGTTCAGTATGAACCAAAGAAGGGACAAACAAAATACAGCAAACGTTTTCATTTTACAGGGCAAAAAAACAGGCTTGGCCAAACATATCTTGTACGAAATGCTTTTTTCGAACCTTCTTCCAACCCGGGCTTTGACTGGCTGGGTGATTGCCTGCGCCGCATTGAAAAAGCATTCATCGCCAAATCGCCGGCCATTGTGGGTGTGCACAGGGTAAATTTTATTGGCTCGCTGGTGCCTGCCAACAGGGAAAAAAACCTGGCCATGTTTGATAAATTATTATCTGCTGTTGTAAAAAAATGGCCTGATGTGGAATTTATGAGCAGCGATGAGCTGGGGGATACTATTCATAACAAACTAAAACGGTAAATATGGAAGCAGGATTTAAAAAATTTTCTGCCAGGCGCCTGGTTTATAAATTACGAACCTTTGCATTGCAGCAGCTGCACCCGGACTGGCCGTGGTGGCCCAAAGAAGCTGTGCTGCTGTGCAGCAAGCTGTTAAAAGCAAACGACACCGTGCTTGAATTTGGCGCCGGCCGCAGCACCTTTTGGCTGGCAAAAAGGTGCGCATTTATCACTTCCATTGAGCACCATAAGGACTGGTATGATTTTGTAAATAAAAAAATTGAAACAGCCGGCCTGGGCAATAAAGTGAAATTGGTACATGCGCCGATAACCAGTGGCATTGAGCCTGATAAGCAGGAATATTTGCTGGCGGTTAAAAACATGCCCCCGGAATCTGTAGATATGGTAATAATTGACGGAAAATTCAGGGCGCAGGCTGCATTGTTATCTTTACCATTATTAAAACCGGGCGGCACTTTAATTATTGATGATGCCCATCGTTTTTTGCCCGAAAGAAATACGGGCGCCCCTTTTCCTGTTCACATCAACCAGGATATCTGGAAGCTCATTGATGCCCAAACCCGTGACTGGAAAACAAACTGGATTTCCGATGGTGTGCACGCTACTTATTTTTTGTTTAAACCCGGCATGCCTCTTTGAGCTTAGCAGGTAAAAAAATTTTACTGATCGTGGGGTCTGTTAACCAGGGCGGCGCAGAGTTCCAGTTACTTTCCCTGGCCCGCCTGTTGCAGTCAAGAGGTTTACAGGTGGAAGTGCTGGCGCTGACTGATTACACGTATTTTCTTCCTTTCATTAAAGAGCACAATATTCAGTATTCCTGTGTTTCAAATGATGGCAGCAGCTTTCAGCGCATGTGGAGGGCAGTGAGGCAAATCAATAATAAAAAACCGGACCTGGCTATTTCCTATATCAAAAAAGTGAGCCAGGTAGCAATACTGGCAAGGGTGCTGTCGGGCTTCAGGTTTAAACTAATTGCTTCAGAAAGAACATCGCTTATAAAAAAATGGCACGACTTGTTTTATTTCAATCTTGTGCTGCTGGCGAATAAGCTGACCGTTAATTCCGTTTCCAAGCTGGCTTATATCAATAAACGTTTTCCTTTATTGAAGAAGAAAACGGTTTTTATGCCTAACATCATCAATGTGCAGCGCTTTGCCGGCATTAACAGGGAAAATTTTGCCGGTGGCATTTGCAATATTGCCTATGCAGGCAGGATATCCCCGGAGAAAAATTTGCTCAACCTCGTACGGGCAATAAATGAAGTAGTGAAAAAAGGCCGTAAAGTAACCCTTTCCTTATATGGCGCCGGCAGCAACAAAAAATATTTGGGCGAAGTATTATCTTTAATTAAAGAGCTGCAGCTTGATAATGCAGTGCGATACAAAGGGCCGTCAAATGATATTGCCGAAGTGTACAGGAATGCCCACCTGCTTTGCCTTGTTTCCGTTTTTGAAGGCTTTTCCAATGTATTATCTGAAGCGATCTGTTCGGGCATTCCTGTAATTGCAAGTGATATCGCAGAGAATCATTTTTTGATAAAAGAAAACGAAAACGGTTTTTTGGTGAATCCTGCAGATTATAAAAGTATAGCGGGAGGTATAGAAAAATTCTTATCGCTTAGCCCTTCTGCTGTTAATACGATATCAAACAACAATAAAGAAAAGGCTGCGTCAATATTTGATGAAGAAAATATCTACCGGTCTTATCTTAGCCTTTTTAGAGATACGGGTTTCAGTGACTAGATAGCAATGAAGAATTCCATGCCTGATATTTGCTGTATATTTAATTATGCACCGCACTACCGGGAAGCTGTGTACAGGCTGATGGAAAAGGAACTGCATTGCGATTTTTATTTTGGAGATAAAATAGTGGCCAAAATAAAAAAGATGGACTTTGGTAATTTTAAGCACCGGCCAAAGGAGCTGAAATCAATATGGCTTGGTAAGAGCAGCTATTGGATCAGCGGTTCCCTGTCCCTTTTGTTCAGGCCCTATAAACAATACATTCTTACCGGCGAAATACATTGTTTATCCAACTGGGCCATCTTGCTGCTGTCAAAATTGCTGGGAAAAAAAACCTATACCTGGTCGCACGGATGGTATGGCAAGGAAACAGCTTTGCAGTCTTTTGTAAAGAAAATTTATTTTTCACTTGCTGACGGCGTGTTTTTATACGGCACCTACGCAAAGCGCCTGATGGTGGAAAAAGGCATTGAAGAAGATGAGCTGCATGTTATCTACAATTCATTAGACTATGACCGGATGCAGGCGGTAAGGAAACAGCTGCAGCAAACAAATATTTACCGGGACAAATTCGGAAACGATAAGCCTGTGCTTTTCTTCATCGGGCGGCTGGAGCCGGTGAAAAAACTGGATTTGCTGATAGAGGTACTGCATAGCTTTTTGCAAAAAGGAAAAAAGATAAATCTTGCCATTGTGGGCGATGGCAGCGAACGGAGCCATTTGCAAAAATTAATAAAAGAGAAAAACCTTTCGGAGCAGGTTTGGTTGTATGGCCAGACTTATGACGAAAAAACAATTGGCGAATTAATATATAATGCAGACATCTGTGTTTCTCCCGGCAATGTGGGCCTCACCGCCATTCATGCTTTGTCTTTTGGTACGCCCGTGATAACACATAATAATTTCAGGAAACAAATGCCCGAATTTGAAGCGATTGAGAACGGGACGTCCGGCTGCTTTTTTGAAGACGGGAATGCTTCTTCGTTAGAAGAAGCAATCGAAGGCTGGTTAACCCTTCACCCAAAAAAAGACAAAGAGCTGATAAACGCTTGCTACCGCCGCATTGATAATTTTTACAACCCTGCATACCAGGTAAGAATATTGCAAAAAGGCTTATTCGTTAATTAATGAAGGTTGTACAGATCAATACTTCAGTAAATACCGGCAGTACAGGGCGTATAACAGAAGAGATCGGGCAGGCTTTACTGGATAACGGCCATCAAAGTTATATCGCTTTTGGCAGGACAGGGGGAAAACAAAGCCAGTCTGCAGCGATAAAAATCGGAAGCGCTTTTGATCAGCAGCTGCATGGCCTGCAAACAAGGATTTTTGATACGCATGGCTTCGGTTCAAAAAATGCAACGGAAAAATTAGTTGCGGAGCTGGAAACAATACAGCCCGATATTGTTCATCTCCATAACCTGCATGGCTATTATTTGCATGTGGGTGTTTTATTTGAATGGCTGAATAAAAAACAATTGCCGGTAGTATGGACGTTGCATGACTGCTGGTCTTTCACCGGGCATTGCACCTACTTTGATTCCGTTGGTTGTGAAAGATGGAAGACAGGTTGCTTCAGCTGCCCCAAAAAAACCTTTTACCCTTCCAGTTTTGTTTTTGACAACTCAAAAAACAATTACCGCCGAAAAAAAGAATTATTCAACCTGCCGCAGCAGGTGCATTTTGTAACGCCTTCGCAGTGGCTGGCCAATCATGTAAAGCAATCTTACCTGCAAAAAAATCCTGTAACTGTTATTCATAATGGAATTGATATACAAATATTCCATCCTTCGGCTGCCGGAAATTTTAAAGACGCTTATGGCATTGCAGGAAAAAAAATTGTTTTGGGCGTTGCGAGCACATGGGATAAAAGAAAAGGGCTGGCTGATTTTATTGAATTGAGAAAATTATTGCCGGAGAACATTGTTATTGTTTTAGTGGGGCTGAATAAAAAGCAAACCGAATCATTGCCTGCCGGCATCATTGGCATTGAAAGAACGGAAGATGTACAGGCGCTGGCAGCATTGTATGCAAAGGCCAATGTATTTGTTAACCCCACCTGGCAGGATAACTTTCCTACTACCAACATCGAAGCGCTTGCCTGCGGCATACCGGTGCTTACTTACCGCACGGGTGGCAGCCCCGAAGCCATTGACGGGCAAACAGGGTTTGTTACAGAGAAAGGAGAGGTGCCTATGCTTGCCGGATATATTCGCCAAATTTGTGAACAGGGAAAAGAATTTTATGAACAACCCTGCAGGCAAAGGGCCGAAAATTATTTTAATAAAAAAGACAGGTACCAGGATTATATTTCATTGTACACCAAAATACTGGTGCAGGCCTGATGCAGCAAAAAAAATCAATTGTATACATTAACCAGAATGCAGGCTATCTGATGATTGACATTATCCATGCCAACCATCATTACGAAAATAAAAGCATTATAACAGGCCGGCTGGTTGAAAGGCAAAATAAGCTGGATAAATCTGTAAAAATTGATGCCATCATTGCATATGACCGGTCTTCAAAATTCAGAAGGCTTTTTACATGGGGATGGGGCTTTGTGCAAATATGGTGGAAAGTAATTACAAAATACAGGAATGCCGACTTGTTTATCGTTACCAATCCGCCTTTCAACACTTTTCTTCCCCTTTTTTGCAGGAACAAATTTTCGGTATTGGTATTTGATGTGTACCCGGATGCACTGGTTTCATATAATTTTTTAAAGAAAGGATCATTCATTACGAAGTGGTGGCAAAAAACGAATAAGAAAATATTTAAAAAGGCAGCAAGAATTTTCACACTGAGCGCCGGGATGAAAACACTTCTTGCACAATATGCAGATGAAAGCCGGGTTGAAGTGGTACCCTTGTGGACAGACAATAACTTTATAAAACCCGTTGCGAAAAATGAAAACACATTTTTACAGCAGCATGGGCTGACCGGCAAATTTGTGGTAATGTACTCCGGGAACCTTGGCCGCACCCACAGCATGGAAGCATTGGTGGAAGTAGCTGAAAAAATAAATAACAGCGCAATACATTTTGTGATTATTGGCGAAGGAGAGAAAAAACAGCTCCTGGCCGATATGGTCAGGGAGAAAAACCTCGCTAATGTGTTATTGCTTCCCTGGCAGGATACTGCTGTGTTGCCTTACAGCTTATCCGCTGCTGATATCGGGGTAGTAACGATTGATGCAGTCGCCGGAAATTTAAGTGTGCCGAGCAAAACATTTAACCTGATGTCTGCTGCCATTCCTTTGCTTTGTATTGCCCCTGCCGGCTCAGAGCTGGCAGTGTTGGCGGAGCAGTATAATATCGGTAAAAATTTTTCAAAAGATAATATTGCCGCAATGACGGCATACATACAGCAACTGCAATCTGATAAGCAATACCATGACACACTCAGGGAAAATGCGCTGAAAGCGTCACAACATTTTACGCCGGAAAATGCCCTTACATTTGCATGAGTATAATTGAATATTGTGAGTTATTTATACGTTAAACGTTTTTTTGATTTAACAGTGTCCCTGGCAGCGCTGGTGCTGTTGTCTCCTTTGATTATATTGATTATCCTGTTGCTTCTTATCGCCTGCCGGGGCAGGATTTTTTTTACACAGGAGCGCCCCGGTAAAAACGAAAAACTGTTCAGGGTGATAAAATTTAAAACCATGAACGACAGGAAAGACAGCAATGGCAAACTGCTGCCTGACTCTCAAAGATTAACCACCACAGGAAAAATCATCAGGTCATTATCACTGGATGAGCTGCCGCAGCTGCTGAATGTATTGGCAGGCGATATGAGTTTGATAGGGCCCAGGCCTTTGCTGCCGAAATATCTTCCCCTGTATAACAGTTTTCAGAAGCGGCGCCATGAAGTGAGGCCGGGCATTACAGGCTGGGCGCAGGTGAATGGCAGGAATGCCATCAGCTGGGAACAAAAATTCAAGCATGATGTTTGGTATGTTGACAACATCAGTTTTTTGCTGGACTTAAAAATTATCTGGCTTACTGTAAAAAAAATATTGGTAAGGGAGGGCATCAATGCCAGCGAAAATACACCGATGGCCCCCTTTACAGGAAATAATTAAACAGGCAATTATGAAAGAGAAATTTTTAGCTGCTTTTAAAGAAGCATTGCAGGTTGACAACCGTGAAGTTGCATTGGAAGATGTTTTTCGTGACTATGACGAATGGGATTCTTTAAGCAGGCTTTCTTTAATTGCTGCCCTGGATGAGCAATTCAATTTGCAAATCGAGGACAAAGAATTTGAAAAACTGGCCACCGTGGGGGATTTGCTGAAACAGGTGGAACTAAAAGCTGCTGAATAAACAATGGCATTATTAAAATACAGCAATGTAGGCATTAGTGGCATGGCCGCCTGTGTGCCGGCCAACACTATTGATAATTACGCCTACACTGAACATTTTTCAGCAGGGGAAGCAAAAGAAATTTCCGATAAAACGGGGATTAAGGAAAGAAGATTTGCCCTGCCCGGTGTTACGGCATCAGACCTTTGCTATACTGCCGCGGAAAAATTAATTGCTGATTTAAAAATTGACAAATCAGAAATTGATCTCCTTGTTTTTGTATCACAAACCCCGGACTATCGTATGCCGGCTACTTCAGTGCTGCTGCAAAACAGGCTGGGGCTGTCTATGCAAACGATGGCTTTTGACCTTACGCTTGGCTGCTCTGCTTTCGTATATGCGTTATCGGTAGTATATTCCATCATGGAAAAATCAGGACTAAGGAAAGCATTGTTGCTGGACGGTGAAACAAGGTCAAAAGTATATTCTTCCAAAGACAGGAAAACCGCTTTTTTATTTGGCGATGGCGGCGTGGCAGCGCTTATTGAAAGGGATGAACGCTTTGGCAACAGCTATTTTTCTTTAAATGCAGATGGCTCCCGTGAAGATCTTATTAAGATAAAAGCAGGTGGGTACCGCTATCCAAGCTCTGAAGAAACAGTGAAAGAAAAAGTAGTGGATGAGTACGGCAATATCCGTTCTGACGAGCACGGTTATATGGAAGGGGCAGACGTCTTCAATTTTGTGCTGAGGGAAATACCGGCCGACATTAAACGGCTGGAAGCCTTTTCCGGCCTTGTTTTGCAGGACATGGATTATTACCTGTTTCACCAGGCAAATGATTACATGAATGGTTATCTTGTAAAGAAATTTAAATTACCCATGGAAAAAGTGCCTTCTTCTATTGCCCGCTTCGGCAACACTTCCTCTGTTTCCATCCCATTGACTATCGTGAGCCAGTTGCAGCACAGGCTCGGTAGTGAAAAAAAGGCAATGCTTTGCGGGTTTGGTGTGGGCATGAGCTGGGCAACGGCATTCATTAATTTTAATCATTGCCATATCAGCGACCTCGCTGAGATATAAAAAGTGCAAAACGGGTTTACTTTAGCAGGGAAAAAAATAATTATTACCGGTGCTTCTTCCGGTATCGGCAGGGCCTGCGCTGTTGCCTGTGCTGCTGCGGGGGCGCAGGTATTATTGATTGGGAGAAATGAAGCAGAACTGGACAATACAAAGGAGTTAATGCAGCCAGGCACAGGTAAAATACTGGTGCTTGACCTTACATTATTTGAAGAAGTAACAGCGAAAATAAAAATTGCGCTGGATGATTTTGGCCCCATTGACGGTGTTGTTCATGCAGCAGGCATTTCCACCACCCTTCCATTCAGGAATACCACTGTTGAAAAGATGAATAGTTTTTTCAACACAAACGTGACGGCTGCATTGCACCTGACACAACAGCTGATCAGGCCAGGTAATATCAATCCCGGTAGCGCCAGTATTGTTTTTTTAACTTCGGTAATGTCGCAGGTGGGTGAGTCGGCAAAAGTATTATACAGCATGACGAAAGGAGCTTTGCTGGCAGCATCAAGGTCAATGGCCCTGGAGCTGGCGCCTAAAAAAATACGGGTAAACTGTATTGCGCCGGGTGTGGTAGATACACCCATGTCGCAAAAAGCTTACTACAGCCAGAGCGAAGAATTAAAAGAACGTATTACTAATTTGCATCCGCTGGGTTTGGGTAAGCCGGAAGATATTGCTAATGCCGCTCTCTTTCTTTTATCAGATGCAAGCCGGTGGATAACCGGCAGCCAGCTCATGGTTGATGGTGGTTACACTGCCCGGTAATTCAGCTATGAATAAGTGTTTGCCGCAGAGCGAACAGGCGGCATAGAAAAGGAACGAAGCTTATTGTGTGTATTCACGGCTAACTAAAAAATACATTTCATGCAAAAACAAATTATAATAATCGGTGCAGGCGGCCACAGTGCAGAAATAGACGATTATTTTGATTATGCTGCAAAGAAGAACCCTGCATTTGACTTAGCGCTTCATGGTTATATTGACGATAACCCGGACAGCTATGCGAAGTACAAATTCTCCGCACCGTTTTTAGGAAACATACAATCGCATGAGGTGCAAAAGGATTGTTACTACATTATGGGCATTGCCAACCTGCAATACCGCCGCCCTATCATTGAAAAATTTGCAGCCCGGGGCGCTTCCTTCATTACGTTCATTCATCCCGACAGCTATATTTCCAAATCATCTACTATTGGCAACGGGGTGGTAATTGCTCCCGGTGTTAACATAGGCCCCAACGTTAGTATTGATGATTTTACGCTTGTGAATGCAAGAAGCAGCATAGGACATGACAGCAAAGTAGGGAAGTACAATTTCATTTGCCCCAACGTATGCTTTTCCGGCTTTACCGTGGTAGGAGAAGAAAACCTGTTTGGCATCAACAGTGCCAGCATACCGGGCATTGTGGTGGGCAGCCGCAATAAAATCGCTGCCGGTATGGTGCTGGATAAAAATGTGGGGGATGATGAAGTAGTGTTTTACCGGTTTAAAGAAAAAGTAATTGCCATTCCCAAATCAAATTGAATAGCCTGGTTGCCGATATCAAGGGGCTCTTTACCGTACTCAATTTTCTCATTTTTCTTTTACTGTTGGCATGGGTGGCAGCAAAATACCATAAAAAAAAGCTGGCTGCCGGCCTGCTTTACACCGTGCTCATACTTTTCCTGCTGTTCGCTACTCCTTTCCTTCCCCGTTTTTTGGCAAAAAAATTAGAGCAGCAATACCTGCCGCTAAATACAGCGGCGTTAAAAAACCACGCCGGCAAAATTTACATTCACCTGCTTGGCAGTGGCTATACGCTGGACGAAAGGTTACCCGCCACTGCACAGTTAGGCACTATTGCCCGGTGCAGGCTTACAGAAGCTATGCGGCTTTACCGGCAGCTTGACAGCAGCGTGCTGGTTTGCTCTGGCGGCCCTTTTGAAGAAGGCAGCGAAAGCCAGGCATCTGTTGTAAAAAAAGCTGCTGTTCTTTTAGGTGCCGACAGCAGCCGTATCCTTACTTTGGACACCCCGCTCACTACACAGGAAGAAGCGGCAGCGCTTGCTGAAAAAACTGGTATATCCGTTCCCGTTATCATCGTTACCGATGCTCTCCATATGCCGCGGGCTTATAAGTTTTTTTCCCGTAAAGGCTTTTATCCCATTGCCGCCCCCGCCAATTACATGGTGGTGGAATCTCCCTACAACGAAATAAGGTTTTGGCCTGATGTTAAAAACATCGAATTAATGGACATGGTTGTCCATGAATATTTAGGAAATATAAAAAGTGCTTTATAGAAGAAGTTTTCCTGTAATGAAGACAGTTATAGCTATTCGCAGCAAAAGCAATAATTTCACTGCCTGAATAAATGCCTGTCAACTACTGATGAACAATAAAATATGGCTCAGCTCCCCCCATATGGGTGGAAAAGAAGAAGTATATGTAAAAGAAGCTTTTGACACCAACTGGATTGCCCCGCTGGGCCCTCATGTGGATGGTTTTGAAAAAGACCTTGCTGCTTTTACCGGTTCCGGCTATGCGGCAGCGCTTAGCAGCGGCACAGCAGCCCTTCATTTAGCGTTGATATTGCTGGATGTGCAGCCTGGTGATGAGGTTCTTTGCCAGAGCTTTACCTTTTCTGCGTCAGCCAACCCTATTGTGTACCAGGGCGCCGTACCTGTGTTCGTTGGCTCAGAAAAAGATACCTGGAACATCAGCCCTGAACATTTGCGCATAGCCATTACCGAAAGAATCAATAAAGGAAAAAAGCCGAAGGCAATTATTCCTGTGCATTTGTATGGCATGCCCTGCAAAATGAAAGAAATATTGGCCATAGCCAGTGAATTTGGCATACCGGTGGTGGAAGATGCAGCGGAGGCCCTCGGCTCCACTATTAACGGCAAAGCCTGCGGCACTTTTGGCGAAATAGGTATCCTTTCTTTCAACGGTAATAAAATTATCACCACTTCCGGAGGCGGCGCATTAATAGCTGATAAAGAGCAATACGTTAGCAGGGCAAGATACTTAGCCACCCAGGCAAGAGACCCGGCGCCGCATTACCAGCATTCGGTAATTGGCTACAATTACAGGATGAGCAATGTATGTGCAGCTATTGGCCGGGGTCAAATGGAAGCGTTACCAGAAAGAGTAAAGCAGCGAAGGGCCAACTACGCTTTTTATTATAATACCTTAAAGGATTTGCCCGGCATCAGCTTTTTGCCGGAAGCAGCGGGCAATTTCAGCAACCGGTGGCTCACTACTATTTTAGTAGACCCCGGCGCAGCCGGCACCTCCCGTGAAGTACTGTATGAAGCATTGGCAAAAGATAATATTGAAAGCCGGCCATTATGGAAGCCCATGCACCTGCAGCCGGCTTTTAAAGATTACCCTTATTATGGCGATGATACGGCTGACCTGTTATTTAAAAATGGTCTTTGTCTCCCCTCCGGCAGCAACCTTACCAACGATGATTTGAACAGGATAGTAACTATTATAAAAAATGTGTTTACAAAAAAATAATAGTATGGTATTTATACATGTGATTATTTGTAATTAAATGGTTTTATTGTTTTTGCATGGTTTTTGTCTGTACTCTTACTACAAAAGAAGAGAGGCGTTGATATTTAATAAAAAAAATGGGCTGTAACTGAAAAAAGATATATTTTCGTTAAAGAATTTAACATTCCAAATCCTGTATATCCTTGAGATAATATTTTCTCTTTTAGGGGAAAACTTTATTTAGAAAACCAATACCGATCCTGCTGCCGGTAGTATAAAACAAAATATGTCAAAGAGATACTTACAAAACTTTGCACCCCGATGGATTATTTTCTGTTGTGATATTGCACTGATATCCATTTCTTTTTTAATCTCTTTTTTCATCATCCAGCATCTTTCGCTTGATATGGGCGATATCAGGAGGCTGTTACCAGGTGTAACAGTAAATGTCGTTATTGGCACTATCTGTATCGTTGCACTCTCCATTTACAAAGGCATCATACGTTACTCGGAAATTAAAGATATTATAAGGATTATCAATTTTGGCTTTTTGCAATTTGGTATCTGGTCTGCTGTATGCCTTTGGGCGCCCCATTTTATTACACGGGGAATAACGGTATCCCTGCTGCTGGTTAACTTATTTGTTGTTATTTTCCTTTTGGTATCGTTCAGGCTGCTGGTAAAGGAAGTGTATTTCAGGGCTTCGCAGTCAAAAACCAGCTCCAAGCCACGAACCCTTATTTTCGGCGCCGGTATGATGGGGCAGTTAACTAAAAAAGTGCTGGAGCAGGATCCCGGTGTTAATGTGGCCCTTGTGGGCTTTGTGGATGACAGCTACAATAAAATCGGTAAAAAGATTGAAGGCCTGCCTATTTACAGTGCCGATGATGAGCAGCTTATCAAGCTGATAAAAGAAAGAAAAATCAGGCAGATATATATTGCTATTAATAAACTCTCGGTGGAGAGAAAAATCGCTATTGCAGATGTGTGTGCGCCATTCAAAATAAAAATAAACGTGGTGCCCCATGCCAATGAATGGTCCGGTGGCTTATTCCGGAAAAAGCAGGTGAGGGAACTGAATATTGAAGAGCTGCTCCAGCGTGACGAAATTATTATCCCTAACGATCTTTCCAATCCTGTTTATGATAATGCAACTGTGCTGGTTACAGGCGCAGCCGGGTCTATCGGGAGTGAAATATGCCGGCAATTGATAACCCATAATTTAAACAAGCTGATTATCCTCGATCAGTCCGAATCAGGTTTATTTGACCTTGACTATGAATTAAAGCAAAAAGGTTACAGGGGTGGGCTGCACGTGGAAGTGGCATCTGTAAAAGATTACAACCGTGTAAAAAAGATTTTCAACAATTATAAGCCTACAGTAGTATTTCATGTAGCGGCTTACAAGCATGTGCCTTTAATGGAGGAATTCCCGGGCGAAGCGGTGCTTACCAATATTTTTGGCACCAAGGTAATTGCAGATTTATCGGTATTGTTCAGCGTTAAAAACTTTGTGCTGGTATCCACCGATAAAGCGGTGAACCCGACAAACGTAATGGGGGCTACCAAGCGTATTTCAGAAATATATATCCAGTCACTGAATGACCGCTTTGAATCAAACACCAATTTCATTACCACCCGTTTTGGGAACGTGCTGGGTTCTGCAGGCTCCGTGGTGGCCACGTTTAAAAAACAAATCGCCGAGGGCGGGCCGCTTACCATTACGCACCCCGATATCACCCGCTATTTTATGACCATTCCTGAAGCTGCCAAGCTGGTATTGGAAGCCGGGAAAATTGGAAAATCAGGTGACATTCTTGTATTTGATATGGGCAAGCCTGTACGTGTGCACGACCTGGCTGTGCGGATGATACAACTGGCGGGACTGGAGCCGGGAAAAGACATCCAGATCACATTTACCCAGCTGAGGCCGGGCGAAAAAATGTATGAAGAATTATTTAAGGACTCTGAGCAGCTGGCGCCTACCGACCACCCCAAAATATTGAGGGCTAAAAAAGCCGTAAATGCTAACCCCGATTTTTATACTTTGCTTAACGAGCTGCAGGATGTGGCTAAAACACACCAGCCCGATGGGATTTTGGAAATGCTGGCAAAAATGCTCCCCGATTTCAGGCACTCTCCTAATAAGCTGAAAAAAGAAACAGTGTACAACAACGAAGCCCTGTAAGGGGTATTTATTGTCAGGCGTTGTAAAACTCTATTCACTTTCCTTTTCAATATCATTGGCTACAGCCTTTTCTTTCTTCTTATCAGAAGAAAAATATCCTGATGTAAAAAAGTAATTAATGAACCAGTAGGTTACAAAAGGCAGGTGGGTATCTAATCTTGATACGGTTTTGTAATAATTGGCAACAATAAAATCAACATGGTAGAGCCTGCTGAAAATAACCACGGTGCCGACCTTATTGGCAATATACAGTAGGGTGAACCGGAGCGCCCATAAGGAAAAATAAATAATGAGAAAAATTTTGAGCGACCGCAGCGGTATGGTAAGTTTTAATGCAATGATGCCCCCGATGATGGTGGGGATTATCATGGGGGCAAACTCCATTTGCTTGCCGGCATACATATAATAATAGGTGCTGTGAACATGCAGCAGGCTTAAAATAAGCGAAGAAGCCCCAAGGAAAATATAATAAAACAACAGGACCTTAGCCGGCTTGCTCATTTTTTATCCTTTTTTTAATGAAGAACAGCCAGCCATATACAATAAGGATGTACATGGATAAGGTAAACAGGTAATGGTGGCTGAAATCAAAAACATTGTGCTGGTAAAAATAAATGTAGTACAGCAAACTGATGCGGATAATATTAGCCAGTACAATAGCTGCGATGCCCCCGATGCTGAAGACAACTTTTCGTTTAAGCGTTCCCGGCAGCAATACCAGTATGCCCACATAAATAAACATAAGGTCTATACCATTGCACACGTCATATACCCTGAAAATAGGGCGGTTTTCTTTTATCATGTAGGCAAAATCCTTAGTAGTAGTGGTATTTTCTGCCCATGACAGTGCCGGTGCAGACGGGGATACCATATTAACAATGCTGACAGTTGTTGCAGTCAGGAAATTTGTTAATGGCCTGTCTAAAATCCTTGGCGGTTTTAATACCATGTTGTAGCATATAAACCAAAGGCTGAACAAAAGAAAAAGCTTGATAAAAAAGCTGACAATTTGCTTGTTCAGGGCAATTTTGGGCCGGTTATATTTCAGGTTTTCAGTTTGCATTTCAGAGACAATCCGACAAAGGATTTGCGAAAATAGCCAATTAATATTACTTGCAGGCTATCTTGCTGTAACAGGCAATGTGAAGGGTATTTTATTGCTGCACCTTATCAGCTCCATTCCTTTTCTTCCTGCGCCCTTTTTTTGTCAACACTGCTTGCCAGCAAAATGCTTATCCAGTATAAAAACACCAGCGGAATGGCCACTAAAAACTGGCTTGTCCAGTCGGGTGATGGTGTAATAACAGCGGCCACTATTAAAATAATTACAAACGCAAATTTAAAATACTGCTTCAGCAGGTTACCGCTGATGATGCCCAGTCTTGCCAGCACATAAGAAAGCACGGGCAGCTCAAATGCAATGCCGCAGCCAAGCAGCAGGTTGGTAAGGCTGTCAATATAATCATTAATAGAAGGCCGGTACTGTATAATGCCTGATTTGCCCAAAGAAAAACTCGCCAAAAAATTAAACGTAAAGGGGGCCAGCAGGTAATAGCCAAATGCAACGCCGCTAAAAAAGCAAAGCGATACATAAAAGATGCTTCCCCGGGCATATTTTTTTTCTTTGGCGCTGAGGGCGGGCTTTACAAAGCGCCAAAGCTCCCAAAAAACATAAGGGAATGCCAAAATGATCCCGCCGATAATGGCAATATTAACGGCAGAAGTAAAAGTGCCGTTCACTTCTGTTACCTGGAAATTGATCTTTACCGGCGGCATGCAAAAGCTGTCGCCCAGGTGCAGCCAGTGCCCCAGGCGGCATAAGGAGCCATACGTAACAAAATTTTCATTAGCCGGTGCTAAAATAATATTGTCGTATATCCAGTCAATATATACAAAGATGACAATAGCCGCTGCCAGCCAGGCTATAATGCTTCTCATAAGGTGCCACCTCAGCTCTTCTATATGGTCAAAGAAGCTCATTTCCGCCTGCTCATCTGCCTGCTTACCCCTTATCCGGGTAAAAAAAGATTTTCTTTCTGATGTTGTGGTGGCCACTACGGATATTTATATTATTTGATAGTGAAAATATAAAGAGGGCAAAAATAAAACTCTTTTGCGATACCAGTCTGACCGTCCCGGTCTGACTGGTATTCTTCCCGGTCAGACGGGGGCCGTCAGGCCGGACTTTACATTCCCCGTTCTTTTCAAAACGCCCCAGCCCTGTAATTCCCCTTTGATAGCTTTATTAAATGATTTAATAAGAATATAGTACATCAGTTGGCGGTACACCAACCGCTGCGGCAGCATCCATACCAACTTTCTATAATCTTCCTTTTCAAAAGCAAAAGCCAGCGCAGCGCCTGCCATATCCACCAAAGTAAAAATGAAATAATACAAAACAATATTGCTTGCATCAGCCTGTATCACGCCCAGCCCCGCCGCCAGCAGGCTCAATACCAGCACAACATCTGCCAATGGCGCTAAAAAGGGAAGTATGATTTGGTAAATTAAAATATTGGGCAGGGCCACCATTCCAAAATTTTTATACTTAGGGTTAAATACTGCATCCCTGTGCTTCCAGAAGCATTGCATCACGCCAAAGCTCCAGCGGAAGCGCTGCCGCAAAAATTGCTTCATGGTTTCGGGTGCCTCAGTGTAAGACATAGCCTCATTGCAATTACGTACAATAAACCCATTCCGGTGCAGCCGCATGGTAAGATCACAGTCTTCAGCAAGCGTGTCGGTGGTAAAGCCGCCAGCTTTAATAACAGCTTCTCTTCTGAAAGCCCCGATAGCTCCCGGCACCACGGTAATGCAGTTGAGCAGATCAAAAGCCCTCCTGTCAAAATTTTGGGAAGTAATATATTCTATGCTCTGCCAGCGGGTGATCATGTTTATTTCATTGCCCACTTTTACATTGCCCGCCACAGCGCCCACTTTTCCTTCCATATCAAATTTTTTCATCAGCTCGGATACGGCATCCGGCTTTAACTGTGTATCTGCGTCAATACACACCACAAAATCACTGCTGGCTTTTTCAATGCCAAAATTGAGGGCAGAAGCTTTGCCACCGTTAGGTTTCGTGTACACAAAAACGTTAGGGTAGTCCTCAAAGGCAGCTTTTACATTCATATACGTATTGTCCTTACTGCCGTCATCCACAAATATTACCTGCAGGTTGCCGTAGTCCTGCATTAATAAGCTTTTTACCGTCCTTGCCGCATTCACTTCTTCATTATAAGCAGGCACTACAATGCTTACCGGCGGTTTGTTTGCAGCGGTAAATAATGGCGCTGTCAGGGCGGCCTTTGCTTCTTTTCTTTTTTGCAGCAAAGCCAGTATGGCCATCAGGATGATGCGGCCCACAGATAACAGGATGCCGATAATGAATAAAGAAAAAATAACCTGTGTTATCCAGTAATATGCTTCGGCAAAAAAGAAATTCACTTTGGTTATCCAGTTGTCTTTTGATGGCGGTATCCTGGGCATCACATCATCTTTTGTTTTGCCCATCAGGTCGGCCACCGTGGTGAACTGGCAGCCCTTCTTTTTAAAATAATCAATAATTACCGGCAATGCATTAATGGTGGCCTGCCTTGTATCGCCGCCGGCATCATGCAATAAAATAATGCTGGCGCCACGCTGCTCTACCTGGTAGATGGTTCTTGCTACAATGGAATCAGCTGTTACACCCGGCTGCCAGTCATTGGGGTCAATGCTTTCTCCAATGGTTAAATAATTCTCTTCCCTGCTTCTTGCTATAGGTTCCAGTTCTTCATACGTGTGGGGCTCGGAGTCTGCATTGTATGGCGCCCTGAACAAAATAGTGGAGCGCCCTGTCACGCTCTCTATCAGCAGCCTTGTAAGCTTCATTTCAAGATCTGCCCTTTGCGGGCTCATCTTTGCCACATTGCTGTGGGTAAAAGTGTGGTTGCCTATTTCAAATCCTAATTTATTGATGCGCTGCAGCAGCGGAATATTTCTTTCTGCCTGTATGCCCACCACAAAAAAAGTTGCCGGAACTTTTTCTTTCTCAAGAATATCTAATATCTGCGGTGTCCATTCCGCTGAAGGGCCGTCATCAAAAGTGAGTACCAGTTTATGACCCGGCCCTTCGGTGGTATCTTCTGCAAATTTTTGAATGATATAACCTGATGGCAACTGCTCATAATTTTGTTCTGCTATCAGCAACTCGGTAGTATCCAGCTCAATTTTTATTTTCCCTTCCTGCGGCGTGGATGTAATATTCAGCACTTCGCCTTCACCATCATACCCAACATTATCAGGCAGCGTGGGTATGGTACTGAGGATATTAAAATCAAAAGGTTTTACCGCAAGCGCTTCCCTGCTCAGGCTGCGGCCGTAAAAATTCCACATCCTTGCATCTTCACCGCCGAGGCGCCACAGGGCAGTGCCCGCTGTAGCATATTCATCACTAAAGCGGAGCACATTAAAGGTGGTGGCGGCATCAGTACACCACACTTCATGGTGAATGGCCAGTAATTTTTCATCATCACTTCTTGCTTCTTCTATGTATGAAAAATGGAGATTGTAAGAGTCGTTATCAAAATCAATTTTAGCGTTTTTAATTTTTGCTTTATTGATCGCATCTTCATAGGTAATGCTTACACAGGTATCTTTTCCTTCAGGGGTTTTGTACCAGTCGTACCCGTACCCTGCAATGCCCAGGATAATTTTTTCCGGCTCAATTTTTTCTGCCGTCCAGTCCAGCGCTTCTTCAATCCATTTTTGCCCGCTTACCGGTCCCGGTCCTGAAGCGGATTCATGCTCATCATAAGCCATTAAAACAATGTAATCATTGTATGCAGAAAGCTTGCTGTAATCATAATCGGTATTTTTTACCGCCACATCCATTGTTACCATTTCGTTTTGTGCATGGAGCGTTTCATACAGCTTCTTTTGAAAATTGGTAAGCGGCGCATTGCCTTTTTCGGCCAGTTGCTCAAAGTCAATATTAATGCCGTCAAAATGATAGTGATTAAGCGTATCTGCTAATTGCGTAATAAAAGCATTTGTTTTTGCTTCATCGTTAAGTATATCGTGCAGCAATCTGCCGTCAAAATCTTTGAGCGATGAATTGAAATTGCTGAGGATGGGTATTGCCATCAGTTTTTTCTGGCGCATTACTGCAAGGCCGGCGCTGTCAATCCTTGTTTGCAGCCGGTGGGTAACGGTATCAATAAAAAACCATTCGGGGAAAACCACGTTCAGGCTGCCTGCATTTTTTTCAAGGTCAGCCAGGGTGGATTTTCCTTTCCACGAAGTATAGAAAGCCGCCCGTATATTTTCGATCTGTGTAAAAGGCTTTTCAGCTGCTTTGCTTTTTTTGCCTGTATCTTCCTTTGCTTTGTTCAGCAAAAAATCTTTAAAGCCTTTATATTTCTTATTGAAGCTTTGCGATAACGTTAAAGGATAAGTGGGATCAAGCTTTTCCCGGTAAGCTGCCGATTTTGCTTCCAGGTTGGGGATGGACGGAGCTGTGCCCCTGATAACAGCCAGCACCAGCACCACGATAAAAAACAAGGCGATCATCAGCAATATCCTGAATGACCACTTAAAGCTTTTCCACCTGGTGGGATTGGAAGTTTGAAATATTTGTGCCTCCCGGCGCATTTATGCTGATTTAAATAATGATAATAGCGGTTGCTAATTCCTGTGATTGTAAACTATTATTGGCCGTACATCATGCTAATTTAACTTTTTTGAACCTGCCTTTAGTGATTAATGAGCGATTCGTGCGATTTGCTGGTTGTTTCTGCCAATCCTGTTGTCACTATGCAAAATTACTGCAACTCTCCTGCCTTTGAAGATTTCGTTTTTTTTAAATGCTTAAAAAAATCCTGCTTAACAAGTGCTTAACCACGATATGGGCGCATACCCTCACCTTTGTATTGTATGAGGTCTGCCACTTTGCGCTGGATAATGGTAGGATGCAGCATTATTATTGCATTCATTTTGCTGGCCCAGCTGTACTGGCTGAGGCGGCTGTATAACCTGGAGCAGCACCAGTTCAGAACCAGTGTGCTCAAAAGCATACAGGGCCTGCTGGATGATATTCCCGTTTCAAAAGACCCACACCAGCCGGTAAAGCAGTCGGTAGATATTATTGATGAAGACACGTACATTTTAAAGCTTGATTCGGTTCCGCCAAAGGATACGCTGCGGCTGTACCTGAGCAATGAATTTGAAGATTTTGGCGTGTGGACGGATTGTGATGTGGCCGTATTCAACAGCGACAGGCAGGAGTTTATTTACCAGTATTATTTATCGGCAGCATCAACGCATACAGTGCCTTCGGGCAGGGCCCTGCAGCCTGTAAAGATGAATTATGATTACCTGATGCTGTATTTTCCTTACCGGAATAAATATATTATACAGGAAATGTCGTTTTGGATAGGAACGGCAGCGTTGCTGCTGCTGATCCTGATCGGGCTTTCCATCAGCCTGCTGTACCTGTACCGGCAAAAATTTTTAAACGAATTGCAGAAAGATTTTGTAAACAATTTCACGCATGAATTTAAAACCCCGCTGGCAGTAATGAAGATAGCTGCTGATGTGCTGGTGCAGCCGGATATTACACAAAAGCCGGCAAGGCTTGCCCAATACAGCAATGTGGTGAAGGAACAGACGGAACACCTGCAGAACCAGGTAGAACGGTTATTAAAAACCTCTGCTATCGGGAACAGGAAATTGCCAATAACAAAAGAACCCTGCCAGCTAAACCAGTTAATACAGCACGCCCTTTGGCAGATAGAACCATTCATTAGCAACAGCAAGGCGCAGGTGGATTTTGTGCCGGATGAAAACGAGCCGGTCATCAATGCAGATAAATCTCAATTGCAGCTGGTGATTATTAACCTGGTTGAAAATGCCATTAAATACAGCACAAACCTGCCGCACATCATCATTGAATTAAAAAATGATAACCATGAGTATTACACAATTTTGGTAAAAGACAATGGCATTGGCATAGAAGAAAAGAACATAAAATATTTGTTCAAAAAATTTTACCGGGTGCCCACCGGCAATGTGCACAATGTAACGGGCTTTGGCCTGGGGTTAAATTTTGTAAAAAAAATAATTAATGCCCATAACGGTAAAATAAGCATCCACAGCGTGGTGGGCATAGGAAGCGAATTTAAAATTCAGTTACCGAAAAAATAAGCGTTATGCAAAACAAAGCAAAAGTGTTATTAGCAGAAGATGATTCTTCCCTTGCCTTTGTAATAAAGGATAACCTTGAGGAAGCAGGCTATGAGGTGGTATGGAGTGCGGATGGCGATGCTGCGCTGCAGCAGTTTATAAAAAGCAGCTTCGATATCTGCCTGCTGGATGTAATGATGCCGGTGAAAGACGGCTTTACACTGGCAAAAAAAATACGGCAGAAAACCGACCTGGTGCCTATTCTATTTCTCACCGCAAAATCACTTGAGCAGGATAAGCTGGAAGGCTTTAAGGCCGGGGCCGATGACTACATTACCAAACCTTTCAGCATGCAGGAGCTGCTGATGAGGATGGAAGTGTTTTTGCGCCGCACTAAAAAAATGCATTCGCACGATACAAAGGAAATTACCCTTGGGGGGCTGCGTTTTGTTTACACCAGCCTTAAGCTGTATAATGGCACTGAGGAATATCCGCTTACCCAGCGGGAAGCCGACCTGCTGAAATTCTTTTGCGACCATTCCAATAAAGTCTTAAAACGGGAAGAAATACTCCTGAACGTATGGGGAAAAGACGATTATTTTTTGGGCCGGAGCATGGACGTGTTTATTACCCGCCTGCGCAAACACTTTAAAGCCGACCCTGCCGTGATACTTGAAACGATACATGGCATAGGTTTCAGGTTAAATGCCGCTATTTCTTAGGATAATTCCCGCCTGAAAATAATGACGGGGTAAAAATTTACCACCTGCTATACCTGTATTTCCACACTTCAAAAATCTTTCCGCGTTAAATATTGCTGAGGCGATAGGGGCAAATATTTTAAAAGAGAAGCCCCGGTAGATACCGGGGCCGTTTACCAAAACTAACTGCTTATGAGAAAATCTTAATTGTAATTTTTTGAATCTTTACTAGTATAACGCAAATGAGGTGCCACAGGTTTCATGCCGTTTGTTAAATCTTTTATAAGGCATTCCGGGCAATCATTTACACATATAACGAAAAAAAGAACTTTTTATTTTGTCACTTTTCCTAATCCTCTTTTCTGATGTAAAATTATGCCAATAGTTTAATCTCATAATTACCGTATATCCAATTACAGGCTGCTTTAACAATAATTTAAAAATGCCTGTAAAAGCTGCTTATTTTATAAAGCCTTTGATTACGTCAAACAGGCCGCCGCCGGCCTGCTGCGTTTGTGCCTGCTGGGCGCCGCCGGTAACCTTGCTTATAATATCGCTGATTTCTACCTGGCCGTCACCATCTGAATCCAGGCCGCCGCCGCCGGTAAATTTGCTAAGGATACCGCTAAGGTCAAATCCATTGCCACCTGCCTGTGCCTGGCTGCCGCCGGTGAGCGAGCCGATGATGCTGTTGATGTCAAAACTGCTGTCATTGGGATTATTTGTCCTGCCAATAAGGTTACTCAATACACCTGGGATAAGGCTGCCTGCAATGCCGCTTGCCTGGTTGCTGTCAACACCGTGGTTGCTGACAAGCTTTTGTGTAAAATTGCCAATAATGCTGCTAACAATAGGATTGTTCAGGAGGCTGCTGCCGCCTGCATTGCTATTGCCGCCAAAAAGGGATAACACATTTTGCAGCCCGCCGCCGGCTAAGGCGCTTTGCAGGCCATCGGCTACGGAATGGGTGGCAGAAGCAATTACTGCACTGTTTTGGTCATTGGGTACGGCAGGATTATTAATCACTGCCTCGGCGCTTTGTTCCTGCACCAGGTTGAAGAGATTTTCGAGCATGATAATAAAGATTTTTTAGTCAAAATAAATGTACTGCGTTCTTTGCAGAATTCATAGCATTTGACTGTATTAAATTATTATCAGTTGCATTGGGGAGATACTTGATACTGGTTATCTCCACTGTTCGAATGGCGCTTACAATCCTGAATATTGTGCCAGCATCCGGTATCGAGTATCCAGCATTAATTCTGCGTAGCCAGCTTCTCCGCATTTTCAGCAAACTGCAGGGCGTCAATAAATTCCTGCACATCGCCATTCAATACATCGGTAAGGTTGTAAACGGTAAGGCCAATGCGGTGGTCGGTCACCCGGCCCTGGGGAAAATTATAAGTGCGGATCTTGGCGCTGCGGTCGCCGGTGCTTACCAGGCTTTTTCTTCTTTTGCTGATTTCTTCTTCTGCCTTACGTACTTCCTCGTCATACAATTTTGTACGCAGCATTTCCATTGCTTTTAGCTTATTGCCAAGCTGTGTGCGTTCTGTCTGGCATACTACTACAATGCCCGTAGGTTTATGTGTCAGGAAAACTTTTGTTTCCACTTTATTTACATTCTGTCCACCGGCACCACCACTTCGGGCAGTTTCCATCTTCACATCGCTTTCTTTTAATTCAAAATCCACCTCTTCTGCTTCGGGCATTACGGCTACGGTGGCAGCGCTGGTATGCACCCGGCCGCTGGCTTCTGTGTCGGGCACCCGCTGCACCCGGTGCACACCGCTTTCAAACTTTAAAGTGCCGTACACGTCATCGCCGGTCACTTCCACCTGCACCTCTTTGTAGCCGCCCACGGTTCCTTCGCTTTCACTCAGCAAAGCTGTTTTCCAGCCACGTTTTTCGCAATATTTCAAATACATTCTCAACAGGTCGCCTGCAAATAATGAAGCCTCATCGCCGCCCGTGCCGGCCCTTATTTCAAGTATGGCATTCTTTTCATCAAAGGGGTCTTTGGGTATCAGCAGGTTTCTCAGCAGCTTTTCCTGCTCTTCCTTTTGGGCTTCCAGCCCCGGCAGTTCTTCCTTGGCCAGTTCCCTCATCTCTTCATCGTCGCCGTTCAGCACTTCTTTGTTGAATTCAATATCATCCAGCAGCTTTACATACACTTCCCTTGCCTGCACTATCTTTTCCAGGCTGCGGTATTCCTTGCTGATGGCAGCAAACTTCTTATTATCAGCCACTATCTCCGGGTTGGTAAGCGCCACGCCCAGGTTATCAAACTTCCCCTTTATTGCATCAAGTTTATCCAGCATAATATCTTTTCAAATTTTTTGTACCAGCAGTTGAATAAGCAGCAACATCGTTGTGTCACTCACTTCAACGGCATACCTTTGTGCAGCTCTTTGCCGCTTCAGGCATTTTTAAGGGTTTAAACGCCTTAAACGTTCAAACGATTCAAAAGCGGCGGCAAATTTACATCATCCCAAGCAATCATTTTGTACAGAAAATTCAGCGCTGATAACATTTTTACCGGACACCAAATGCTCGGCCAGGGCAATGTGCTCATTACCGGTAATGACGGCAAGGTCATTGAAATAGTTTCAGTGGATGAAGCAGGCGATGATATACAGCACTTCAACGGCATCCTCAGCCCGGGCTTTATCAATGCCCATTGCCACCTGGAGCTAAGCCACATGAAAGGCTTTATCCCCGAAAAAACCGGGCTGGTTGATTTTGTTTTGAAAGTGGTTTTCGACCGGCATTTTTCGGAAGCAGCAATACTGGCTGCCATCAAAAAAGCAGATGAAGAAATGTTTGCAAACGGTATTGTGGCAGTAGGGGATATCTGCAACAATTCACTAACCCTTCCGCAAAAACAAAAAAGCAATCTCCGCTATCACAATTTTATTGAAACCGCCGGTTTTCCCCCATCTGCAGCGGGGGCCCGTTTTCGGCAGAGTGTGGAACTGTATAATGAATACAAAAAACATTTTCCCGGCACATCCCTTGTGCCTCATGCACCTTATTCGGTATCGCCGGAATTGTTTGCAATGATTGATGCGTTTCCTGAAAATAAAATACTCACTATTCACAACCAGGAAACGGCTGCAGAAAATGAATTTTTTGAAAAAGCCACCGATGATTTTACAAGGCTCTATGAGAAATTAAATGTTGATATTTCTTTTTTTAAACCATCGGGCAAAACAAGCTTACAAACATACCTGCCGTTATTAAAAAAACAGCCGTCACTAATTCTTGTGCATAATGTTCTTACCAATAAGGAAGATATAGACTTTGAAAAAAATCATACATCAGCCATCAGCCATCAGCCATCTGTTTTTTACTGCCTTTGTCCTAACGCCAACCAATACATCACCGGTTCTTTACCCGATATAAATCTTTTGCTGGATGAAAATTGCAACATCATATTAGGCACCGACAGCCTTGCTTCCAATCATCAATTGAGTATTTTGGAAGAAATGAAAACACTGCAAAAACATTTCCCTCTTCTTGCAACAGAAACCCTGCTGCAATGGGCCACACTCAATGGTGCCAACGCCCTGCAAATGGACGATGAACTCGGCAGTTTTGAGAAAGGCAAAACACCGGGTATTGTACTGATGGAAAACACAACGGGCAATACTATAAGTGATGCTGTCGCAAAAAGAATCTTATAGACTAACCACCACTTCGCCGAAAAATAAATCCCTCTTACCGCTTACTCAATAAAATCAATACAGGCTTTGCTGTTAAAATATTTTCGCCGGCGAAAAAATAAGCCATGAAAAAAATTATTTCAGTAGCTGCAATTATTTTTATTTGCCTTGCCGGCAAATCACAAAACATTGCCATTAATGAAACCGGGGCACAGCCTGATACCAGCGCCATGCTTGATATCAGCTCCACCACCAAAGGTTTATTGGCACCCCGTATGGACAAGGCACAAAAAAATGCCATTCCCCAGCCGGGCACAGGCCTGCTGGTATTTCAGACCGGGCCCGATAGCGCAGGCTTCCATTATTACGATGGCACACAATGGCTGTGGATGGCCACTGCAGCCGCTAAAAATGCGTGGGCATTGACGGGCAATGCCGGAACAGATTCTTCTCTCAACTTTTTAGGCACCACTGATAACAAGCCCATCATGCTCCGCCAGAATAATTTGCCAATGGGCCAGCTGAATACTTCAATGCATAATTTTTTTATTGGTGGTGCTGCAGGGGCAGGCAACACGGCTATGCAAAACACAGGCTTTGGCGACAGCGCATTAAATAAGAATACAACTGCTTCGGGCAATACAGCTATTGGCTACCGTTCCATGACGGGCACGACATCCATTACCGGCGGGCTTAATACCGCTATTGGCGCTAACGCATTGCCTAATGTAACAAGCGGTATCCAGAATGTGGCCCTTGGTGCCAACACTTTGATAAGCATGAAAACCGGTATTAATAATATTGCTTCGGGCGCCGGGGCAATGGAATTTACCGCTAAAGGCGATGGCAACATTGCATTAGGCTCATGGGCATTGCGGAATGCAGACAGCGCCAATTTGAATATTGCTATCGGGCAGGAAGCGCTTTACTCAAACGATTCTTCAAGAAATATTGCCATAGGCTACCAGTCTTTGTATTATAACAACAGGCGCAGCAATATGGCCGTAGGCTACCAGGCTGGTGTTTTTAATAGTTACCTGCAGTCAGACCCGGGCCATGGAACAGAAAATACCTATCTGGGCTTTCAAACAGGGTATTATGCCAACACCGGCAGCCAGAATGTGGCCATTGGCGCCAGGGCCATGATGGGCGCCGGCTATTTCAATAGTGATGTGCCTGCCAATACCAGTTATAAAAGAAATGTAGCCATCGGCGACTCTGCTTTGTTTTATACTACGGGCAGCGATAATGTGGCCATTGGCTACCGGGCCTTGTCAAAAAGCGATTATACAGGAAACCATGTGGCCATTGGCAGCAGGGCATTGCTGAATACCACTGCCACTTATCCCAATACTGCCGTTGGTTATTCCAGCCAGGACAGTTGCAGTACTGGCATGGCTAACACGTCCCTTGGCAGCTATTCATTGGTGAAAAATACAAAGGGCTACAACAACACCGCTATCGGCAATGCTGCCATGTTTGAAGCGGTGAATACAGCCAATCCTGCTTTTATGTATGACAATACGGCTGTAGGCAATGATGCATTGCGCTTTATTCGTTACTCCGGCGAAACTGCTGTGGGTGCCGGTGCTTTAAGAAGTGATACCGGCAGCAAATACAATACAGCTTTAGGCTACCTGGCCATGTACAACCACCTGAATGGAAATTCAAATACCGCCGTTGGCACCAGCGCATTAAGAAATGACATCAACGGCTACCAGAATACAGCTATCGGCACCAACGCCATGTTCTACCGCAAAACCAATGGCAATAATACTGCAGTGGGGTTTAATGCGCTGCTGAACGATACCAGTGGTTATGGAAATACTGCCATCGGCTCTTTTGCGCTGAACAGCCTTTTGCAAAACAGCAACAATACGGCGGTGGGCAATGAATCAATGTATTTTGATATCAATGGCTATGATAACACAGCGATGGGCTGGCGCTCTTTACGCTATGCAAAGAATCCCGAACAGAATACAGCACTTGGTGTAGGCGCCCTTGAATTTAGTGACTCGGCTAATTTTAATGTAGCCATCGGAAGGGGCGCTATGATGGGAAAAGGTGGTCTGAGCAATACAGCCATTGGTTTTTATTCATCCGGTTTGCAAAACGGCGTTGCCACCACCAACTATTACGTAAACCAAACCACTACCATCGGCGCTTATGCAGGGCTCAGGAATATTGCAGACAACAACACATTCATTGGTTTTTCCGCAGGAAACGGGAGTACAGATTCTTTACGGGGTATTGAAAATATAGGCATAGGGGCTTATGCTTTGTTTTCCGGCAGCACGGGCAAAAGCAATACGGCCATTGGCCAGGGAGCCATTTATTCCAACACCACTGGTAATGGTAATGTGGCGCTGGGCACAAGGGCGCTGGCTTATTCAAATACAAATTATAACATAGCTGTGGGTGATTCGGCTTTGTACAATAATAATGGCAATGCAAACCTTGCCATAGGTACATCTTCCATGCGGTTTAACGGCTCCGGTCAACACAATGCTGCTGCAGGAAATTTTGCATTGATGAATAATGTTGCCGGCAGCAGGAATACGGGTATGGGCGACAGTGCCCTGGTTGGCAACAGCGGCGGCACAGGCAATACCGGAGTAGGCTACGGCGCTTTCTCCGTAAATGTCAGCGGCAACTATAACACTGCTGTGGGGTACAATACAAATGCATCTACCGCCAATCTTGTAAATGCCACTGCTGTTGGCGCCAATGCTTTTGTAGCGCAAAACAACAGCATGGTGCTTGGCAGTATCAATGGCATCAACGGCGCCACTGCTGATACCAAAGTGGGCATTGGCACCACTACTCCCGATTCAACATTTTCTGTGGCGGGTAAATTTTCTGTAGGCAGCAGCGGCACTATACAATTTGATAATGCTGTTCCTGTAATGAACTATATGTTTAAATCAGGGTCCAACAACGCTAACAGGATGTTGTTTGCACACAGTCCTTCATTTTCCAACTGGGGTTTGCAATACCAGGATGCAGGTGACAGGTTCAACTTTGTAGCCAACGGCAATACCGTACTGATGGTAGATCTTGGCGGGAAAGTAGGTGTAGGTATGACACCCACACACCAATTTCAATTGTCAACAGACGATGCAGCCAAATTAACTACCAGCACATGGACAATTACATCGGATATACGATTAAAAACAGTAGATGGAAATTATACAAAGGGTTTGAAGGATATAGTAAAGCTTAACACCATTATGTATCATTATGCAAAAGGGAATGCAAGGAACCTGGACACTAACGTGCAGGCCTATGGTTTTTCGGCGCAGGAAGTGCAAAAGGTTTTTCCCGAAGCGGTAACAGAAGAAAAAGATGGTTATCTCAGCCTTAATATTCACCCCATACTGGTGGCGTATGTAAATGCCTTTAAAGAGCAGCAGCAGGAAATTGAAGCATTGAAAAAACAAGTGGAAGAAAAGGACAGCAATAAAGAAGTGATAGAAAAACTGCTGAAACGTATAGAAGCGCTGGAAGCAAAAACAGCAACCAAATAAGAGGCTGTTTGAGTTAATCAAAAAATTAGCTGTATGGCTAAATAATTCAACCCACAAGAACGCTGCACCCTCTGCCCCTCTGCGTGGGTAAAATGCACAAAAGGGATGGCACGCTGAGGCGCTGAGCCAGCAGAGGGGAAAAGAAGAAATAACTCAAACAGCTTCTAATTCATTTTAAAATTATTTACGGTGAAAAGTTTTTTACAAATATTGCTTTTGTTTTTTATCAGCACATTGGTAAAAGCACAATCGCTTACCATCAGCCCCCGCAGCAAGCTGGTAATGAAAGGCAGTGTGTCGCTGGTGGTAAGGAATGCAGCGTTGGTTAACAATGGTACGCTGATGGATAGTGCAGGCACGGTGCATTTCACCGGGCATAAGGATACTTCGGTTTCTTACCTGGGAGGTACACAGGCCACTTCTTTGTATAACCTTACGGTTGATAAATCATCGTCCGGCACTGTATTAAAATCCCCTGTGGCCGTGCAGAATGTATTGGGTGTGTATGCTGGTGTATTGTATCCTGACAGCAACCTTACTTTGCGTTCGGATAACAGTCTTACGGCAAGGGTGGATGTTATTCCTGCCGGGGCAGATATCAGGGGTAAAGCAATGGTGGAGCGGTATTTTCCCAACCGGCGGTCATGGCGGTTGATAACATCGCCGCTTACGGCAACGACCTCCATTTTTGATACATGGCAAAACAAAGGAGTATACCAGGCAGGGACTAATACATTTGTAACCGGCCCTAATCCCACAGGCGCTGCTGGCAACGGCCTTGACGCAAGCCCTCAAAATAACTCTTCCATGAAAACATGGAATGTGGCTACGCAGTCTTTGGAGCCGGTATTGAATACATACGCAAAGCTTTCGCAGGGTAACGACGGTAATGCTGATAATACCGGTTATTTCATGTTCGTGAGAGGCGACCGCAATACAAGCAATTTTTACCTGCCCAACAGCACCAATACCACGCTCAGCAGTAACGGGCAGTTACAGGTGGGCACACAAAATTTTACTGTGAGTGCTGTTGCAGGAGGGTATACTTTAATTGGAAATCCCTTTGCCTCACCGGTGGATTTTAATGCAGTGGTAAGAAATAATGTTGTAAAACGTTTTTATGTGTGGGACCCTTCGCTTAACACAGTAGGTGGTTATGTAATGCTGGATGACCTAGATAACAATGGCTTGTTTACCAAAACGATTTCTATTTCCCCGCAAACACAGCATATACAATCGGGCCAGGCATTTTTCGTGGAAACACAAACCGGTGGCGCTGCCAGCATCAACTTTCCTGAACCATGCAAATCATCCGGGAACAACAATGCATTGTTCAGGCCAATGGCAGAACCTTCTTTGCAAAGCATCAGGGTAATGGTAAGCCTTAAAGAGAATGACAGCACGCTTATCCCTGCAGACGGCGTGTTGGTAGAATGCAGCAACGGCTACAGCAACAGCACTGATCGGGATGACGCTTTAAAATTTGGTAATGTAAACGAAACCTTGTCTTTGACAAGGAACGGCTTTGTACTGGCTGCCGAAAGAAAGCAGCCGCTAACAGGGAACGATACCCTGTTTTTAAAACTCACCCGTACCACCCAACGGAAATATGAATTTGAAATAGCGCCTGCCGGTATTGATGATAATAATTTGCAGGCCTGGCTGGAAGACAGTTATGTGAATACCAGCACACCGCTAAGCCTGCAGCAGAATACGGCCATTGAATTTTCAATAGATGCCAATGCTGGTTCTGCTGCCGCTAACAGGTTCAGGATCATTTTTAAAAGAATGACAACACTTCCTGTGACCATCCTTTCGCTGAACGCTTATCTCCAAAATAAATATGTGCAGGTAAATTGGGAAGTGGAGAGCGAAATAAATATCGGCGCTTATGAGGTGGAAAAATCTGTGGATGGCATTCATTTTACCACAATGGACACAAAGGCTGCGTTGAATGCCTCAATAAAACATCAATATGCTTCAACAGATAAGCGACCGGCAGCAGGATATAATTTTTACCGCATAAAATACATAGACAAAGATGGCACGGAGCATTACAGCAATATTGTAAAAGTGGATGCAGGCAATACCACTGCGCCCTCCATCAATATTTCGCCAAACCCTGTGCATGGCAATACTATTCACCTGCAATTCATCAATTGCGCCGCAGGCATCTATCATGTAAGATTGCTGGACGCATCCGGTAAATTATTGTACGAAGGAAATATTGAAAACATCAATGCAGCGACCGCCATTCACCCTGCAGCATATTTGCCTGCTGCTGCTTACTGGCTGGAAATAAGCGATGGTGTAAAGGCACCGGTGACAAAAAAAGTAATGGTAGCAGAATAACGAGTTTCTATTTAACGGCTGACTGTGGAATTTTTTGCCGGCAGGAACACGGGTTCACAAAGAAAATTCTCTTTATGATTCTCTCCTTTGCGCTTAAGTTTTTATTACCAAATAATTCCATAGCCTTTCAAAAAAAATCACTCAACAATTTCCGGATTAAGTTGTATTTTTCTTTTCTCATCCAAATCTTCTTCTATGATACAACTAACCGTCAATAAAAAATCATACACTGTAGATGCCCCGCCGGAGATGCCCCTGCTGTGGGTATTAAGGGATGTGCTGGGGTTGACAGGAACAAAATTTGGCTGCGGCATGGCACAATGCGGCGCCTGCACGGTGCATTTGAATGGCGAGGCGGTGAGGTCATGCGTAACAAAGCTATCAAGGGCGGCAGGGCAAAGCGTTACTACTATTGAAGGTTTGTCTGATGATAACAGCCATCCTTTGCAGGTGGCATGGCTGCAGGAAGATACACCGCAATGTGGTTATTGCCAATCGGGACAAATAATGAGCGCCGCAGTTTTACTAAAAGAAAATCCCAACCCCTCCGACCAGGATATTGATGATGCCATGAGCGGCAATATTTGCCGCTGCGGTACCTATCCAAGAATAAGAAAAGCCATTCACACTGCTGCAAGGCTGCAAAAAGAAGGAGGTGTAAAATGAAAGAACTGACAACCATTGACCGCCGTTCATTCTTAAGAACAGGCGCTGCATTAAGCGGGGGATTAATAATATCTTTTATCATCCCGGCAAAAGCAGGGCGGCTGAAAAATTTAATAGATCCGCCGGTGCCTGCCGCCTTTATCCCCAATGCCTTTTTACAAATAACAGCCGATAATAAAATAAAAGTGATACTGGCGCACGTGGAAATGGGGCAGGGCATCTGGACAACGCTTGCCATGCTGCTCGCAGATGAGCTGGATGCGGATCCAAAAAATATTACGATAGAGCATTCCCCTCCCGGCAAAGAATACAACCATACCCAGTGGGGTATTCAAATTACGGGTGGTTCTTCCACCACTTACTCTGAATTTGACCGGTACAGGAAAGCCGGCGCTGCTGCAAGAATATTGCTGGTGCAGGCGGCTGCCAAAAAATGGGGTATACAACCTTCCCTTTGCCAAGCAGAAAATGGCTTTGTAATAAACGGCGATAAAAAAATAAGTTATGGCCAACTGGCAGAAGCTGCTGCCGCATTGCCTGCGCCAGCAGAGATACCGTTAAAAACTAAAGAACAATGGAAATACATCAGCAAGGGATTGAAGCGGCTGGATGCGCCGGATAAAGTGAACGGTAAGGCCATTTACGGAATGGATATACAACTGGAGGGATTGCTTATTGCAGTAGTGGCACATTCACCGGTAGTTGGCGGCACGGTAAAATCTTTCGATGCATCCAAGGCCAAACAAATAATGGGCGTGGTAGATGTAGTGCAAATCCCCACAGGCGTTGCCGTTATTGCTAATAATTACTGGGCGGCGCAGCAGGGAAAAAAGGCTTTGCATATAGAATGGAATCACAACGGCAATACGAACATCAACACTGAATCGCAAATTGAAGAGTACAAAAAATTAGCTGCCACCAAAGGCAAAGAAGCAGCAAAAGCAGGAGATGCAGATGCGGCATCAACGATGGCAGCCAATACCATTGATTTGGAATTCATCATGCCTTACCTGGCGCATGCCGCCATGGAGCCATTAAACTGCACGGTAAAAATTTCCGGTGAGAGCTGCGAAATATGGACAGGCACGCAATTGCCTGCCAGTGACCAGGCTGCTGCTGCAAAAATTTTAGGCATCAGGCCTGAACAGGTAAAACTTAATACGCCGTTTCTCGGTGGTGCCTTTGGAAGAAGAGCCAATCCTGCTGCAGATTTTGTATCGGAAGCGGTGCATATTGCCAAAGCAAGCGGCAGAACAATTAAAATGATCTGGAGCCGGGAAGATGATATGCAGGGCGGCTATTACCGGCCATTGTTTTTGCATAAAGTGAAAGCAGGGGTTGACGGTAATGGTGTACCAACATTCTGGAACCATTCTATCGTAGGGCAAAACCTGCCCGGCAATGATGGTGAGGCTGCCACGGAAGGCATTAGCGATTCGGCATATTTAAAATCAATTCCCAATCATTTGGTGAATTTGCATTCGCCGCAGCTGCCCATCACCACGTTGTGGCTGCGTTCTGTGGGGCATACGCATACGGCCTTTGCGATGGAATGTGCCATTGATGCGCTGGCGCATGCAGCCAAAAAAGATCCGGTGGAATTCCGCCGCTCATTGCTGAAAAACCATGCAAGGCATTTGGGCGTACTGAACCTGGCGGCAGAAAAAGCAGGCTGGGGCAAGCCCTTGCCCAAAGGACATTATCACGGGGTTGCTGTGCATGAATCATTCAAGAGCTATGTGGCGCAGGTAGCTGAAATTTCCATTGGCGATAATGGTAAAGTAAAAGTGCATAAAGTAACAGCTGCTGTTGACTGTGGCCTTGCAGTAAATCCTGATGGCGTGCGGATGCAGATAGAAAGCTGCGTGAACTATGCCTTATCCGCTGCCTTGTACGGTGAAATAACATTTAAGAACGGTGAAGTGCAGCAAACAAACTTTCACACATACCGTGTGTTGCGCTTGCATGAATCACCTGCGGTAATTGATGTGCATATTGCAGACAGCGGCGGTGAAATGGGTGGTGTAGGCGAACCCGGCTTTCCGCCCACAGCGCCTGCCGTGGCCAATGCCATTTTTGCCGCCACAGGCAAAAGGATTACGCAGATGCCTTTTGGTGATACTAACTTTAAGGAGTAGACGAAATATTTTTTATGCCGGGCTTTGGAAAATCTGTTGAGCTCCGGTGGCGTCGCATCCCGATAGCTATCGGGATACAGTAATGATTCTATTTAGCAATAAACATTACCACAACAAATGTCCGTTATGATAGAAAAGCATTTTTTACTAAAGATCCCTGCAAAAGGTTTTTGGCTTTTGCTGCTGGTCGTTGCTGTTGCTTTGGCGGCTTCTTCATTCAGCGATAATGATAAAACAATGAATGTTGCCCATGCAGCTAAAGACAGCCTGCTTTCCAAAACAGCCTTTGCTGAAGTGTATAAAGTGCTGATGAGCCCGCGCTGCATGAATTGCCATCCTTCGGGTGACGTGCCTTTGCAGGGAGACAACAGCCTCCTGCATACGCAGAATGTAAAACGCGGCGCTGACGGTAAGGGCTTGTATGCGTTAAAATGCGCCAACTGCCACCAGCCTGAAAATACACCCGGCTTGCACATGCCGCCCGGCAACCCCAAATGGCAGCTGCCGCCTGCTGATATGAAAATGGTGTTCCAGGGAAAAACGCCCAGGCAACTGGCTGCACAATTACTGAACCCGCAAACAAACGGGCATAAAACAAAGGAAGACTTGATAAAACATGTTTCTGCAGATACACTAGTGCTTTGGGGCTGGAACCCCGGAGATGGCAGGACCCTGCCACCATTGCCGCATGCTGAATTTGCAAAACAATTTAAGCTCTGGATAGACAACGGGGCGTATTTGCCGGATAAGTAGTAAGCCACGAATTGCACTAATCTTCACAAATGTTTTTTTTATTCGTGTGCATTTGTGTATTGAGCATAGCCGGGATATTCGTGGCTCCGGGTATATGATGCAGCATATTGCTGTGTTTATCTGTGGGGCGAAGCTGGAGTGTTTGTAACTGAATATTACTGGTATAACCAATGAAAGAAATAGCAGACATCATCTTTGCATTTAAAAAAGCGCAGCAGCAAAATAAAAAAGCGGCGCTGGCCACCGTGGTGCATGTGGAGGGCTCTTCTTACCGGCGCCCCGGTGCAAGAATGCTGGTGACGGAAGATGGGGAGCTTACCGGCGCTATCAGCGGTGGCTGCCTGGAAGGGGATGCCCTGAAGAAAGCGCTGCTGGCTATTGCCCAAAATCAAAACAAGCTGGTGGCGTATAACAGTATGGATGAAGATGACAGTGTGTTTGGTGTGCAGTTGGGATGCAATGGCATTGTATATATTTTGTTTGAGCCTGTTGATGCTTCAAAAGAAAACAACCCGGTGGCATTGCTGGAAAAAATAACAGCACAAACAAAACCGGCTGTGCTGGTTACTTTATTTTCTATTGAAAAACAGTTGTCTCGCCAGGCGGGTACCTGTATGGCTTTTTCAGAAAATAACCATTATAGTAATATCGGCAATAAGCAATTTGCTGATGCCATCAATGATGATATAAAATGGGTTTTTGAAAACGGCCGGTCTGCTATTAAGAATTATTCTTTTAATAACGGTAATTATTTTTCTGCTTTTATAGAACTGCTGCAGCCGCCTGTTGAATTAATCATTGCCGGCGCCGGCAATGATGTTTTCCCGTTGGTGAAAATGGCATCCGTGCTGGGCTGGCACATAACGGTGGCGGATGGCCGCAAATCCCATGCGAATGAAAAGCGCTTTCCTTCAGTAAAAAAAATTATTGTGGCAAAGCCTGCAGAAGTGATTTCGCAAACCGTTATCAGCGAACAAACCGTTGTTTTGCTGATGACGCATAATTATAATTATGACCTGGCCATGCTGCGGCAGTTAATTGGCACAACCTGCAGCTATATCGGCGTGCTTGGCCCCAAAAAGAAATTTGAAAAAATGCTGCAGGCATTACAGGAGGAAGGAATGGCCATCAATGATGACATGCTGCAAAAAGTACACGCCCCTGTAGGGCTCGATATCGGCGCAGAAACAGCAGAAGAAATAGCCCTTTCCATATTATCGGGAATAAAAGCAGCGCTTTCAAAAAAGAGCGGCGGCCCGCTGAAAAATAAAGCAGGCTTTATCCATGAGCACAATGCCGTGCTGCTGTAACAAAACTGCTGTAACAAAACCATTGTAACATGACGGTATGTTTATTGCTGGCGGCCGGCAGTTCTTCAAGAATGAACGCAAGCGGATTGGCAACACCCAAAATGCTCCTCTCATTCAGCGGGAAAACATTTCTGCAGCACATTATTGATGAAGTTAAAAAAACCGGTAACCCGCTGGTGGTAGTAACAGGCTGTTATCATCATTTGCTGCAACCCGTTTTGGAACAGCAGCAAATTGCTTTTGTGCAAAATGAAAGCTGGAATGACGGTATGGGAAATTCCATTCAAAAAGGAACAGCATTTATACTTCAGCATTATCCGGAAGTAACCAGTGTTATCATTTTGGTTTGTGACCAGCCTTACCTGTCTGCTGAACTATTAAATAAAATGACGGAAACAAAAACTGCTGCTCAAAAAGGGATTGTTGCTGCTGCTTATAACAATACGCTCGGTATCCCCGTGCTTTTTGACCGGAAATATTTTGAAAAGCTTTTATCATTAACCGGCCGGTATGGCGCTAAAAAAATTGTGCAGCAGCTTCCGGATGATACCGCTGCCGTGGCTTTTGAACAGGGTGCTATAGATATAGATACCGCGGAAGATTATGCAGGGCTGGTATTATAGGCGGGAGTTTGGTATCTTTGGGCAAGATGAATGCACCAAAACAGCCCGGGCTACAAATTGCTTACAAATGGGTTTCCTGCTGCCTTGTAGCGGCTTTTCTTTATTACTGGCTGCTTTCTTACGGCCTTATTTTTTTCAGGCCCTTTATTCATCGCGTTGCCCCAGGGCAAGTGGAAACATACGATGCTTTTTGGTGGCAGAACTGGCGCCTCTTTTCTTCAACAAGCACATATAAAAGGGAGCTGAACCTGGTATTAAAAGACAGGCAGCAGCCATCCCGTACAGATACCATTGATCTTGTACGGTACAGCATTGCCCAAAAAAGGCAACGGGCACCTTTTAATAATTATCATGATGCGCTTGAGCGTTTGCTGTATACGGTGATGAACAGCCTGGAAAACCGGTTGCGAAAAGAACGTAATGCAGTGGGAAATATGACAGACAGCGTTTTCCTGCAACAAAGCTCAGCACTGCTGAAAAATGATTCCATCTTCCGGGCATCCCTGCAAAACCTGGAGAACTATGCACGCTATGTTATAAGGGAGCTGCATAAGGATGCTGCCGGTAAAGAATTTCAGCTGGTGCTGGCGTACAGGTTCATCCCCCCGCCGGGCACCCCTGCAAATGCCGTTGTGCAGGATAAAAAAATAATTTTTGTTTCCAACTTCAAACCGTTTTGAGTTTTGCAAAAAATACAGCAAATAATAGCGCGCCTGCAGCAAACCAATGAAAGGGCATTTTACCTTGCTTTTTTGCGGGTGGCTGTAAGTGCCTGGTATTTAAAAGAAATGCTTCTGCGGTGGCCTGCACTTGGCATACTATACAGCAACAGCACTTTTTTAAAAGTGGCTCCGGCAAGGGCTTTGAAGTTTTTTCATTTGGATGTTGTGGTATTGAAAGAGCATTATATGCTGATAGCGTATGCCTGTATGCTGCTGCTGCTGCTGAATGTTTTTGGGATAGGCAGGAACGTTACCTCCTTCCTGCTTTTTCTTGTGCTGGCGCTGCTGAACAATATGAATTACCAGTTTTACAATGCCGGCGATAAGATGGCGCTTATGCTTACAGGCTATTTGGCAGTGGCCAACACTTTTTCATATTTCACTTTGTTTAAGAGAAAGCCATTCGGCCCCCCTAAAGAAAAAGTGTACAATCTTCTCAGCAACCTGGCGGCTTATTCCATCATCATCAACGTATGCCTGGCGTATTTTTTTGCAGGGGTTTATAAACTATTTGACCCGTTTTGGCAAAAAGGGACAGCGCTGCATTATTTTTTAAATTATGACCGTTTTTCTGTTTTGGCTGCCGGGGGTTATGTTCATTTTCCCATGGTATTCCTGTATATTATCAATTACGGCACCATGGCGCTTGAATTGTGTTTTCCTGTGCTGGTATTTTACAATAAAAGATGGCGTAATATCACCCTGGGGCTTCTTTTATTAATGCACATCGGCATTTATAGTTTTTTAATGGTATTTGCCATGTCGGTGATATTTGTAATGCAGTATGGTATGTTTTATTCTGATGAGGAGGTGCTGGCAGCGGTAAGTAAAATACGGGCGCCTTTTCTCAAACACAGGAATAAGCGAAAGCCAATCCATAATAGCTGATCATGAACGGAAAAGGCAGGATATTTCATGTCATGTTGAAAAATATTTTTTTTATACCCCTTGCTTATTTGAAAATATTACCCTACGTTAGTGCTTTCAAATCCTATCCTTGGAAAGATAAAGCAAGCACCCGTGTATCCGAAGAAATTTTTAAGAAGTACCTTTTTCATCCAGGCCGGCAACAGTAGTTGCCCGATTTAACCCGGCAGTTTATTTAGACTGTGCCTGGAATTATTACGCTGTTTTTCCTTCTGTTTTTCCTGTGCAATTCCTTAAGGGTTTGCACCTGTGTATTACATCTTCATTGTGATAACTATGGCGAAGCTTTGTACTATATTGTTTGCAACGACAGCATTCCTGTGCTGCGAAAGGCTCTTTGCGCAGGGCGACAGCACACTGGAATCGCTGCAGCAAATTCCTTCTAAATACATTTCCACCATTGACAAAAAGATAGATAAATACAGCAGCCGTATCAGCAAAAAAACAATACGCACTTTAGAAAAGCTGGGCAAATGGGAAACCAAAATAAAAAGCAATTTAGAAAAACTCAGCCCCGAAACTGCCAATAAGCTCTTTGGCAATGACCAGCTCACCTTTGCGGGCCTGCTGCAAAAATTAAAGCAGGGCGAAGCCATCAGACTTCAATACGAAAAGCAATACGACAAATACCGGGACAACCTCACAACCAACATCCAATACATTGAAAAGCAAAAAGCTTTTATAGACAGCGGCCTTGCCAAAAAAATAAATGCCACCAGGCAAAAAATACAGCAGCTCAACAGCGAAGAAGACAGCACACAGGCCCTGCAGCAATTTATCAAACAAAGAAAAAAGCAGCTCATTACTGCCGCCTTTCAATACATGGGCAACAGCAAATACCTGGTAAAAATGAACAAAGAGGTATGGTACTATGCTGAAACGATGAAAAACTACAAAGACATCTTCAGCGATGAGGCCCAGACAGAAAAACTGGCAAAAGACATTCTCCACAAAGTACCCGGCTTTCAGCAATTTGTACAAAAGAACAGTATGCTGGCCTCGCTCTTTGGTGCCCCAGGTGATGAAGCCAGCGCCATGCCTGTAAACCCAAACCTGCAGACAAGGGCAGGCATACAAAGCTTAATACAGCAGCGCATAGCTGCAGGAGGGGCCGGTGCCCAGGATATATTCAAGCAAAACCTTAAAGATGCCCAGTCACAGCTGAACAGCTATAAAGACAAGCTGCTGAAAGCCGGCAGCGGTGCAGGCACAGGAGACGGTGGCCTGCCGGACTTTAAACCCAATATGCAGAAAACAAAAACCTTTCTGCAAAGGCTGGAATGGGGCAGCAACCTTCAATTTGCAAGGAACAACAGCCTTATGCCCAGCACGATGGACATAGCGCTAACAGCAGGGTATAAGCTCAATGACAAAAGCACTGTAGGCCTCGGGGCCGGCTACAAAATGGGCATGGGCAGCATAGACAAAATACGGTTTACTACGCAGGGCATCAGCCTGCGGAGCTTTATAGACTGGAAGCTGAAAAAGCAATTTTACCTGAGCGGTGGCTGGGAGATGAACTATCTCACAGACATGCCTGTGGTTACCACTGTTATTACATACGGCAATGGCTGGCAGCAGGCAGCATTGTTTGGGTTAAGCAAGAAATTTAAAACAAAGACCAAATGGTTTAAGGAAACAAAGCTGCAGTTGCTATATGATCTTTTAGCAAAGCAGCATGAGCCGGTGAGCCAGCCGGTGCTGTTCAGGGTGGGGTATAATTTTTAAAAAAATAAGATTATCTAAAAAATCAGCTAATGCAAACTATACTATGATACGACTTTCAAAATTTCTTTTACACTTCGTTTTACTGATCAATCTCAATCAATTGGTTATTGGTCAGTCTAACAACATCCCTTCAATAAATGCGCCGGAATATATCCCGCATTCTCCCTCTGTGTCTGCTTTAGGACAATATGGAATGATACCTATTTCAACCAATACAGGCATCCCGAATATTGATATACCGTTATTTACAGTACAATCAGGAAGCCTTTCATTACCTGTCTCTATAAGTTACCATGGGGCAGGTATTAAAGCGGCTGACCGGCCTTCAGAAATTGGAATAGGCTGGGCATTGAATGCTGGGGGAGCGATTGCAAGAATTATCCAGGGCGTAAAGGATGAAAAAAAACAGTACGATGAAAATTTAACAGGCAACGGGTTTTACAACATTATTTTCCCGGATACTGAAGATCCGGTATTATATGACAGGGAACAAGCTTTTTTTGGAGAAATATCAGATAGCCGGGAGTCGGCCAAAGCAGATGGCATCCCGGATCTGTTTGTGTACAATTTTAATGGTAAGGCAGGGAAGTTTTTGCTCAAAAATAAATTTGTTGAAGGGCTTCCTCCTGAATTTATGACTATTCCCTATGCACCGATTAAAATTGAACATGATGATAATTTTAAGGAGTTTAAAATAACTGATGAAACCGGGACTGCATATCAATTTGGAGGCACAGTACTTGATGCTGCTATAGATTATACACGGAACGTTTCGCTCAATGAACCTTTTTATGACAAGGCAACAGGTTTTCATTTAACATCGATCAAATCTGCCAATACCATCGATGAAATATCGATTAGCTATGTAAGAAAGATAACATATTCAGATCTGCCCAAGGCATCAACAATCAGGCAGCATATTGAATATTTAACAGGGGGAGAGCATTCAAGCTACTCCGTTGACACTCATCGTGACTATGATCAAATGGAGGTAGATGGGTGGCAGGTCTCTGAAATCTTATTTAAAAATGGAAAATTAATTTTTGATTACCCGGGGGAGAATGCAACAAATCTTGCTGCGGTTACTGTAATGAGTAAAACAGGAAATGACTATATCCCAATAAAAAAGTTTAAGTTTTATCAAACAGGTTTTTTCTTAGATAGTATCCAGGAAATAGGATATAAAAATGGCGTTGAAAATCCTTTACCTGCATACATATTTTCATACTTCAGAACAGACCTGGTACATTTTGAAAATAACGGGATCAACAGGCTTAAAGCACAGGATTATTGGGGATATTTTAATGGCAAAATTGACAATGAAAATATGTTAATGGTAAAACCTCCCGATCCTGCTGTGCAAACTACTGCGGAAGTTGTGCCGGACCTGGAAAAAAGAAAACCGGATGAGTTATATATGAAAGCTGGTAGTATTGAGACCATTACTTATCCTACAGGAGGAACAACAAAATTCTCTTTTGAGCCTAACTATGCAATAGAAACACATACCTTTTATCGAAACGACACGACGTATAATAATATCACAGCAAGCATTGTAATGGGTCCGGTTGGGTACATTCAATCTGCACAAATGACAGCAACCGGATTGATAACGCAACAACTGCCAACTGCTCCAATTACTTACTACAATTCAAAATTAGAAGTGCAGGGTAATTTGTTATGTTCTTCAGGACCAAATTGCATTCAAAATAGCACCAGCTTTGAAGTAAGGGATATCTCTAATGGTGGCAACACGCTGGTTATTGGTGGTACATTGAACGAATTAGAAAGTGGTACATCAACCAGCCAGCAGAAGCTTTTATATTTATCACTGCAGGAAGGTCATATCTATGAAATAACCTTCCCTTATGGATTCAATTTGTCCACGGGCCAGCAATATAAATTTAATGTACGTGCCACGCTAACGGCCGTGCGGCCAACAATAACGTATGATGTGCCATATAACGTCACCGGACCGGTTTACTTTGGAGGGTTGCGAATAAAAAAGATCGAATCAAAGGATTTAATCGCCAATAAAACGCTTATAAAGGAATATAAATACCCTGGCTACTATTACAACTCAAGTTTATTCAATGGAGATTACAAGTCATTATGCCTTCAAAATTATGTTTCAGAGTGGTGGGATTTCAGGGATGGTCAATTACCTGCATTATGTGAAAAATACCTTACAGACAGGTATTATCTAGAGCATTACCCGGTTCCATTGGAGGCGGCATCGGGTAGTTCCGTTTCCTATAACGAGGTTGAAGAATACCAATCCGATGGCGGTACAAATTACCTGGGTAAAACAGTTTATCAATACAATACGGCAACTGACATACTTTCTATGCGGTATATTCCTTTTTTTAAAATTGACAGGGAGTACGAAAGGGGCCTATTAAAAGAAAAGCAGGTATATAAATATGATGCGGGTAATTATACTTTAATAAACAAACTACATAACTATTATGTCAACCTGGATGAGTTACTGGGGATATATGCAGATACATCAAAATTTTATGTAGTGTGCCCTCTTGTAAATTTACCTACTGATGACCCAACGCAGATGCTATTGTTTGGTGCAACTGCGTGGGGAGGGGGATATTTGACCAACTCATACTATTACAGACATTATAATAGCTATAGATGGGAAAAATTATATTACACGTCACCAAAAATTGTCTTGTCTGCAAGTACTAATTATACTTACAGCGATGAGACATTAATAGACAGTATTTATTATAATTATTCCAGTGCCGTCCTCGCTTTACCCGAAAGTGCAGATCATTTTAACAGTACAGGATCTGTAAAACGCTCTGCTACAAAACGTGTGGCTGACTTTAATTTGCCTGGTTGTCCGGATAATGCTCTTACGAATTTAAAACAATCGTTGGCGGGTATAAAGCTTAGTTATTATGCCTTGCTATCGGCGTTAAAGGAAAGATTTGATAATTATTCCACTTTTGTGGGTCGTGACGTTGATACAATACCGGGAGTAATTCCATGTGGCCCAAGGTATCCTGATAGTATCAGGGCCTATCAAAATATATATAAAGATATCAGGCACAGTTACCTGCTGGCAACAAATGCAAATTCACCGCTTTTATCTTCTTATTATAGTGACCTGGCGGCGTATCAAAATTGCCTCAGTTCTTATTATACAAGCGCCACCGGTGCTCAAAAAGCGATTATGAAATTGCAGCAGCAACACAACCTGGTTCCAGCTACTGTAGAATCAAAGTTCCAGGGTGCTACCCTTCTTTCAACCCAAATAAACAATTTTAAATTGTTGGATGCGGATCAGGTAGTACCGGCAAATATTTACTATGCTCCCCATAATCAGGTGCCAGAGCCAAAAGTCGAGTTTAATCAATACGATGTGTATGGAAATGTTCAGGAGCAGCAAAAGACTGATAATGTTAAAGAGGTGTATTTGTGGGGTTATAACGGAACTTACCCTGTAGCAAAACTGGTAAATACAACCTATGATATTGCGAAAACCTATATCGCCCAAAGCGTACTGGATGCACCATCGGATGATGGATATCTAAGAAATCACCTCGATAACCTGCGGAATATTCCCGGTGCATTAGTTACTACATATACTTATTCTCCGCTTGTAGGAATGACCAGTGAGACAGATCCGAATGGGAAAACAACCTATTATGAATACGACGGTTTTAATCGCCTTACATTAATAAAAGACCAGGATGGCAATATCCTGAAAAGTTATGATTACAAGTATCAGCAACCACAATAGCAATATTAGTAAAAATATAAACCAATAACAATGAAACGTTCTTTAATAATCGCCCTTTTACTGTTAGGCGGTAAAGCATACAGCCAGCTGTTTACTTTAAGTTTTACCGGTGCCGGTGCCTGCCCGGTACAGGGATTCCCTCCGTCTTTACCGGCTAATGTTACAACAATAGATGTATCCCGTACCGGGTTAAGTTGCAGCGCAACCAACGATTGTTTCAATAGCAGCGGATGGAATACCGGAGTTGCTATAGATGACGGAGAGTATATAGAACTTACTGTTACTGTTGCCACCGGGTACCAGCTCACAGCAGCTTCTATTAATTTCACAATGCAGAAAAGTTCTACCGGCCCTGCTAATGGAAAAATAAGACATGATGGCGGCACAGGTACTTTTTCCAGTGATTATGATTTCACTCCTGGTACTTCTTCTTCAACGGTGAACTGGGATTTTACTGATTTCACTTCGTCCTCTGCAACAGTCAAGTTCAGGATATATGGATGGGGCGCCGGCAGCAGCGCCGGTACCATGCGGATTGATGAACTTAGCTTACTCGCTTCAGTAACCCTTGTTGGAAATTCAGGTGGTGGGGCAACCCCCTTCACATTTGACAACACAAATACCCTTGTGGGATTAGGTAAAACCCCTACCCAAAAATTTGACGTGGATGGTAATATCCGCACCAGCGGAAAACTTTTAATAGGAGCTATACCTGATGCCAAAGTGCAGACGCTTACAGATTATGCTTTGGCTGTAAATGGCAGGGCCCTTTTTACAAAAGCTGAAGTAAAGCTGTTTAATACATGGCCGGATTATGTATTTGATGACAAATATGTCCTGCCCTCCATTCCCGAACTTGAAAAGTACATTGAAGCAAACAAACACCTGCCCGGTGTAGTGCCTGCGGCGGAGGCTGAAAAGAACGGGATTGATATTGCCGTTACACAGGCTTCATTGCTGCAAAAAATAGAAGAGCTTACCCTTTATATCATAGAACAGCATAAAAAAATAGAGGCCTTGCAAAAGCAAAATGAAGAACAAGTTTTATTGCGGAAAAGAATAGATCAGTTAGAAAAAATCATTGGTCGGCAACCAGAATAAACTTGCTTTTAAACGGTAAAAACAATCTTATGAGTATCATTCATACTATGCAAAAGATGTTTAGCACGGCGCTATGCACCTGTGCAATTCCTTTTGTTGGGCTGTATGCGCAGGTAAGCAATAAGCCTGTTACCTCAATGACCCAGGTGCCCGCAGCGGTAAATGCTCCCGCAGCAATCCCGGTAGCATATCCATCATCTATGCCGCTAAACTATGTACGTACTAAAGATGCCTTAGGGCCATATACCAGCCTTACTGCCTTTGATGCAGCAGGTTACGCCAATGTAAAGCAAACAACGCAATATCTTGACGGGTTGGGACGGCCGCTGCAAACTGTCATGAGGCAGGCCACGCCCGGCACTGACCCCAAAGACATGATCAGTCCTGTTGCCTATGATGAATTTGGCAGGGAGCAATTTAAATACATGGGGTATGTTAGTAACAGTAATACAGGCGATTTTAAAGCAGATCCCTTCACTGAGCAAAATAACTTTTTGCAAACCCAATACCCCGGAGAACAGGTATTTTATAGCAGAACAGAATTTGAACCGTCGCCGCTTAACAGGCCGGTAAGAACATTTGCCCCCGGTAATTCGTGGGGAGGAAGCAATGATAAATACATAGCACAAAAATATTTAATCAACTCGGTTGCTGATGACGTAAGAATATGGACAATAAGTGATGATGGTAACTTTGATAATAATATTCCTTTAACCAGCGCTGCTTATGATGCAGGCGAGCTGTACAAGACCGTTACCCTAGACGAAAACGACAAGGCAATTGTAGAATACAAAGACAAGGAAGGCAAAGTGATCTTAAAAAAAGTGCAGGAAGGAACAGTGCCAGCTGATTTTTCTGGTTACACGGGCTGGCTATGTACTTACTATATTTATGATGATTTGGAACGGCTTCGTTTTGTCTTATCCCCAAAGGCCACAGCCGCTATCAATAACCCTATAGATAACTGGTCAGTATCAAGTGATATTTCAAATGAGCTTTGTTTCCGAAGCGAATACGATTACCGCAATAGGATGATAGCCCAAAAGGTTCCCGGTGCAGGCTGGGTGTACATGGTATATGACAAGCGGGACAGGCTGGTATATACGCAGGATGCCAACATGAGGGCCAAAGGCTGGTGGCTTACTACCTTGTATGACGATCTTGGCCGCCCGGTAATGAAAGGTATGCTTACCAACTATACAGGCACAAGGGCCCAGTTGCAGGATTATGTAAATGATCATTTTGGGTTGGGGGCCTCCACCGTTACCGCACAAAGAACAAATACTGCTTCAATAGCCCGGGATATATTTATTAATACCAATCAAACAGGTACACATATTTTCCAGGCAACAGACGGTATACGCCTGGATGAAGGCTTTGGTACGGATGATAATGCTGATATTACCCTGGAAATAGCATCCCAGCCCACCGGCACTTCCATAAATGAAGGAGTTGCTGTAAACAACAGCCCCCTTCCGGATGACGCCAGCTTTATAGCCCTTACGTTAACTTACTATGACAATTACGGTTTTAATACTGATCCTGCCAAGGCATATAATACGGGAAACAACAGTAAACTGGATGATGGCGGCAACCTGCATGCGGTAACCCTGCCAAATGCAACCGAACAGGCGGCAGTATCAGTAAAAGATATGGTAACAGGTAGCCGTGTACGCACATTACCAGATGCAAACGACCTGTCTGCGGGTAACTTTTTAACTACAGTATGAAAAGGCGCGTAAAAGCAGAAAATCAGATCGGAGACTTAGTGCAGG
>JBEHYP010000001.1:0-109474 GCA_048498115.1 Bacteroidota bacterium | reverse complement strand
CACCGGCGGCACATTTAATATGAGCGGCGGTGGCGGTACGGCCGCCCTGAATGTAAAAGGAGATGTCAGCATTAGCGGCGGCACTTTGACTGAATCAAGCAATGCTACCTGCACATTCACTTTCAACGGAACATCTGTTCAGGCATTCAGCAAAACAGGCGGTACCATATCAAACACTATCAATTTTGGTATAGCAAATGGCGCTGCTGTTGACTTTGGGACTTCTGTATTGAACGGTACCGGTTCTACGTTTAACCTTAATGCAGGCGGTACTATTATCACAGCCAACACAAATGGGGTTGCAGGAACAATAACAGTAACCGGTACAAAAACATTTGCTGCCGGTGGCCGTTATGAACTTAACAGTGCCGCAGCCAGCCAAAGCTTTGGTTTTAACGGATTAACTATTGGCAATCCTAATTCAATCACAGTAAGCAATACAGGCGGCACAGTTACGCCTGATGCGAATGTAACATTTGGTAATAACGCATTGCTGAATGTAAATGCCGGCGCTGTCCTGGTAGCCGCTGCTAACCGTACGTTTACTTTTGGCACTAACGGTACCGTAAATGTGGATGGTACTATCAGAACGGCCAATACAACTGCTGCAGATGCTTTATCGGGATCAGCCACTTCTACCATTGTAGGCACTAATAGCCCTGCTGTTAATTTAAACAGTAGTTCTGTTATAGAATTTAATGGTGCAGCCGCCCAGTTTGCAGCTGCAAGAACATTCGCAGGTGTTATTGTTAACAATGCAAGCGGTGTAACCCTTGTGGGGGATGTTGTTACAGGTGAATTGAGTTTAGCAAACGGTGACCTTTCTATTGGCGCCAATACTTTAACGGTAAATGGGGCTGTAACCCGTACAAGCGGCAATCTTGCCGGGGGCATTGCTTCCGGCCTTGTTATCGGTGGCGCTGCCGGTTCTTTATATTTCAGCAGCACGGGCACTAATAATTATTTAAAAACATTTACCGTTAATAACGGCGCTTCCGCTACTTTGGCAAACGCATTGAACATTACCGCTTATGATGGTGTGGGCAGTGAAGGCGTACTGACAGTAAGCGGTACCGGCGTACTTGCAACAGGCGGCTTGCTTACCATTAAATCAAATGCAAACGGTACTGCAAGAGTGGCTGCCAATACTACTTCGGCCAGCTATATCACCGGTGACGTGACGGTGGAAAGGCATGTTCCTAAAAACCCGAGCAAGGGATGGCGCTTACTGGCGCCTAACACTTACGGACAAACGATAAAAGCGGCATGGCAGGAAGGTGCGACCGGCGGTATGCTCAATCCAGCCCCCGGCTATGGTACCAAGATCACCACACCGGGAGCAAGCCTTGCTGCAGTGCAGGCGCTGGGCTATGATACATTATCCCAGAGCGCTTCCCTGTTAAGGTATGATGCTTCGGTGGACAATCTTTTCGCTGTGGCAAACACTAATGCCACCGCCCTTGCAAGTGAAAAAGGGTATTTCCTTTTTGTTCGGGGTGACAGGGGGCCGGGCCAGTATGGTACATCAGCGCCAACCACAGCTACTGTTTTACGCAGTAAAGGTGCATTGTTCCAGGGTGACCAGCCGGCTGTTTCCACAGATCCTTCAACATTGTGGGGCCTTGCGGGCAATCCTTATGCCTCAAGGATTGACATGAGAAATATTGTAAGGGGCGGCAGCCTCACAGATGCCTACCAGGTATGGGATCCTAAATTATCAGGCACACACGGTGTAGGCGGTTATCAGACATTTGCAAAAAATATAGGCACCGGGGATTATGAAGTAGCACCGGGAGGCGGCAGCTATGGCAGCATTGGCTCTGTACATAACTATATTGAAAGCGGTGCCGCTTTCTTCATCCAGTCTTCAGGCGGCACAGGTTCTGTGCAGGTGGTGGAAAACAGCAAAGCCAGCGGAAGCCAGGCAGCCTTCAGGCCGGCATCGCCGCTGTCGGGCAACAGCAGGATATTGTTTAACCTGTATGCTGTTGACGCCGGCAGTACCAATATGGTAGATGGCGGATTTGTTGATTTCAATGATGTGTACAGCAATGATGTGGACGGGTACGATATAAGGAAAAGCCCCAATTTTGGTGAGAATATAGGCCTGTTAAGAAATAATACCGAACTGGTAATTGAAAGAAGGCGCTCATTTACGGTGGAAGATACCTTGTTCTTTAAAACATCAAGCCTGCGCCAGATCAGTTACAGGCTGGATATAGCATCGGATGGGTTTGACCCGGTTGTTACCAGTGCCATATTGCACGATAACTATACCGGCCGGGATACAACGCTTGACCTTGCTGTAGTGAACGGCTACAATTTTGTAGTGAATGCCAGTGCTGGTTCCCGTGCGGCTAACCGCTTCAGGATTGTATTGAAGCCTCAGGTGGTATTGCCGGTAGCGTTTGCAGGCATTAAGGCCTTCCAAAACGGTAACAATATTGCCGTGGAATGGAAGATCGAAAACCAATTGAACATAGTTCGGTATGAAATTGAGAAATCTGTAAACGGTACCAGCTTCACCAAAATAGCAGAAATCGCTGCACAAAATACCGGAAGCAGCTTCTCTTATAACTGGCTTGATGTAAATGCTGTAAAAGGAAATAATTTTTACCGTATAAAAGCAATAGATGCCAGCGGGCAGGTTAAATATACCGATATAGTAAAAGTAACAATTGGCAAAGGTGCCGCAGGAATAGCAGTATCACCTAACCCGGTACGCAGCACACTGGCAAACCTGATATTTACCAACGAAGAGGCAGGCAGTTATAAACTGAGGGTTATCAGTGCAAACGGGCAGGCAGTTTATTCAGCCATATTGCAGCATAACGGCGGCAGCGCTTCACAGAGCATCAGCCTTCCGGCAGGTATTGCAAAAGGTGTATACCAGTTACAGGTAATATCACCTTCCGGTATTTCTAAAACGCAGCAATTGATCATTGACATGGCAGATTAACAGCCCAAATCTTAAAAAAAGTTTAAAAGGCACTTTGTGCCTTTTTTTTATCTTGCACCCGTTAAACTTTTCACATTGCTCTGCATCTATTGCATGACATTTTAAAAATTAAAATCGTAAAAAATGAAAAAACTATTTGTAGTAGCTGCTGCCGTAGTAATGGGACAGCTGGCATTTGCACAAACAACTGAAGAAAAATCTGCAGACATTAAAAAAGAACCCACTAATGCCCAGCCTGGCAAAGAGTGGCGCCATAAGGGTTTTGGCCAGGGACAGGCAGTAAAAGACCTTAACCTGACTGATGATCAAAAAGCTAAATTGAAAGATATGAATGCCGGTGTTGAAGCAAAAAGGCAGGGAATTTTGAATGATACCAAATTGACAGATGAGCAAAAGAAAGCAATGTTGAGAGAACTGAGGGCAAAGCAGGCTGAAAATCTTAAATCTGTTCTTACGGATGAACAAAAAGCCAAGCTGAAAGAACAAAAAATGGAAATGAAAGCACAAAAGAAAGACTGGAAGGAAGCGAAACTGAAAAGCGAACAGCAGGGTGAAGTAAAAGACCAGAAAGCTACAGCCACACCACAGGAACAATAAGAAAGTTTTAGGGTTATAGTAAAGCAGGGCTGCCGTTTTTCGGCAGCCTTTTTATTTGCAGTGGTTTAAAAATGAATAGCGCTAAATTGCAGCAAGTTTTTACACATGAAATATTACATCATAGCAGGCGAAGCCAGCGGCGACCTGCATGGAAGCAACCTGATAAAAGAGCTGAAGCGCTTAGATGCCGCTGCATCCGTTCGTTGCTGGGGCGGTGATAAAATGGAAACAGCAGGCGCCACACTGGTAAAGCATTATAAAGAGCTTGCTTTTATGGGGTTTATAGAAGTGCTCAGTAATCTTAAAACGATTTTAAACAACCTTTCTTTTTGCAAAAAAGATATCCTTCAATACCGGCCCGATGCTGTTATTTTAATTGATTATCCCGGCTTTAATTTACGGATTGCCAAATGGGCAAAGCAGCAGGGTATTAAAGTCATCTACTACATTTCGCCGCAGGTGTGGGCATGGAAAGAAAACAGGGTGAAAGGGATCAAAAGAGATGTAGACAAAATGCTGGTGATACTTCCTTTTGAAAAAGAATTTTATCAAAAGTGGAATTATGAGGTGGAATATGTGGGGCATCCACTGGCAGAAGTGATCAATAATTTTACGGCAACAGAAAAATTATTTACTGATAAAAAAGTGGTGGCGCTGTTGCCCGGCAGCCGTAAACAGGAGATATTAAAAAAAATGCCTGTAATGCTGGAAGCGGCTAAAAATTTTCCGGCTTATCATTTTGTAGTGGCAAAGGCACCGGGCATTGAAGAAAATTTTTATAATGATATGCTTGCGGGCCACGGCAATGTTTCTGCTGTGGTAAATAAAACCTATCAATTGCTGCATGAAGCAAAAGCCGCATTGGTTACCAGCGGCACCGCCACGCTTGAAACCGCTCTGTTTGGTGTGCCTGAAGTGGTTTGTTATAAGGGAAACAGGCTTTCATACCAAATTGCAAAACGCCTGATAAAAATAAAATACATCTGTTTGGTAAACCTGGTGATGGATAAGGAGGTAGTGAAAGAATTGATACAGGATGAACTGACGGTGGAGAATATTACAAGAGAGCTTACAGCCCTGCTGGCCGATCCTGCAAAACAGGCGCAGCTAGCAAATGATTATGCTGCGTTGAAAAGCCTGCTCAACAAAAACGGAAACGCTTCTGCCAATGCAGCAAAAAGCATTTACTCGTTTTTGCACGGCAGCTTATAAATCAGGGCAGCCGCTGCACTTTATTTTGCCCTGCTGTTTTATAAATGACAAAGCTGGTGGAAGAAGCAGGATGGTTTTGTGCCCATTGCCGCCTGATTTTATTGTACACTCTTATTTCAGGATAAGGAGGCACGTTCATTTCTTTCATTGCCCAGGCCTGCAGGTTTACCTTGGCACGCCCATCACATAAATGGTACACATCTCCGCGGCTCAGGTAGGGTTGCAATTCCTCTATTTCATTGCTGTCTTTTATGCAAATGGCCATTTGAGGCAGCTCGCCTGAATACAATCTTGATGATAAATAGCTGTCCCAGCACCCGGCATAATTCAATGCCGGAAATATGCCCCAAAACAAAAGCACCATTTTATTCCATCCTTGCCATAAAGCTGTAATGTTTAATGGTAAAATATCCTGTTTGATAAAAATAATATAGAGCAGGATTGCCATCAGGATGTTCCAGGGCCATACCACTGCATTATAATTGGTGCCCAGCGGGCCAAGGGCATATAGTATCAGCAGGTGCATGGCAATCAATATCCAGGCGGCTGCTTTTCTTGTTCTGGTAAAAAATAAGCCTGCTGCGCCTGCAATTTCTGCAATGGCAGTAAGATAGCCGCTGTAGTGAAGGAAATTTTGCTGTATCAACGATTCCTTCACTTTAAAGATTTGCTTTAAAAAAGTGTTATCCCATACCATCACCAGGTAAGCTTCATTGAGTTTGCCGATACCGCTGTAGAAATAAGTGGCTGCCATTACAAATGCTATGCAACCAATTGTTTTTTTATCATTATTATAGTTGATGATGCAGATCAAAATGGTAAAAAGGTATTGGTATTCCCAGGGCTGCCAGCGGGTTTGATCTGCGGCGCAGGAAAATATTTCTGTAATAAAAAGGAGGATAAACAGCTTTTTACCGGTGGGGGCCATCAATAAAAACAGCATCAGTGCAACGGATGCTGCAAACAGGATATAATGTACTTCCGAAGGCCAGCTAAGCCAGTCGGCTACCGGCACTACAGGGAACAGGCGATCTTTTATCCATACTTTTAGGCTGATAAACTTTGCCGCCAGCCAGCATATAATTACCAGCCGTATCAATGGCGCAGCACTTTTTTCTTTGTGGTTTGCAGCGAGGCTGGATGAAGGCATTCTGTAAAATTTAAACCGGGTCTGACCTCCGGCACCGGCCGGAATTATATTGCTTTCAGTTTTGCAATTGTTGCTGCGGGGTCAGCAGATTTAAAAACGGTATTGCCTGCTACCAGCACATCGGCGCCAGCTTCCACGATTTCTTTTGCATTTTCAAGTGTTACACCTCCATCAACCTCAATTTTAGTATCAGCCTGCAGATCGGTGATTAGTTTACGCAATGTTTTTATCTTGGTGATGGTTTGCGGAATGAACGACTGCCCGCCAAAGCCGGGGTTCACACTCATCATGCAAACAAGGTCAATATCTTTCAATACATTTTTCAGCAGCTCCACATTGGTGTGAGGGTTGATGGCCACGCCGGCTTTCATACCCAATGATTTTACCTGCTGCAGGTTCCGGTGCAGGTGCGGGCAGGCTTCGTAGTGCACCGTTAAAATATCAGCACCTGCTTTTTTAAAAGCTTCTGCATATTTCTCCGGTTCTTCAATCATCAAATGCACATCGCATACTTTGGTAGTAGCTTTCCTGAAAAATTCCACCAGCATGGGCCCGAAGCTTATATTGGGTACAAAGCTTCCATCCATCACGTCAAGATGAAACCAGTCTGCCTGGCTTGCATTCAGCATGTCGCAGTCTTTTTGCAACTGGAGAAAATCGGCAGATAATAATGAAGGCGCAATGATTGGCATATTGTAATTGATATTTTTTTAATTGATGCTGGATACTGGCACTACCCATCACTATTCACCGATAACTGATCACTGAACAACCCCCATCTTTCCCAGCGCATCCTTTGCCTCTGCATAATCAGGATCTATCTGCAAGGCCGCCTGGTAGTTTTGAATGGCTTCTTCCCTTTTATCCAGTTTTTCAAAACAACGGCCCATCCAGTAATAAGTTTCTTCATCGGTTTTTGAAAGCGCCAGCTGCAGCTCCAATGCTTTGATGGCATCAAGATACTTGCCGAGGTCATACAATGCCAGCGCTTTTTCCCTGTAGGCATCCAAAAAAGTATAGCTCATGTTCAGGCAACTGTCAAAGTAAGCAATGGCTTTTGGCTTATCGCCGCTGTAGCTGTAATATAAGCCTTTAATGAATAAAGCCTGCAGTGTGCTGTTGTCTTTATTATTTTTCAGCAATGAATCGGCAACAGATAGCGCAGCAGCATTCTTTGTTTGTGCATACAATGTACCTAACGAAATTAAAAACTGCGGATCAGGAAGAATAGCGATTGCGTTTTTAAATGCGCTGATGGCCTGCACGGTATCTTTATTAAGAAAGGCAAGCCTTGCCTTTGCGTCCCATATATCGGGAACGCCGGGATATTTCTCTACGAGGATATCATTTTCTTTAATGGCCGCAGCGTAATCGCCATTCCCGGCAAAATAATCAATAAGCTTATTCCGCAAGGCAACCGAATCCGGGTTTTTAGCAATTTGGTCCCTTAATTGTTTTTCCTGTTCAGGCATTTCGCTGTTGCCGGTGGCAGTGGTATCATTATTACAGGAAAAAGCAAGCAGAATACAAAAGAAAAAAATGAGTTTGTTCATTGCGCTGTAAAATGCAAAATTAATGGTTATCACGGAGTTTGCCACCCTGCCGTTCAATAGCCGGGCAATGCTGCTGAATAAATGGTTTTTGCTGTTTTTTACAACGGGGGTAGCTTGGAAAACCGCAATTGCTTATCCGTGGCAGGAATTTGCTACATTTAATTGAAACTTGACCGGGAAATGCCCACTATCACTGTTATAGAATCTTCATTCATCCCGTTGCTTTCCCTCCAGGCGTGGTTCAGGGTAACAGAATTGCTTGCAGCAGCGGTTATTATTCTTTTGGTCATTAAGCAAAGGGAAAAAAAGATAGCCGGGCTTGAAAAATTAAAGGCAATCAGCTATCAATACCAGCTGGAAATAGAGCAGGTGATAAATTATTTTGCCGCTTCCATCGGCAGGCAAAGCAATATCGATGATATGCTGTGGGATGTTACCAAGAACTGTATTTCAAAACTGGGCTTTGAAGATTGTGTGATCTACCTCCTGGACGAAAACAGTAATGTGTTGCTGCAAAAAGCTGCATGGGGGCCAAAAACAACGGATGAAAATAAAATTATCAACCCTATTGAAATTCCTGTGGGCAGGGGTATTGTGGGCAGCGTGGCCATTAGCGGCAAATCGGAAATTATCAATGATACCACACTCGATAAAAGATACCTTATTGATGATACATCACGGCTTTCTGAAATTACTGTGCTCATCGCCAATGACAAAAAGGTTATTGGTGTGATCGACAGCGAGCATTCGCAGAAACATTTTTATACCGACAGGCATTTACAGATACTCACTACCATTGCTTCTTTGCTGGCAGACAGGATAGATAAATTAAAAGCAGAGCAGCAGGCCAGGGAAAAAGAAATTGAAGTGCTGAAGCTGAACAAAGACCTGGCTACCTGGCAAATGTCGGCATTGAGGGCCCAGATGAACCCTCATTTTATTTTTAATGCCATGAACAGCATACAACAGTTCACTTTGCAGGGTGATACAGACAGTGCTAATTTTTATATCTCAAAATTTTCCACGCTGCTGCGCAAAGTGCTGTACACATCGCAGCAGGATAATATTTCGCTGGAAGAGGAGATAGAGCAATTGCAGCTATACCTGGATATTGAAAAATTAAGAATGGGAGAGCAGTTTGTGTACGCGGTCACCGCTGACGAAGAGATAGAAGCCGATGCGCTCAAAATACCGGGTATGCTGGTGCAGCCTTTTATTGAAAATGCAGTAAAGCACGGGCTGGCGTTGAAAGAAGGAGAGAAAAAGCTGGCGGTACATTTTTCTCTGCCTGATGAACAGCATCTGCATGCAGTGATAACAGATAATGGCATTGGCAGGCAGCGTTCCGCTGCATTAAAAGCACAGCAAAAGCTGCTGCCGCATATCTCCAAAGGTATAGGGTTAGTAAAAGAAAGGCTGAAGCTGCTGGAACAAAACAAGGGCCATTGCGCTGCTATTGATATTGAAGACCTGCCCGGTGATTCCGGTACAAGGGTATCTGTTATCATACCGGTCTGACGGTTTCTGCCTGGCCGGTATATCTGTCGCACAACAAAAAGATTATCCAGGGCGGTTACTGCAAATGCATACCCTTTTTGTGGTATATTCTTTTCGGGCTGCACATTTTTATTACCTTCATCCTATGGTTAAAGCACTTATCATAGACGATGAAGCCGCTGCAGCCAACGTATTGCAACTGATGATTGAACGGCATATTCCGGAGATAAAGGAATTACGCGTTGCAACAAAGATTAATGAAGCATATTCGTTGCTGGATAGATTTCAGCCTGACCTGGTTTTTCTTGATATTATGATGCCGGAGAAGAACGGTTTTGAATTTTTAAATGATATTCCCAATATCAATTTTGAAATTATTTTCACCACCGCTTTTAATGAATTTGCCATACAGGCCATCCGTTTCAGCGCACTGGATTATTTGCTGAAGCCATTGAATGCAGAAGAACTGAAAGCCGCTGTAAACAGGTTCGCCGACAAAAAGCAGCAGCAGAAAAATGAGACCGAAGCCCTGCTTAAAAACCTGCTGCAAAATCTTGGCAAAAAAGAGCAGGACGATTTTAAGCTGGCCGTGCCCACCACGGAAGGCGCTGTGTTTTTTTCGCCTTCGGGCATTATCAGGCTGGAAGGCGAAGGCAATTACACAAGGTTTTATTTAACTGATGGCAGAAAACACCTGAGCTCAAAAACGATGAAGGAATACGAGGAAATTTTATTGCAGCATCATTTTTTACGGGTGCACAAATCACATTTGGTCAACAAAAACTTTATTGAAAATTACCATCATGAAGGCGCCGTTATTTTAAAAGATAAAACGCAGTTGCCGGTAAGCCGCCAGCGAAAACAGGAAGTGGCGGCAACATTATTACACAAAAAATAATTTAACGGTTGTCAGTCCCCGGAATTTATCTTTTCCCCAATTCAATCACTTCACAATCCTTCATATTTTTTCCGTCAATTACAAAGCGGATAACTGTTCTTACTTTGTGCCAGCCCTGTTTGCCTGCTGCGCCGGGGTTCATGTGCAGGCATTGCAGCCTGTCATCATAAATAATTTTTAAAATGTGGGAATGGCCGCTGATAAAAAGCTGCGGCTGATGGATCAGCAGTTCTTTTTTTGTTTCAGGATTATAGCGTGGAGGCGATCCGCCAATATGCCTTATCATCACTTTCACATCTTCACACATAAAAACCAGTTGCTCCGGAAAAACAGCTCTTATTGTGAGATCGTCAATATTGCCATACACGCCCTTAAGCGTTTTAAATGATTGAAACTTTTCAACGACATTGTTACCCCAATCACCGGCGTGCCATATTTCATCGCAATTTTTAAAATGTTCAAAAACGGCTTCATCCAGATAGCCATGGGTGTCTGATATAAGCCCGATTCTCCTCATTTGAATAAAAAATGTAGCTTTGTTATTGCGATTGCAAAATTGTTATGCCTTTACACCGCAATTTCACATATTGGATTGATAAACGCAACTGGAAATATATTTTCCTGCTGGCTTCCCTGGAGCTTTGCATACGCTGGTAATTTTGAAGCAAAGGCATTATCATTATCCATTCATTAATTATCAATTAACATGTCACACTATTATACATTGGGCACTATCCCCCATAAACGCCACACCCGGTTTCGCAAACCGGACGGTAAATTATACAGCGAACAATTGTTTTCAACCGAAGGTTTCAGCGATGATTATTCGCTGCTGTACCACTGCTACCCGCCTACACAAATCATCAAAACAGAGCCGCAAAAAGATGTAAGTCCGCAGGTGGCTGAAGAAAAAATGCTGCAGCACCGCTGCTTTGAAGGTTTTCATATAAAGCCTGTAAAAGATTATTTAGACAGCCGCATCCCTGTATTGGTAAATAATGATTGCCATATTGTACTGGCAGCGCCGCAGCGGGGTAACAAGGATTATTTTTATAAAAATGCCGATGGGGATGAAATGATATTTGTGCATGAAGGCAGCGGCAAAGTAAAAACACAGTATGGCGAGCTGCCTTTCAGCTATGGAGATTACATCGTGCTGCCGAGGGGAACGATTTACCAGATAGAATTTAACGATGAAAATAATCGCCTGTTTATCGTGGAATCATTTTCACCACTGCGTTTTCCCAAAAGATATATGAGCAAATACGGGCAACTGATGGAGCATGCCCCTTATTGCGAACGTGATATCCGCAAGCCGGAGAACCTGCAAACCTTTGATGAGAAAGGTGATTTTTTAATTAAAGCTAAAAAGAAAGGGGTATTGTATGGCCTGCATTATGGTACCCATCCTTTTGATGTGGTTGGCTGGGATGGTTGCTGCTATCCTTATATTTTTTCCATTCATGACTTTGAACCAATAACAGGCCGTGTGCACCAGCCGCCGCCGGTACACCAGACGTTTGAGACCAATGCCTTTGTGGTGTGCTCTTTTGTGCCGAGGTTGTACGATTATCATCCCAACTCTATCCCTGCGCCCTATAACCACAGCAATATTGACAGTGATGAAGTATTGTATTATGTGGATGGCGATTTTATGAGCCGAAAAAATGTAACAAGAGGGATGATAACCCTGCATCCTGCAGGCATACCACACGGGCCGCATCCCGGTGCAGTGGAAAAAAGCATTGGCGCCAAAGAAACAAAAGAGCTGGCAGTGATGGTGGATACCTTTCGACCATTGATGCTTACGAAGCAGGCGCTGGAAATTGAGAACCCCGGTTATATTATGAGCTGGGCAGAGTGATTGGCAGCAGAGGCGCCGAGAGACTTTGGGATTACTAATGTTGAAGATAAGCCGGATTGAATTTTTTATTTTTTTCTCTGTATTACCTGCGCCTCTGCGCAGTGTTAATCTAAAAATAATTTTCCCGTTTTTGTTTTTTGAGTACATTTAGTATAACAAAATCACTTTGTAAACTTCAAAATTTTGATTGCTATGCTAAAATTTCAAAACATTAAAGTGGGGGATTACCTGCTGGCCGATAACGATGGCGACACAGTAAAAGGAGAAGTAACCAATCTTAAGCACGGGGAGCACCAGGTGTGCATTAATGTAGGGCCGCAGGAGTTTTGGTACGAAATGGAACAGCTAAGCCCTATCCCGCTGAACGATGCAGAACTTTCCAACCTCAAATTTGCAAAACAGGTAAATGACGATGGATCAGTAAAGTATTTGAAAGGCGCCTTCAGGATATTGATACCTGCAAAAGATGATTTTTCCAAATTGGAGCTTTGGTACAGGGATGAGCACCGGCATGTAACACATCCCATTAATGTGCATGAACTGCAAAACCATTATTACGAAATGACGAAGGTGCACCTGAATGATGAGGCATTTTAAATTCACTGGAATATAAAAAAACGGGCTGTGTTAACAGCCCGTTTTTTTATTATGTTTGATCTCTTACAAGAGATGATAACTCTGTAACTCTGTTTTTTGATTAACATGGAGGGTATCCGGGGTTGTGAGAGGGGGCCGTATTATAAAATCTATAACTGTTTTGTTTTCTATCAATCCAATTTTTGGGGCATAATAATAATGTATGTCTGATGTAATACTGTTGGGAATTGGGATACCTGCTACAGAAAGATTTGCTACAGAAAGTTCGGTTTGTACATCAATTACATGATTATAGAGGGAATCGTGTACTGCTCTGCTAATGTCCTTTTGAGCAATTTTATTATTTAAGGTTAAAGTAAGCGATAAGGCTGTGCCTGAAAAATCAATATTAAGAGGGGTAGATTGGCTCCATGCAGTGCCTGCTGCCGCATTGTCCTTAAGGTATAGCACTTCTATTGAGGTATCAATAAGGACTGCAGGCAGTGCCTGGAAGGTATAATAATTATTGCCTGTAATATTGTAATACAGGCTATCGCCGGCGCTGCTGTTGAATATTGTGTATGTTTTGGAATTTTTAGTCGTTTGCTGGTTGGTAGCCGTTGCTGTATAAAGGTTCACTGCCGGGGTTGAACCGGAACTGTCCACAAATTTATAATCCCAGGTACTGCCTGCCGTAAGGGTCATAAACTTGTCTGCTGCAGCAGGGGGATTATTATTGTCTTCATCCTTTTTACAGGAAAACAGGGTGATTAGGGCCAGGGCGGCTCCTAAAAAGCGGATTTTTTTCATAAAATAGTCGTTTTAGAGGTTAAATATCCGATTTTTTTCCCGATAATTCAATTAAACCACTTATCTTTGCAGCCCAAAATTATGGCGAAGCAGGCACTAATCAAACAAGACGGGGTTATTTTAGAAGCGCTTAGCAATGCTATGTTCAAGGTAAGGCTGGAGAACGGGCATGAGATTTTGGCCACTATTTCAGGGAAAATGAGGATGCACTACATCCGTATTTTGCCGGGGGATAAAGTGGGAGTGGAAATGAGCCCTTACGACCTTACAAGGGGAAGAATCATATTCAGGTATAAATAAAAAACGGCCCTGGGCCTGCAACCATAACAAGTAAAAAGTTATTACAATGAAGGTTAAAGCTTCCATCAAGAAAAGGAGCGCTGATTGCAAAATCGTAAGAAGGAAAGGCGTGTTGTTTGTGATCAACAAAAAAAATCCCCGCTTTAAGCAGCGCCAGGGGTAATTATTTATGGATGTAAGATTTTAGATTTACTATTTTAATCCAAAATCGGTGTCCAAAGCTTAAATATTAAATCAGAAATATTAAATAATAACTATGGCCCGTATTGCCGGTATAGATCTACCAAAACACAAAAGAGGTGAAATAGGACTTACTTATATCTTCGGTATAGGTAGCTCTACTGCACGTTATATTTTAGACAAAGCTGGTATCAGCTACGATAAAAAAGTGAATGAATGGAATGATGAAGAGCAAACTGCCATCCGTAACATCATTAACAATGAGTTTAAAACGGAAGGTGCTTTGCGTAGTGAAGTGCAGATGAACATCAAGCGTTTGCTGGATATCGCCTGCTACCGTGGCCTTCGTCACCGTAAAGGGTTACCGCTTCGTGGACAGCGTACACGTACCAACAGCCGCACCCGTAAAGGCAAGCGTAAGACAGTGGCCGGTAAGAAGAAAGTGGCTAAGAAATAATTTGCACCAGCTCAGCGCTAATGGCTATGGGCTGGCACTTTTTATATGGCTTGATTTTTTGAAGCAGCGCCGGATAGCAGAAGCCAGCAGGAGGGTTGCCTCAGGCACGCCAAAAGCGTGGTATATTTTTTAAAGATTACCTATTAATTAAAAATGGCAAAAGCACAGGGCGGTAAGGCCGCAGGCGGTAAAGCAGCCGCAAAGAAAAGAATCGTAAAAGTTGACAGCTACGGGGATGCACACATCGTTGCAAGTTTCAACAACATTATTATCAGCTTAACCAACAAGCAGGGCCAGGTTATTTCATGGTCAAGCGCTGGTAAAATGGGCTTTAAAGGAAGCAAGAAAAATACGCCTTATGCAGCCCAGATGGCTGCCGCTGATGCAGCAAAAACAGCTGTGGACGCAGGTTTGAAAAGAGTAGATGTATTTGTAAAAGGCCCCGGTTCAGGCCGTGAAGGCGCCATCAGGAGCCTTACACAAAATGGCATTGAAGTTACAACCATTAAAGATGTAACGCCGCTGCCGCACAATGGTTGCAGGCCCCCAAAAAAGAGAAGGGTTTAATGTTTCAGGTTTAAAGTTTAAGGTGGTGGGTTCTTCTGAACTTTAAACATTAAACTTTAAACCTGAAACTTCTAAAATATTGAATCGCCATACGGTTCATTTACACAAAGGGTGACTGATTAATTTTTTACGATTTTTTACCGATCAGCTCACCGTTTCAAAAAAAATCGAAATGACAAACAACTATGGCAAGGTACACAGGTCCCAAAACCAAGATCTCAAGGATCTTCGGCGAGCCTATCACAGGCAACGGTAAGTGGTTAACAAAAAACAGTAACCCTCCCGGTATTCATGGTGCAAACCGCAAGCGTAAAACTTTAGGTGAATACGCTTTACAGCTCCGTGAAAAACAAAAAGCCAAATACACTTATGGTGTGTTGGAAAAACAGTTCCGTAAGACTTTTGAAGAAGCTGCAAGGCGCAAAGGTGTTACAGGCGAAAACCTTATCAAATTACTGGAAGCCCGTTTGGACAACACCGTTTTCCGTATGGGTATTGCCCCAAGCCGCCAGGCTGCCCGCCAGTTAGTTAGTCACAAACACATTACCGTTAACGGTGAAGTGCTTAATGTTCCTTCTTATTCATTGAAACCAGGTGATGTGGTTGGTTTGAAAAACAAAAGCGCTGTCAACAGTTCTATCACCAGCGCCATCCGTGGTAAGAATCCTAAGTTCAACTGGATAGATTTCAATGAAACCGAACAGAAAGGTACTTTCATTGCTTATCCTGAAAGGGAGAGTGTTCCTGAAAATATCAAGGAACAGCTGATTGTGGAATTGTACTCTAAATAATGATTGACCACCGGCAATGGTTGACCGGCCCTGTGGTGAATAATGATTAAAAGGTACAAGTGAGTGACACAACGATGTTGAACAAAGATGTGTTGCTGGCCACAAAAAACTACTAACAAAAACAAACAATTAATATGGGCATATTAAATTTTGTAAAGCCTGACAAAATCGTTCTGCAAAAAGCAACTGATTTTGAAGCACAGTTTGAGTTCCGTCCGCTGGAACCCGGGTATGGTGTTACCATTGGTAATGCACTGCGCCGTGTATTGCTTAATTCCCTGGAAGGGTATGCAATCATCGGTATCAACATCGCAGGCGCCGACCACGAGTTTGCCACCATTAAAGGTGTTACCGAAGACGTAACTGAAATTATCCTTAACCTGAAACAGGTACGTTTTAAAAAGAAAGTTGACCACGAAGTGGGCACTGAAAAAGTAACGCTTTCTATCAAAAATAAAACTGAGTTCACTGCCGGTATGATCGGTGAGGCTTCTCCCGCTTTTGAAGTGATGAACCCTGACCTAGTTATCTGCGTAATGGACAACAGCGCCAAGCTGGATATTGAAATCACTATCGGCAAAGGGCGTGGTTATGTGCCTGCTGAAGAGAACAAAGAAAAAAATTCTCACTTCGGTTACATTGCTACGGATGCCATCTTCACACCGATCAAAAACGTACGGTACAATATTGAAAACACCCGCGTGGAGCAACGTACCGATTACGAAAAACTGGTAATGGAAGTGATCACTGACGGCACTATTCATCCTGAAGAAGCCGTGAAACAGGCCAGCCGCATTTTGATACAGCACCTGATGATCATCACTGATGAAAACATCACTTTTGATACCAAGGAAGATAAGAAAGAAGACCTGGTGGATGAACAAACTTTGCAATTGCGTAAAGTACTGAAAACGCCACTGGAAGACCTGGATCTTTCAGTACGTGCCTTCAACTGTTTGAAAGCTGCCAAAATCAACTCCCTGAGCGAACTGGTGCAGTACGAGCAGGAAGACCTGATGAAGTTCAGGAACTTTGGCCAAAAATCTTTGAGCGAAATTGAGCAGGTACTGCAGGAAAGGGGTTTAAGCTTTGGCATGGACCTGAGCAAATTAAAATTAGACGACGAGTAATTTACTGCCAATCAGCTTTATGCTGGTTGGCTTCTTTTTATAACAAGTAGGTTATAATTCCTGACACGGTATAACCGAATTTAAACCACAAACGTCATGCGTCACGGAAACAAGAACAATGCATTAAGCAGGACAGCTTCTCACAGGAGGGCTTTGCTTGCTAACCTGGGTAGCCAGCTGATTACCCACAAAAAGATCACTACCACTTTAGCCAAAGCAAAGGCTTTGCGTACTTACATTGAGCCTTTGATTACCAAAACAAAGAACACTGCCAGCAAGGAAGCCATTATGCACAACCACCGCGTTGTGTTCAGCTACCTGAACGATAAAGCTGCCGTGAAAGAACTGTTTACAGTGGTAGCCCCTAAAGTGGCCAGCCGACCCGGTGGATATACCCGTATCATTAAATTAGGCACAAGGGTGGGTGATAATGCTGAACTGGCATTGATTGAGCTGGTTGACTTCAATGAAATTTACGGTAAGGGTGTAGCAAAAGCTGCTGCAGAAGAGCCTGTTAAGAAAACAAGAAGAAGCGGTGGTGGCAGAAAGAAAAAAACTGATGCCGAAGCTGAGACAGCTGCAACAACTGAAGCAACTGAAACAGAAGCAACAACTGAAGAATAAGCCCAATGGGATACTTCAAATAATTAAGGCTCCGGTATCGTTACCGGGGCTTTTTTTATAATTAGCAAGTATGATTTGCGGAGAAAGTATAAGGATATTGTAAAAGTTATACAGATTTAAAAAATGGCAGACTGAAATATTGCACTTTTAATAATTTTGCATGTTTGAAATAAATAATTATAATTAAACAAATCATCATCTAAAAATCCATATCAGTAAATCATGACGACAACACCTGCGATATTATTACTGGAAGACGGCACGATGCTGCAGGGCAAAGCCTTTGGCAAAATTGGCATTACCACCGGTGAGCTTTGCTTTAATACAGGTATGACCGGCTACCAGGAAGTGTTTACCGACCCCAGCTATTACGGGCAGGTACTCATCATGAACAATGTGCATGTGGGTAATTATGGCGTAAAGGCGGCGGATGTGGAAAGCGATGGCGTGAAAGTAAAAGGCGTGATAGGCCGCAACCTGGAAGAACAGTTTTCAAGGCTGATTGCGGACGGCTCGCTGCAGGATTATTTTGAAAAACAAAATATCGTAGCGATTGAAGAGGTGGATACAAGGGCGCTGGTGGCGCATGTGCGTACACAGGGTGCAATGAATTGCATCATCTCTTCTGAAATTACTGATGTGGAAAGATTGAAAGCAGAACTGGCCAAGGCACCTTCGATGGACGGGCTTGAGCTGGCTTCTGTTGTTTCCACCAAAGAGCCGTATTTTCTCGGCGACCCTGAAAGCAAAACAAGGGTGGCAGTGCTTGATTTTGGCGTAAAGAAAAATATTTTAAACTGCCTGGTGGAAAGAGGCGCTTATGTGAAAGTGCACAACGCTAAAACCAGCTTTGAAGAACTGGAGGCGTTTAACCCTTCGGGTTATTTCATCAGCAATGGCCCCGGAGATCCTGCGCCAATGGATTATGCTATAAAAACGGTAAAGCAGATTTTAGCTGCTGAAAAGCCTTTGTTCGGTATTTGCCTTGGCCACCAGCTGTTGGCTTTGGCCAATGATATTCCCACTTTTAAAATGCACCACGGCCACAGGGGATTGAACCATCCTGTAAAAAATATCATCACCGGTAAAAGTGAAATTACCACACAGAACCACGGTTTTGGTGTAAAGCCTGATGCAGTGAGGGCTTCGGCCAATGTGGAGATAACGCATGTAAACCTGAATGATGATTCCATTGAAGGTATACGGTTAAAAGATAAGCCTGCATTTTCTGTACAATACCATCCTGAAGCTACGCCGGGACCGCATGACAGCAGGTATTTATTTGATGATTTTATGATGCTGATGCAATAAGAATTTTTTATTACACTAATTTTTACGAATTACACGAATTAGTGTAATCCGTGTAATCTCAATAATTCGTGGCAAATGAAATCTTCCACACTCATAATTTCTTCCACACTCATAATTATTTTACTGCTGGCGCTCTGCGGCGCTATGTACTGGATTGGGAAAAAGAACGGCACTACAGAAATAAAGTCAACTGTTATCAACAACCAGCAGCTCGTGCAGCAGATTGCGGAACTGTCTGCACTGGAAGTAAGCGGAACTACCACCGTTACATTAACCAATGCGGGTGATAACAGCAGCTGGTGGGAAGGCTTTAAAAATTACCTTGCTGAAAATACATTGCAGGTTACGGTGCCATACCATGCAAAATTTGGCGTGGATATGAGCAAAGGAAAAGTTGCTATTAACCAAACCGATACGGCAATAGTGCTGCATTTTCCAGCGGTGAAAATGCTGAGCTTTCAGCTGGAGCTGGATAAGCTGGAAACCATGAACCAAACCGGTTTATTCAGCCGTACTACTATTGCGGACATGAAGAGGGCAGAACAGCAACTGTATACTTCTGCCAGGCAGCAATTAGAAAACAATGCAGGCTATATTCAAATGGCGAAGCGGCATACAGGCTCCATATTGGGCGAATATTACAAGCCGCTTGGCTACAAAGTGATTTGTAACTTCATCCAACCTTAATTTAAAAAGACCGGATAAGTTTTTGATACCACGAATTGAAGATTGTAATTAGTGTAATTCGTGTAATTATCCTTAATTCGTGTAAAAAAATACCTTAGTTATGCAGATAGCGATTATCAACGGGCCAAACCTTAACCTGCTGGGCAAAAGGGAAACCGGTATTTACGGCAATGAAAGTTTTGAGGATTTTTTGGAAAAGCTGAGAGCAAAATTTCCTGCTGTAACATTTCATTACTATCAAAGCAACGTGGAAGGCGAGCTCATTAATGAAATACAAAGGGTGGGCTATTCCTTTGACGCCATTATACTTAACCCCGGCGGTTATACGCATACTTCTGTAGCACTCGGCGATGCCATTGCCGCCATTAAAACTCCTGTGATAGAAGTGCATATCTCCAATATTTTTGGCAGGGAAGAATTCAGGAAATTATCGCATGTTTCAGGTAAAAGCGTGGGGGTAATCAGTGGCCTGGGATTAAAAGGGTACGAGCTGGCCATACAATATTTTTTAAAATAGAAAGGTTTTTATTCCTATATCCTGCTTTCGTTTTCGTAAGAACAGAAAAAAAAATCTGTATATTGTCATAGTTTACTGATACAGATGTTACACCATTTCCCGTTCTATCTTGCTCTGATAGCGGCTATTTTACTGCTGGTGATGATCGCCAACCGCATTAAAGTAGCTTATCCCATTGTGCTGGTGCTGGCCGGGCTGGTGCTTAGTTTTATTCCTTCACTGCCTCATGTGGTGATTAACCCTGACCTGATATTCATTATTTTCCTGCCACCATTATTGTATGAAGCAGCCTGGGATATTTCCTGGAAAGAGCTTTGGCTTTTCCGCCGTGTTGTTAGTGGCTATGCAGTTATTATTGTTATCCTTACCTCTTTGGTAGTGGCGTGGGTGGCGAGCAGTTTTATTCCCGGCTTTTCATTGGCGCTTGGTTTTTTATTAGGCGGTATTGTATCGCCGCCGGATGCAGTGAGCGCTACTGCTATTCTGAAAAATGTAAAAATAAACAGGCATGTCCGTTCCATACTGGAAGGCGAAAGCTTATTGAACGATGCTTCCAGCCTTATTATATTTCGTTTTGCATTGATAGCAATAGACACCGGGAGGTTTGCACTGGGCCAGGCTGCCCTGAGTTTTTTATGGGTGATATTTATGGGTATTGCAATGGGCTTGGCAGTGGCGTATATCTTTTACCTTGTATTAAAATGGCTGCCTACTGATGCCAATACCGATATTATATTTACACTTATTGCACCTTATGCAATGTATATCGCCGCCGAAGCTGCTCATGTATCGGGTGTGCTGGCAGTAGTTTCCGGTGGGCTGTTTTTGTCTGCAAGGCAACACATCATTCTTTCTAACCTCAGCCGCCTGCAGGGGCAAAGTGTGTGGTCGTCCCTTGGCTTTTTATTGAATGGATTAATATTTATGCTGATTGGCTTGCAGCTCCCGGTAATTGCCAATAACCTCGGTGATGTAAGCCTGGAGCAGGCGATAGGTTACAGCGTGTTGATTTCCGTGGTGCTGATTGTAGGAAGGATCTTATCTGGATATGGAACGGCTGCTTTTACAAAATTTGCCAGCAGGTTCATTACAGTAGCATCTATCGGCCCTCCCAATCCACGAGGGTTATTTATTTTTGGATGGACAGGAATGCGTGGCGTGGTGTCGCTGGCAGCGGCGCTTTCCATACCGCCATTATTAACCAACGGGCAGCCATTTCCGCAAAGGAATATGGTACTCTTTATAACGTTTGTTGTGATATTGTTTACGTTGGTAGTACAGGGATTGACGTTGCCCTGGCTGATAAGAAGATTAGGAGTGGAGGAAACCGGGCTGAAAGAAACGGAGCAAAAGGAAGACCGGAAAATCCAGCAACGCCTTTTTGACGCATCCAGGAAATACCTGAACGAATATGCAGAGAAGAATCAGGATGCACCCAATTCCGCAGACCATATCAAAGCTATTTTTGAACATATCAGCGAAGCGAATCAAGACGGCGCACTCGGTGAGCAGCACAGGGCAGCCTATTATAAACTGCTGGAACAGCAGCGCCGGTGGCTGCAGGAATGGAACAAGGATATTAATATAGATGAAGAAACCATCCGCAAGCATTTAATGCGGATAGACCTGGAAGAGGCAAAGATAAATTTGGGATAACAATCTTTTATTAAGACTGATTTCGTCAGCAGTATCATATCCCTGCCAAAAAGTTTCCGGTTATATAATCTGCCACTTCAGCAAGGTTTTTATTTTTTTCATATACCTGCAGTTGCCGATCGGCGCCGGTGCCATTCTCTAAAATTTTATGAACATGGTTGATGGCATGTCTGCTGCCAAGGTGCGGCACCACATCGTCCACAAAATCCAGCAGCTCGTAAATCAGCACACGGGTATTCACCTCCTTTTCCTTCCCAAAATCAATCAGGCTGCCGTCAATGCCATAGCGGCTGGCCCGCCATTTATTTTCGTTTACCAGTGCCCGTGAGTACATGATAAAATTGAGATTCTGGCTGCGCAGCTTGTACAGCTTGGCGCAAATAGCCTGGAACAGGGCGGCAATGGCAATGGTTTCATGTACTGTCATCGGGATATCGCAGATGCGAAACTCTACAGTGTTGAAGAAAGGATGTACTCTCAGGTCCCACCATATTTTTTTGGCATTGTCAATGCAGCCGGTACGAATTAAAAGTTTCACGTAATTTTCATAGGCTTCAATGCTTTCAAAATGATCGGGTATGCCTGTACGGGGAAATTTATCAAATACTTTTGTGCGGAAAGATTTATAGCCCGTTAGCCTTCCTTCCCAAAAAGGGGAGTTGGTGCTGAGCGCATATACATGCGGCAAAAAATAGCGGGCAGAGTTGGCAATATGTATCGCCAGCTCCCTTGACTCCATGCCAACGTGCACGTGCAGTCCAAAAATAAGATTGCTGCGGGCAGCTTCCTGCAGTTCATTTACAATTTCATTGTAACGTGCATGGTCGGTTATCAGCTGACTTTCCCAATGGCTGAAGGGATGTGTGCCGGCAGCGCCCAGCTTAAAGCCGAGGCTTTCTCCAATGCCGCTGATGGTTTTACGCAGCGTGGACACATCTACGAATGCTTCTTCCACGTTCTGGCAAATATCTGTGCCTACTTCCACCACGGCCTGGTGCATTTCTGCCTTTACTTTGTCTTTGATTATTTTCTGGCCTTCATGTACTATCTTTTGCTCATGGCTTTTCAGTTCCTTTGTGTTAGGGTCAACCACCATGTATTCTTCTTCAACGCCAATGGTGAAATTTTTATAGGAGATATTTGACATGATATTTAATTGATAATTTTATTAGTTGATAATTGGTAATTTTTAGTTTTAAAAAGTTACTGATCCTGTTGCATATTTGCAGTTTGAAACAGTATCCATTAACTCATATCAATTATCTATTAAAACAACTTGTCTTTAGCGGCGCTTCTTTTTACATATTCACCCCAGGTAAGGTTGTCTTTGCCTTCCTTTTGCGCCTGTGCCCTTTCAATGGCATAGGTGGCAGCCGTTTCCACCACCCATTCAAAATTTTCTTCGCCCACGCTTGCTTTATCTGCATCAGGGGCCGGGTTGCAAAAATCTATTGCATAGGGAATGCCGTCACGTACGGCCAGCTCTACGGTATTGAAATCATAGCCGAGGTATTTATTGATGCGCAATACAATATCCGTCATTTGCTTTAACCTTTCTGCCGATGGTTTAAAATCTGCCACGTAACGCAGGTGGTGGGGGTTACGGGGTTCGTAGCTCATAATGCGTACATATTTGCCGCCTATGCAATAGCAGCGGTAGTATTCTTCAAAAACTATTTCTTCCTGCAGCAGCATTACCAGCTCGCCTGTTTCCGCATGCTTTTCAAAAAAATCATCCACGCCGGTAAGCTTATATACATTCTTCCAGCCACCGCCTGCAAAAGGCTTCATGTATGCAGGAAAACCAATGTAGCCAAAAATGCCACCCCAGTCCAGCGGGTAAGAAAGGTTGCGGAAAGATTCTGCAGAGGTATCAGGCGGCAAGTCTCTTGATGGCAGTATCACTGTTTTAGGAACAGGCACCTCTATTTTAGTAGCAAGGCAGTTGTTGAAAAATTTTTCATCGGCGCTCCACCAAAAGGGGTTATTGATAACGGCAGCGCCGCCGAGCGCTGCATTTTTTAAATAAGCCCGGTAAAAAGGCACATCCTGGGATATCCTGTCAACGATCACGGCGTAGTCAGTGGCCACGCCCTGCATTACCTTTTCTATATATACCGGCTCGGCAATGATGCCATCTACTTTTTTACTGTTTATCCTTTCTACAAATGCTTCAGGAAAGCTTCTTTCTTTTCCATGCAGGATGCCTATCTTTTTCATAACTGTAAATTGAAAGATTGATGAGTAATTGGTTTGCTGTTTCCAAATATATTTTTATCATATCTATTTTCCAAATATTATTAATAGGGCTAAGCAATGAAAGGAAAGCGGTAAAGGAGAATAAAGTCTCCGGCACCGGGTGTCCGTAAGTTTCATTATTTTTGAAAACTATGCTTAAGGAGAATATTCAGTATATCGCCATAGAAAACCACGTTATTGATTCCATTTATCTGCAAAGAGAAGTAAAAATAGATTGCTATCTTCCGCTGAATGTGACTGAGCCGTCGCAAATGAGCCTCCTACTGATAAATGACGGGCAGGACCTGGTGAAAATGGAATTTGAAAAGATACTGGAACAATTATACGAGCAAAACGAAATAGCGCCTCTGTTGTGTGTGGGCATGCATTGCGGTGAAGACAGGCGAAATGAATATGCCACTGCAAAAATACCGGACTACAAAGGAAGAGGCGTAAAAGCGCAGGGGCACACAGATTTTGTGATGAAAGAAGTAATTCCTTTTATAAGGGAAATATACGCTGTACCTTCTTTTAAAGAAAAATCATTTGCAGGTTTTTCGCTGGGGGCGTTAAGCGCTATGGATATTATATGGAACAATCCTTCGCAGTTCAGTAAAGTGGGGGCTTTCAGCGGTTCTTTCTGGTGGCGTGACAAGGCGCAGGAAGATGCAGACTTTGATGAAGAGGCACACCGCATCATGCACCGCCAGGTGAGGGAAGGCGGTTATTATCCCTGGCTTAAATTTTTCTTTGAAGTAGGCACACTGGACGAAACGGCTGACCGCAACAACAACGGCATTATTGATGCCATAGACGATACTGTCAGCCTGATAGGCGAATTAAAGCAAAAAGGATATTCGGATACTGATATCCGTTACCTTGAGCTGCAGGACGGCAAGCATGACGTACCTACCTGGGCGAGGGCTTTTCCTGACTTTTTAAAATGGGGATGGGGAGGAAATATTGAATAGGTAATATTTAATATTGCCGCCGCCTGGTCTCCGATCAGCAGCCTATTCCATAACAATTCTTTTGCACCAACTTTATTCGGTAATAACCAGGCTCCCCGCTATCCTGAAATTTTTTCCATCTTTCACTTCAAACGTGGCGCCGTTGGTTACATGCTGTTCTGTATCCAGCACACACTCGCTGCTGCCGGAAGGGTTAATAATGATATGTGCATTGCCCGATAATGTGGCAGGGGGCAAAGTATTATTGCTCCAGTTGGCTGCATTGCTCCAGTTGCCGCTGCCGGTAAAAGTATAAGTGGGTTCCTGCTGTGCCAGTGTAATGTTTTTTGTGCCTGTATAAATATAATCACCCGAGTTAGAGCCATTGCCATTAGCGGCATTGCCTGCAAAATAAAAAGTGATATTTTGATCATCGGCCCCGGGATTGGCTGGCGCAGTCCATGTGAGGTTGTTGTAAGTGTAAGACTGGGAAAGCGTTGAAAAATTAATGGCATTAAAATGCGATAGCTCCTGCCCGTTTTGGGCTGCATTGGCATTGCTGCTTGAAAAGCTTCCTGCTGTAGCGCCGCTGCTGTTTTTTGCAATGATAGAAAATCCATAACGTTTCCTGTTGGCTGTGCTGTGTGCAATGGTGACGCTGAAATTGTAAGTGGCGCCGGGTGTATAACCTTCATCGGGGAGGCCGTTCACTGTTACGCTTCCGCCGGGATTGTTAAGCGCATTGCCGGAGTGGCATGCATTGCAATAAAACCCTGATACGCCTGTATATCCCTGTGGCGGCTGGCTGCTATGCAATGGATGCATGTGCCCGCCTCCATGGATGAGTACAGTAAAAGAGCTTAGCAGGACAACAATAGCCATTAATACGGCGGCTTTTTTAAAATGCTTTTTCATGCAAACGGTTTTAGCGCTATTGGCTAATACGCAATGTTTGCAATGATGGTTGCCCCTGCATTTTAAAATCCCGTACAGGAAAAAGAGGTGTAAGGAGGAACTGAAAGCATTTCCGGGTTATTTTTTTTCTCTTATTAATTTATACACTTTTATTGCACTCATCAGCAGAATAGTAAACAGCACCAGCCCGGCCACTCCCCAAAGCCAGCTCAAACTGTTTTTTACCGATACGATCATCACGATGGCGATTAGAAAAATGGTTGCCACTTCATTCCATATTCTTAGCTGGCTGGAGCTGTATTTAAAAATACCGTTCATTTCATCGCTGTAAATTTTTTGCAATGTAAAATGGTATGCATATAGCCCCGCAACAAAGCCCAGCTTTACCCACAGCCAGGAAGGAATGCTTCCGTAAAGAAAGCCCATCCAGGTGCCAAAAATTAAAGTAAGTATTGCAGAAGGCCAGGTAATGCCGAGCCACAGCCTTTTTATCATGATGGAGAATTGCTTTTGTAATATCTTTTTTTCCGCTGCTTCTTTTGTATTGGCTTCAGTGTTATAAATAAAGAGCCTCACCATGTAAAACATGCCTGCAAACCAGGTGACGATGAAGATGATATGGAGTGCCTTAATGTAGAAATACATTCTTATTTCTGATGTAGGATATAGGATACCTGATTGCTTCCGGTTCAGGCATTCTCTATTCTCCTGGTAATGTCTTTCGGTTGTTTCTGTTTTCTTTATTGGTTTTGTCTGTAGCTGCAAAAATGGTGGTGAGCTCATTTGCTTCTTGTATCAATCTGCCTAATTCTACTTCTTTTTGAAGTTCTGCCAGTTTTACAACTTCCAGCCAATAATGGCTTTCATCCGCTCTTCCAGCACCACTCCGATTTTATAAATAAAATCGCCTGTTGATTTTGCCCTGGCAGATGCCGGTAATTTGCACCAACAGAACCAGCCGACCGAATTACTTGTTTCGCTGTTTCAAACCCCGCTGCATTTCTTGGAAAGCCCTCAGTTAGCTTAATTACATCAACATGAAACTTCTGGCATCTCGCCTGTAATTCTTTTCTTGTCATAGTAAAACGGTTTAGATGTTAAAAGCAAATCTACTATTAAAGAAATAATTACAAGCCCGGATAAGCCCATTATATCATACATCCTGAATCAGAAATCAGGCATCAATCATCTTTCTTTTCCCCGAACGAATATCCTTCACCCAATTTTCCAGGGTATTCACCCACAGCGGGTGCACATTCAGGCAGGGAATCATCTTATAGCTTTCTCCTCCGGCTTCTGTAAAAGTTTGTTTGCCTCTTTCTTCCAGTTCTTCCAGCGTTTCCAGACAATCGCTGATAAATGCAGGAGAAATGATGAGCAGTTTTTTGATGCCTTCTTTTGGCATTTGCTCCAAACGTACATCTGTAAAAGGTTCCAGCCAGCCCTTGCCCAGCCTGGATTGAAAAGAAATGCTGAATTTCTCCTGGGGAATGTTCAGTGCTTCTGTTATTAACCTTGTTGTTTCAAGGCACTGGTGCCGGTAGCAGGTGGCATGCGCCGGTGAATGTACATCGCAGCAATTATTTGTTTTCATGCAGTGGCTGCCGGTGGGATCCACCTTTACTAAATGCCTTGCCGGTATGCCGTGATAGCTGAATAAAAGATGGTCGTATGCGTTCTCCAGGTATGGCCTTATGTTTTCGACCATTGCATGTATGTAGCCGGCTTCGTTATAAAATGGCTTGATAAAAGCTAACGTAAACGGGTATGTTTTTTTATAATACCACTCTTTGGCATACTCCACTGCTGTTTCGTAAGAAGCCATTGCATAATGCGGGTATAAAGGAATGGTGACTACTTCTTCAATACCCGGATGCTGCTTTACTAAATTATCAAAAGCCACAGCAGGAGCAGGATTGCCGTAGCGCATGGCTATTTCAACGGGCTCCTCAATTTGCTGCTGTAATGCTTCTTTTAATTGCTGCGTTAATACGATCAGCGGCGAGCCTTCCTTTGTCCAGATCGTTTGGTACGCTTTGGCAGATTCTGCCGCTCTTTTCGGCGTTATTATTCCTTTTACCAGCAATAAACGAAACAGGTAAGGATAATCAATTACCCGCCTGTCCATTAAAAATTCATCCAGGTAACGCTTTACGTCTTTCACCGCTGTGCTGTCGGGTGATCCCAGGTTCATTAAAACAATGCCTCTCTTTGCCATAATAATATGGCGGCAAAATTAACCGGTAAATCAATATGGGGCTTTCGGCCTGGACTTCATTTTCAACTTTTGTTCCGGCTTTCGCTGCAAGTCCGGCACCAATCCGGGCGCAAACCTTCACCGGGCTTTTCACTTAATCCGGCAGCCAGTCGGCGTTCCAGCTTTTCCCGGCAATGGAAGCGCTCGTTAATAAAACAAAAACATGATTTATATCAGTATATTTTATGATGCAATTCATCCCCCAAAATGACAGTTCCATGACACAGAAATTAGTTTAAAAAATGCGCCGGGTTTATTTTTGTGGCGACTAAGTTCAACAGGTAAAAGATAAATGACTCAAAAAAGAGATATAGCAAATTTTTTTATCGCCGGTATCAACTATAAGAAAACAGATGCTTTGCTGCGTGGGAAATATGCTATTGACAATGATCGCTGCACAGCTGTTTTACAGCAATCCGGCCTGCATGAATTGTTTGTGCTTTCCACCTGCAACCGTACCGAAATTTATGGCTTTGCTGATAGCGCAGAAGTGCTGATGCAGGCCTTGTGTGCTCAAACGCAGGGCTCTTTAGATACATTCAAACAGATAGCTTACATAAAAAAGGGGGTTGCTGCTATTGAGCATCTTTTTGAAGTGGGCGCCGGGCTTGATTCACAAATTCTCGGTGATTATGAAATTGTAGGCCAGCTAAAACAGGCTGCCAGGTTTTCAAAAGAAAAAGGTTTTGTAGGCGCTTATACAGAGCGGATGATCAATGGCGTGCTGCAGGCCTCCAAAAAAATCAAGACTAATACCGCATTAAGCGATGGAACAGTGTCAGTTTCTTTTGCAGCCATACAGTACATTAAAGCAATGGCCGCTGAGGTAAGCAATAAAAAAATACTGCTGGTAGGCACCGGTAAAATTGGCCGCAATACCTGCAAAAACCTGGTTGACTATCTTAATACAAAAAACATCACCCTCATCAACCGCACCGGTGAAAAAGCACAGGAACTTGCCAATGAACTGGGATTGCAATATGCCCCGGCTGAAGCCATGAATGAAGAAATTGCATCAGCAGATATTATCCTGGTAGCTACCAATGCTGCTGCGCCAATCATCAGCAAAAAACATCTGAAAAGCAGCAGCAATAAATTAATCATTGATCTTTCTGTTCCTTATAATGTAGACGAAGCAGTGCGGCAGCTCCCGCAAATTACGTTGGTGAACGTGGATGAGCTTTCTAAAATAAAAGACGCTACGCTGGAGAAAAGAAAAGCCGAAGTGCCGAAAGTAAAAGCCATCATTGCAGAACATGTGAATGAATTTTTGGAATGGCATGATATGCGTAAGCATGTGCCGGTATTAAAGGCAGTGAAGAATACATTGCAGGGCATGCACACCTGCGAATTGTTTAACAGTAATCCTTCAGCACAGGTTTCTCCGGTACCTGCAGATGATAAAATACAAAAAGTGATCAACGGCATGGCGGTAAAGCTGCGTAACCAGAACCAGCAGGGCTGCTATTATCTTGAAGCCATTAATGAGTATATTGGCAACGCATGAACAAGGTAATCAGGATTGGCACAAGGGAAAGCCAGCTGGCCGTATGGCAGGCAACACAGGTACAGGAGCTGTTACGGCAACATAATTTTTCTTCTGAATTAGTTTATATTAAAAGTGAGGGTGATATTGACCTGCAAACTCCGCTGTACGAAATGGGGGTGCAGGGAATATTTACCAAGAGCCTTGACATTGCCTTGCTCAATAATAAAATTGACATTGCTGTTCATTCAATGAAGGACGTGCCAACGCAGTTGGCAAAAGGTATTGTGCAGGCAGCGGTATTGAAAAGGGCTTCTTATAAAGATCTGCTTGTTTATAAGGGAGAGTTATCGGTGATGAGTGACCGGTTAGGGTACCAAAATGAAGAGTGGGTTTCGTCCTCATCACTGGTTACTGATCACGGACCGCTGACCATAGCCACCAGCAGCACCAGGCGAAAAGCCCAGTGGCTTAACCGTTTTCCCAATCATGCGATAGAAAACCTCCGGGGCAATGTAAATACAAGATTGCGGAAGGTGGAAGAAAGTAACTGGCAGGGCGCCATCTTTGCCGCAGCAGGTTTGGAAAGGATAAACCTTCGCCCTGAAAATTCAATTGAACTGGACTGGATGCTGCCGGCCCCGGCACAGGGTGCAATAATGGTAGTGTGCAGGGAAGGCGATGAGTATTGCCTGGATGCCTGCCGTCACTTTAATGACGATGATACCGCATTGTGCACAAAAATTGAAAGGGATTTTTTACGGAAATTACAGGGTGGCTGTTCTGCGCCTGTCAGCGCGTTGGCAATCGTGGATAATGGCAGGATTGTTTTTAAAGGGAATATTTTGTCGGTTGACGGAAAAGAGAAAATAGAAGTGGAAGGGCAGGCCGGTTTTTACGGGTCTTTTAATTTGGGCACCAATTGCGCTGTCAATGCGCTGAACAACGGTGCGCAAAAAATTATTGACAGCATCAATGCAGCAAAATAATATTGAAATATTGTGCACAAGACCGCTGCCTGAATGGCTGATAGATGAAGCGGCCGGATCCGGTATTTCAATAGAAGCACAATCGTTTATTGAAACAGAACCGGTACAATCAATAGAAGTGCAGCAGGAAATTGAAAATGCTTTGCTGCAATCGGCAACGGTGGTGTTTACAAGTGTGAATGCGGTAGAAGCAGTGGCTGCAGAGCTGGAAGGCCAGCAGCCCGACTGGAATATTTATTGCACAGGAGCGGCAACCCGGGAATTGGCAAAAGAATATTTTGGCGGGCATGCTGTTGCAGGAGCTGCTCCCAATGCCGCTGAACTGGCAGAGTTGATAGCAGGGGAGTCAATAACAGATGAAGTAATATTTTTTTGCGGGGACCAGCGGCGGGATGAGTTGCCTTCTGTTTTAAAAGAGCATGGCATTGACATAAATGAAATAGTAGTATATCAAACAATAGAGCTGCCGCATAAAATCAATAAATTTTATTACGGTATTTTATTTTTCAGCCCGAGTGCAGTAAGAAGCTTTTTTAAAGTAAATAAAATAAGCGAAAAGACGGTACTGTTTGCGATTGGCAACACAACAGCGGGCGAAATAAAAAAGTTTTCTGCCAATAAAATAATTGTAAGCGATGAGCCGGGAAAAGAAAATATTATTCAAAAAGTAGTGGAGTATTTTGTACCATAAACCATGATAAATCACACATCAGATACCATATACCGGCCATCGGCAATGCCGCTTAAAAACGACCTGCTTTTACGGGCCTTGCGGCGGCAGCCTGTTGAACGTCCGCCTGTTTGGATGATGCGCCAGGCGGGAAGATATTTGCCTGATTACATTAAGCTAAGGGATAAATACGATTTTTTTACAAGAGTGCAAACCCCGGAGCTGGCAGCAGCAATTACCCTGCAGCCGGTAAACCAGATTGGTGTGGATGCCGCTATTATTTTCTCCGATATTTTGGTAATACCGCAGGCAATGGGCCTGGAAGTGCAGTTAATAGAAAGTAAAGGCCCCCTTCTTCCAAAAACCATCAGCACACAAAAAGATATTGATGCATTAATAACATTTGACGCAGAAAATAACCTGCAGTACGTGTACGATGCATTATCGCTAACCAAAAAAGAACTGGATGTGCCTTTGATTGGTTTTGCCGGGGCACCGTGGACAATTCTCTGCTACATGGTGGAAGGGAAAGGCAGCAAAACATGGGATAAGGCAAAACAATTTGCCTATACGCAACCGCAGCTTGCGCACCGGCTGCTGCAAAAAATAACTGATGTAACTATCCGGTATTTAAAGCAGCAAATAAAAAGCGGGGCCGATACTGTGCAGGTATTTGACAGTTGGGCAGGAAGCTTATCCCCTGATGATTTTAAAATTTTTGCCCAACCATATTTGTTACAAATTGCTGATGCGTTACAAAATGATGCGCCTGTTATTTTATTTCCCAAGGGAAGCTGGTATGCATTAAAAGATTTATCGCAAAGCGGCGCCGCCGGCATTGGAGTTGACTGGACGGTTGATCCGCAAACGGCAAGAGAATTAACCGGTAACAACATTACGCTGCAGGGCAATTTTGACCCTGCCAGGCTCCTGGCGCCTGTTCCGCAAATAAAGCAATGGGTAAAAGAAATGATTGATGGTTTTGGTGTGCAGAACTACATTGCCAATTTGGGCCATGGCATTACGCCAAACGTGCCGGTTGATAATGCAAAGGCATTTGTAGAAGCAGTGAAAGAGTATCAGAAACTAAATTAAACTCACTTGCATTAATGATAACAATCAGTACATATAAAAACTTCCGTTGCAAGCTTTGCAGCAAAAATAATTTTATATGGAAACAGTTGAATTAATACCGGAGGTTATGCAAACAGTTCAGTTAAAACAAAGGTGGATTGATTTTATCCATCACCTGCAGGATAATATTTGTGCCGCATTGGAGGCTGCTGACGGAAAAGAAAAATTTATTGAAGATAAATGGCAGCGAGAAGGCGGCGGCGGTGGTAAAACGAGGGTAATTGCCAATGGTAATGTTTTTGAAAAAGGTGGCGTAAATACTTCAGTTGTTCACGGCAAAGTGACGGAGCCGATGAAAAAGCAACTGGGAATAGATGGGCATAGCTGGTTTGCCTGTGGCCTGAGCATGGTAATCCATCCGCTCAATCCTTTTGTGCCCACCACCCATGCCAACTGGCGCTATTTTGAGCTGTATGATGAGAGCGGTAATGTTATTGACAAGTGGTTTGGCGGCGGTGCAGATTTGACGCCTTATTATTTATTTGAAGAAGACGCTAAACATTTTCATCAAACACTGAAGAAAGCAATTGATCCTTTTGGGGAAGCGCTGTATCCTTTGTATAAAAAACAGTGCGATGAATATTTTACCAATATCCACCGTAATAATGAAATGAGGGGGATAGGCGGCATATTTTATGATTACCTGCGGCCAGCAGGTGATGATGATGCAGAAAGATTGTTTTCTTTTCAGCAGGCAAATGGGAATGCGTTTGCGGAAGCATACATTCCAATTGTTGAAAGAAGGAAAGGCAATGAGTGGAACGGGCAGCACAAATACTGGCAGGAAATACGCAGGGGGCGTTATGTAGAGTTTAACCTGATATATGACAGGGGTACTATTTTTGGATTGAAAACAAACGGAAGGACAGAAAGCATATTGATGAGCCTGCCGCCAACAGTAAGGTTTGATTACAACTATCAGCCCCAAACAGGAAGCGAAGAAGCAAAATTGCTGGGCGCCTGTTTGTATCCAAGAGACTGGGTGAATGAAATAACTGATGCTGAGAGAGAAGAATGGGCAAGGCGGTCTAATGTTTGTTAAGTATTTTAAATTGACTTATGTATTTACAAAAACGAAACAGGATCTTAAGGGCTAATGCTTCCATTAGGAGCATGGTTGCGGAAACAGTGCTCACTCCAAACGATTTTATCGTCCCTTTATTTATTGATGAAGGCGAAAATGTGAAAACAGAGATAGCTTCGATGCCCAATTATTTCAGGTATTCGCTTGATTTAACAGTGAAGGAAGTAAAAGAACTTTACAGCCTTGGTATTAAAAGTGTTTTGCTGTTTGTAAAGGCAAAAGACGAAACCAAAGACAATACCGGCAAAGAAGCATGGAATCCTGACGGGCTGATGCAGCGCAGCATCAAAGCTATTAAAGAGGCAGTACCTGAAATGTATGTGATGACGGATGTAGCGCTTGACCCTTATTCATCTTACGGGCATGACGGGATTGTAAAAGACGGCGAAATTGTAAACGATGAAACGGTGGAGGCATTGGTAAAAATGAGCATCAGCCATGCTGCGGCCGGTGCTGATATGGTGGCACCCAGCGATATGATGGATGGTCGTATTGGTGCGATAAGAAAGGGATTGGAAGAAAATAAATTCACCAAAACCGGTATTATGGCCTACAGTGCCAAATATGCCTCTTGTTTTTATGGGCCATTCAGGGATGCGTTGGATTCTGCACCGGGCTTTGGCGATAAAAAAACTTACCAGATGGATTATGCAAACAGGATTGAAGCGGTGAAGGAAGCATTGATGGATGTGGAAGAGGGCGCAGATATTGTAATGGTGAAACCCGGCCTGCCTTATTTAGATATTGTGAGAGAAGTAAAAAATGCAGTAACCGTTCCCGTGAGTGTATATAATATCAGTGGCGAATATGCGATGATAAAAGCGGCAGCAGAAAAAGGATGGATTGATGAAAACAAAGCGATACTGGAAACATTGACTTCTATAAAGAGGGCAGGAGGGGATTTGATTGCAACATATTTTGGAAAGGATGCGGCGAAGTTGCTTGGGTAATCTCACGCCGGGACGCCAAGGGGTGAAGACTTTTTCGGCTTATTTTTCCTTTGCTTCTTTATGTGACAAAAAAAGTTGCATAATGTTAAACTGTACAAGAGTGCGACGCCACTGAAGCTGAATAAAAGATTTATTGCTGATTACAAAAACATTTTCATGTATAATAAGAGCGAAGCGTTATTTGAGAGATCACAAAAATCGATCCCTGGTGGCGTAAATTCACCAGTGAGGGCATTTAAAAGCGTTGGCGGCACACCGTTATTCATTAAGAAAGCAAAAGGCGCTTATTTATACGATGCGGACGATAATAAATACATTGATTACATCGCATCATGGGGGCCGATGATCTTGGGGCATGCCTACGAACCGGTTGTGAAAGCTATCCAGGAATATGCCGCTTATTCTACTTCTTACGGGGCGCCTACAGAACTGGAGATTGAAATGGCGGAGCTGATCAAAAGCATGGTGCCAAACGTTGATTTAATAAGAATGGTAAGCAGCGGAACAGAAGCCTGTATGAGCGCTGTTCGTTTGGCAAGGGGATATACAGGAAGAAACAAAATAATAAAATTTGAAGGGCACTATCATGGCCATGCAGATTCCTTTTTGGTAAAGGCGGGGAGTGGCGTGGCTACTTTTAATATACAGGCAGTGCCGGGTGTTACTGCAGGAGTTGCCGGCGATACGTTAACGGCAGCGTACAACGATTTAGATACAGTAAAGGAATTGGTAGCTGATCATAAAGGAGAAATTGCTGCCATCATTACAGAGCCTGTTGCCGGCAATATGGGCTGCATTTTACCGCAGCCCGGCTTCCTGGAAGGGTTACGGCAGATATGTGATGAAGAAAACATTGTTTTCATCTTTGATGAAGTAATGACCGGTTTTCGCCTGGCATCCGGGGGGGCACAGGAAAAATTAAATATCAAGGCAGACCTTGTCACTTATGGTAAAGTGATTGGAGGCGGGATGCCTGTGGGCGCTTTTGGCGGTAAAAAAGAGATTATGCAGCATATTGCACCGCTTGGCAATGTGTACCAGGCAGGCACATTAAGCGGTAATCCTATTGCCATGATAGCAGGTTATACAGTTTTAAAAGAGCTGAAAAATAACCCCGCCATTTATAAAGAGCTTGAAGAAAAAACCATTTATTTAAAAAATGGAGTAGAGAAGGTTTTGCAGGCATGGGGCAGGCCTTATATTATTAACCAGTTTGGTTCCATGATAAGCATACACTTCAGTGATCACCCGGTTACAGATTTTGCATCAGCCTCATCGGCCAATAATGAATTGTTTAAAAAATATTTTCATGCCATGCTGAAACGGGGCGTTTATCTCCCGCCTTCTGCTTTTGAAAGCTGGTTCCTCAACAATGCCCTCACCTATACTGACTTAGACGAAACCATCAGCAAAACAAAAGAAAGCCTGGCAGAAATAGCCTGAAGTGGGAACTGAATGGATCATAATCCGGGCGTTTAAATAAAAATTTTCCATTAGTCCACTATTTTGGTAGGAAATGTATATTTTTGCCCTGTTTACAGAAATATTACCATGGCCGCCAAGCAGGATATTGTACCAAATGCAGATGAAATACTCCCGTCACCCCATGAGGGCAACAGGCTGTTCCCTGTTTTTCTAAAACTGGAACAGTTGTCAGTATTGATTGTAGGCGGCGGTTATACTGGTAATGAAAAACTCAGGGCGCTGCTTCAAAATTCACCGCAGTCAACGATACGGTTGGTAGCGCTTCGGATAAGTGACGAGATAAAAGATCTTTCAAAAAAATACAATGTAGAATTGGTAGAAAGGGCTTACCAGTCTTCTGATATAGACGAAGCGGATATCGTGATCGCTGCTTTAAATGATAAGGCGGTAAGTGAGCAGGTGGCTGCCGATGCAAGAAAGAAAGGCAAATTGGTGAATGTAGCCGATAAGCCGGAACTGTGTGATTTCTATTTGTCCTCTGTTGTACAAAAAGGTAGTATCAAAATTGCCATTTCCACCAATGGAAAATCCCCTACCATTGCCAAACGTTTAAAAGAAGTAATTGCAGGCCTGATCCCTGAAGAGATGGAAAATGTACTGGACAACCTTGTTGAAATAAGAAAAGACCTGAACGGAAATTTTGAGGCCAAAGTAAAAAAGCTGAATGCGCTTACTGAAGTGCTGGTAAGGGATAATAGCAATGAAACTGAAAAGCCTGCACAAAAGCACTGGAAAAAAGTGGCTACCTGGTCTGCAGCAGCATTTGCTTTCATGCTTATCGGCTATTGGGTTTTTTCTTATATTATCCCCTTGAAAGAAATACCGAGTGCTGCAACTGGTATCTATCAACGGCTTGATAAAAACTTTCACTGGATGGTATTGTCCGGTTTTCTTGCACAATTGGTGGATGGCGCACTGGGTATGGGGTATGGTGTTACCAGTGCAGCACTCCTGCTTTCAACAGGTGTAAACCCCGCTGCCATCAGCGGCAGCATCCACACTGCCGAAATGTTTGCAAGTGGCGCATCCGGCTACAGCCATTATAAGTTTGGCAACGTTAATAAAAAACTGTTCAAAAAATTAGTGATACCCGGTGTGCTCGGTGCAATAGGAGGCGCATTGCTGCTGGTGTTCCTTGGCGATAAATATGCCGATTATATCAGGCCGGTAATGGCCTCTTACACATTGATTCTCGGGATTAAGATCATTTTAAATGCATTCAGAAAAAATAACCCGCAGAAAAAATTCAGGCGGTTTATCCCGCTGGCTGCTGCCGGCGGTTTCCTGGATTCCTTTGGCGGCGGGGGATGGGGCCCGATTGTTACCACTACGCTTATCTCCAACGGCCGCAGCCCCCGATTTGTAATAGGCACGGTAAGCCTCACTGAATTTTTTGTAACACTGGCAAGCGCATTTTCATTCTTTATCCTGTTAGGGGTTACACATTTTCAAACCATCGTGGCGTTAATTATAGGCGGACTTATCGCAGCGCCTTTGGCCGCTAAACTTGCAGGCAAACTCCCACGCAAAACTTCTTTTATTTTATTAGGTGTGCTGGTGATCATCTGGAGCGGAAAAATTTTAATCAAACTGTTATAAGGCAATGCTCTTCTCAAATCAATGCGGGAAAATTATTTTTAAAATATTACCCTATAAATTTGGTAGACTAATAGAAAATACTTTATTTGCACCGAAATTTGATACAATGACCTCTTTCGGAATCTTATCCTTCCATTCCTGTTGCCGGCAAAATTGCTGCTGTTGCTGCTGTATGTAAATTTTTTTACGTTATTAGTCTACTAATTTTATAGACTTTATTTCTAAACCATCAAAACCTGAAAAAATGAGAGTTACAATTTTACTGTTGAGATCTTTATTACCTGTGCTATTGGCAATACAGGTAAATGCACAAACTACGCTGACCGGCAGGGTACTGAACGAAAATAACAGCGGCATTCCGTTTGCCACAGTGCTTGTTAAAGGCACTTCATCCGGTACCAGCACAGATTCTTCCGGTAAATTTTCCCTTGATGTTAACAGCGCATTACCGTTCTCAATTGTTGTTTCTTCTGCAGGTTATGTGTCAAAACAACAGTTGATTGAAAGCGGCAATACAAATAACATATTGGTGCAATTGCAGGCACAGTATTACCAGGATACTATTGTTATCACTTCCAGGCGGCGCCGGGAAGTAGCACAGGACGTGCCTATACCCATTTCTGTTGTAAGTGGATCGCAGGTAAGCGATGCAGGCGCTTTCAATGTAAACCGTGTAAAAGAATTTGTTCCTTCACTCCAGTTATACACTTCTAATCCCCGCAATACAGGGGTCAATATCCGTGGCCTGGGTTCTCCATTTGGGCTTACTAATGATGGCCTTGACCCGGGTGTAGGTATTTATGTGGATGGTGTATATTATGCCCGCCCTGCCGCTGCCACTTTTGATTTTATTGATGTGGACCAGGTGGAAGTTTTACGTGGGCCACAGGGTACACTTTATGGAAAGAATACAACGGCAGGCGCCATCAATATCACATCACGAAAACCAAATTTTAACCCGGGCGGTATTTTTGAAGTAAGCTATGGCAACTTTGGTTATGTGCAGGCAAAGGCTTCAATAACAGGCCCCATCAGTAAGAATCTTGCCGGGCGCTTTTCTTTTTCAGGCACACAACGTGATGGTTTAATTGAGAATGTGCGTACGTTAAAGAATACTAATGATATTAATAATCTTGGTTTCCGTGGCCAATTGTTATACAAAGTATCAGATAAAACGTCTGTTACCCTGAGCGGCGATAACTCACGCCAGCGCCCTGACGGGTATGCACAGGTGATATCAGGCGTGGCGCCTACTAAACGTGCTGGTTACCGCCAGTTCGATTCAATCATTGCGGCGCTTAATTATCAATTGCCAAGCAGAAATGCTTTTGACAGAAAGATCGACCATGATGTGCCCTGGAATTCTGCTACTGATTTAGGCGGCGTATCATTAAACCTTGACAGCAAAATAGGCCCGGGCACATTAACTTCCACTACTGCCTGGCGTTATTGGAATTGGGATCCGTCAAACGACAGGGATTTTACCGGCTTAGAGGCATTGGCCAAATCACAAAACCCGGCAAAACATAAAAACTGGTCGCAGGAATTTCGCTATGCCGGTGAGTTCTCACCTTCTCTCAGCGGTGTTGTTGGTTTATTTTATATCAACCAGGAAGTTAAAATTACAGGCACTGAAGAATCAGGAAAAGACCAATGGCGTTTTTCACAAAGTTCTACAAGTGATTTATGGAAAACGCCCGGGCTGCTGGATGGCTTTGGTATCAAAACAAATGCCTCTATAAAATCACAAAGCGCTGCTGTATTTGCTAACGTAGACTGGGCCGTAACTGAAAAATTCCATGTATTGCCTGGTATACGTTACAACTACGATAAGAAAGATGCGGATTATAAACGTGTTACGTATGGCGGCCTGGATACGGCAACATTTAATGGCACCACTGCTCAAAAAGCAACCTTGCAGGGCTTTAAAAATGGCGTGTACACCAGCCAGGAATATACCGCTAATGCCAATGAAAATAATTTTACCTACCAGTTAACGGTAGCATACAAACCTTCTAAACGCATCAATGCTTTTGCAACTTATTCTACCAGCTTTAAACCGGTAGGGGTTAATGTGGCAGGTTTGCCGAACCTTCCAAACGGGCGGCCGGATAGCAGCGTGGCTGTAATAAAACCGGAAGATGTTAAAAGCATACAGGCCGGTATTAAAACCACACTGGCAGATAATTTCATTTTTAACCTCACTTTCCATAATACTGATATTAAAAACTACCAGACCAATGTTCAATCTCCACAATTAGGTGTAAACCGTGGGTATATAGCCAATGCAGAAAAGGTAAATGTGAAAGGCGTTGAACTGGAGGCAAACATCAGGGCAAATGACCATTTTACATTTTATACCAGTGCGGCTTATACAGATGCCAAATATGTGAAATTTACAAATGCTCCATTGCCGTTAGAACTAACAGGTTTAAAAACAGTAGCCACACCAGATAAGCCAGCTGTAGATTCAGCATTTGCAGATATTTCAGGCGCTGTGCTGCCCGGTATTTCCAAATGGGCAGGTTCATTGGGCGCTGAGTTCACCACGCCTGTGGCATTCTTAGGCAAGCAAAGCAATTTCTTTATAGCGGCAGAAACTTTCTACCGTTCTTCTTTTTCTTCAGCTGCCACGCCCTCTCCCTATTTGAATATTGATGGCTATGCTTTAGTAAATGCCAGGCTTGGCTTCAAAGCATTTAACGGTTTATCAGCGTATATATGGTCCCGTAACTTGTTGAATAAAAATTATTATGAGCAACTGTTGATAGCCGGTGGCAACGCGGGGCAGATTGGCGCTGTGCTGGGTGACCAAAGGACCTATGGTGTAACGCTGCGGTATAATTTTTAATTAAGTGATGACATTTAAAAACGGTTTTTTGGTTTTTATGATTTCATATAGCAAGCAATCGTAAGTCTACAAAGCGCCCCTGTTCCCAGGGGGGCTTATTTTACAGCCACGTGGCCGAGGGGTTAGGTCAAAGTCTGCAAAACTTTCTACGATGGTTCGAATCCATCCGTGGCGTCAAAATTCCTTATTACAGTTTTCGGCTGTTATATCTTACGGTAATGTGCATACGCTTTATCAGCATTTATTTGCCGGCCGGTGTATCATTTTTTACCGGGATGAATATCTTTGGAGTATGAAGAAAAGCGCTTTCCTTATTTTATTGTTTTTGCATACTGCAATGGTTTATTCCCAAACAAAACAAACGGAACATTATAACCGGGTATGGGGCGGCTATTTTAATCAAACAAGGTTTAGCAACAAATGGGGAACGTGGACAGATATACAGTTGCGTACAGAAGATGGCTGGGCAGATGGCATGTCGCAGTTCCTGGCAAGGATGGGGCTTACTTATTATATCAGTGATGCCACCAAGCTGACAGCAGGCTATGCTTATATTCTGGATTTTCCGGCAGCGGGCATAAAAATATTTCAACTTATGAGCACCGGCCGTGGCAACAAATTCAATGGCACACGAAATATGGCGGCAACAAAAAAATGATGCAATGGTTTCGCCTGGAGGAACGCTACCGCCGAAAAATACTAAATGATGATTCGCTGGCAGACGGCTATAATTTTAACTGGCGGCTGCGGTATAATATCTGGTATGAAGTTCCTTTCTTTAAAAACGGAACGGATATAAACAGCTGGTCGTTTATTGTAAACGATGAAGTACATGTCAATTTTGGAAAGCAGATCGTCAACAATTATTTTGATCAAAACCGTTTTTTCCTGGGCTTTAAATATCAAGCCGGAAAGCAAAGCAACCTGCAGTTTGGTTATATGAACTGGTTCCAGCAGTTGCCGGCAGGTAACCGCTACCGGAATAGCAATGTAATCCGTATCTTCTTCTTTCAAAACTTTGACCTGCGTAAAAAAGCTCCCTGATATTTTTGTTTTGCTACTTACCGCCGGCTGTTTACTTTCGTAAAAAATAAAACAATGAGCGAAGTAAAATTGACCACCGGCGAAATACACAGCAACAAAGGCGTGATGAAATTTGAATTATACGATGACGCCACGCCCGGTTGCAGTTAACAATTTTAAAAAATTAATAAACGAGGGCTTTTATAACGGCCTCACCTTCCATCGTGTGATACCTGATTTTGTGATACAGGGTGGTTGCCCCAATGGCAATGGCAGCGGCGGCCCCGGCTATACCATCCAATGCGAAACAAGGGCACCCAAACAATACCACGACAGGGGGGTGATGTCTATGGCACACCGCGGCCCCAATACCGGCGGCTCACAATTTTTTATCTGCCACAGCCGCAACAATACTTCCCACTTGGATGGCATGCATACCTGCTTTGGAAAAGTAATTGAAGGCCTCGATGTGATTGATGATATCAGGGCAGGGGATATTATCGAAAAAATTGTGCTGGATTAATATTGTTTGATAAAGAGAATACAGCGGAGTTTATTGGTAAATTGATCATCAATTGCAGATGGTAGCTGTTCTGCACTGGTGAAAAGGAAGAAAAGCAACTGCTATTTTTTTTCATACTTCCAGTTGCGGCTTTTTCCTTCGGCAATCCATTCAATGGCGGTTTCCATTCTTTTGTTACGGGTTGCTTCTGTTTTGGCTTCTGTAAGCCAAAGTATGCAATCTTTTCTTTTGCCGGGCGGGAAAGCATCAAATACCTGCTTTGCCTTTTTATTTTTTGCAAGGGCTTTGGTAAAATAATCCGGTATGGCTGTTTCTTTTGCGGCAGCAGGTTTTGTCTTGACAGGAAGCTTAATACCATTGTCATTTAATGCCATTGCTTCTTTTATCCAGCTAATAATTTTTTTATCAGACGGAAGGTCTTTTAATGAGGTTATCTTTCCCAAATGGCCCATGGCTGTTTCTGATGCTGCTGTTTCTCTTAATACAGGGTCTTTCATAATAGCGCCTTTCCAGAAGCCAAAAGCACAATGCTGCTTAAAGGCGGCCATACTGCACATCATTTCGCCTTTATAATCAAAATGCGGAAAGCTCCATTTCATTTTCTCTTCTGCATCAGGGCAGGTTTGGTGTACCAGCTCTCTTAAGTGAGTAAGAATTGGCTTTGCAAAACCGGCTGATTTGGCAATGTAGGCATCAATGGATTTGTTGTAGGCAGGCATGATATAAAATTGTTTTTCAAATTAAAAATCTTTTTCATTTTTTCAAAATGCTTGAAGGGATATGGAAAAATAAATTTGTGGCATCTATTTGTCATGAAACCCATTTTATTTTTACAACTGCTTATAGCTTCTTGCACTGCATCTTTGGCGCAATCAAATGTTGGATTAAAAGACGATTCATGCACATGTAAAATATCAATAACTTTAAATTCCCCTGAAGAAATGGAAGAAGATACTGTTGCAGTAACTGTGGTCATTAGGATAGTGGTTGATTCTAATTGCATCTATTCAAACCCCACTATAATTAAAGGTGCAAGTAGTGGCAGAAATAAAGCAGCGCTTGATTTTGCAAACAGATATGTTATTGCTGCAAATCAATGCAAGCACAAATGCCCTTTGTTCCGTTGCCACCAAGAAACTAAAGAACTGCCTATAACTTTTAAAGTTGATGATTAGACTCTTACTTTTTAAAACTTTGACTTACCACCAACTCCTTGCTTCCGGCTGTGTATGTATAAAACCCTTCTCCGCTTTTCACCCCCAATTTACCGGCAGTAACCATATTCACCAGTAAAGGGCAGGGGGCGTACTTAGGGTTTCCAAAACCATCATGCAATACTTTTAAGATACTGTGGCACACATCAAGGCCAATGAAGTCGGCCAGTTGCAACGGCCCCATGGGGTGTGCCATGCCCAGCTTCATTACCGTATCAATTTCTTCCATACCGGCTACGCCTTCGTACAAGCTGTAAATGGCTTCGTTTATCATTGGCATTAAAATACGGTTGGCAATAAAGCCGGGATAATCATTTACTACGCAGGGTATCTTTCCTAATTGTTTGCTCAGTTCAACAATGGTGTCAGTTATTTCTTTTGTGGTGGCATAGCCGTTGATGATTTCTACCAGTTTCATTATCGGCACGGGGTTCATAAAATGCATGCCAATTACCGACTGCGGCCTTTTGGTGGCAGCGGCAATTTTAGTAATGGAGATAGAAGAAGTGTTGCTGGCAAGAATGGCATTGACAGGAGCCGCTTCATCAATGGACTTGAATATTTTTAATTTCAGCTCGGTATTTTCGGTGGCAGCTTCCACCACCAGGTCCGCACTTTTTACCCCTCCTGCAATATCAGTGGCAGTAATGATGTTTGCCAGTGCTTTTGTTTTCACTTCTTCGGTAATAGCGCCCTTTGCAATTTGCCTGTCAAAGTTTTTGCCAATGGTGGCAAGGGCTTTTTCTAACTGTGCTGCATTTACATCAATTAATGTAACTGCAAAACCGCTTTGTGCAAATACATGGGCAATTCCATTGCCCATAGTGCCTGCGCCGATAACGGAAACGTTTTTTATCATAATTATTTTTTTTTGCCACGAATTACACGAATGCACACAAATGGTTTTTAGCCACAGATTTCACAGATAAACACAGATTTTTATAGCTACATGTTTTTCAAATTCGTGGCTTTGCTTAAAAGTTTAATTAACACAAATATTGCGGCGGCGAAGCCGCCGCAATAAAAATATTTTCAAAATTTATACTGCTGCTGTTTATGAAAAGAATTTTGTGATTAAATGTTTTGCTGAATAAAGAGGAACTGTACAAGAGTGCGACGCAACGATGGTGCCATGAAAAACCAATGCTTGTTCCATAAAAAAATAAAACATTCTCTTCGCTTTCATCTCCTCCATTTCCCTCTCCCCTGTGGGGAGAGGATAGGTGAGGGGTTACTTAAACGCATTAATCCCTGTTACATCCATCCCCGTTATCAGCAAATGAATATCATGTGTGCCTTCGTAAGTGATCACACTTTCCAGGTTCATCATGTGGCGCATTACGGGATATTCGCCGGTAATGCCCATACCGCCGAGCATTTGCCTTGCGTCCCTTGCAATGTTGGCAGCAATTTCGCAGGCGTTGCGTTTAGCCATGCTTACCTGCTGCGGCGTTACTTTTCCTTCGTTCATCAATGTGCCGAGGCGCCAGTTGAGCAGCTGTGCTTTGGTGATCTCTGTTACCATTTCCGCCAGTTTCTTTTGCTGCAGCTGGAAAGCCGCTATCGGTTTATCAAACTGCACTCTTTCTTTGCTATACTCAAGTGCGGTATGGTAACAATCCATTGCAGCGCCTACTGCTCCCCATGCAATGCCGTACCTTGCTTTGGTGAGGCAACTCAATGGCCCTTTTAACCCTTTGATATCAGGAAAAATATTTTCTTTCGGCACTTTTACATTGTCAAACACCAGCTCACCGGTGGCGCTGGCACGCAGGCTCCATTTGCCATGCGTGGTGGGTGTGCTGAAACCTTCCATGCCTCTTTCAACGACCAGGCCCCTTATATCGCCGGCTTCATCTTTTGCCCATACTACGGCTACCTGTGCAAAGGGCGCATTGCTGATCCACATTTTGGCGCCGTTTAAAATAACATAGCCGTCGCCGTTATCTTTAATATTGCTGAGCATGCTGCTGGGGTCGCTGCCATGGTTGGGTTCTGTTAAGCCAAAGCAACCGAGCCATTCGCCGCTGGCTAACTTTGGCAAATATTTTTTTCGCTGCTCTTCGCTTCCGTATTGATAAATGGGAAACATCACCAGCGAGCCCTGTACGCTTGCCGTGCTTCTTACACCGCTGTCGCCACGTTCCAGCTCCTGCATCATCAGCCCGTAAGAAATATAATCCAGTCCGCCACCGCCATATTGCTCCGGCACGGTGGGGCCAAAGCAGCCCAGTTCGCCCAATTGCTTTACAATTTGCCGCGGAAACTCTGCCCGCTGCGCATAGTCTTCAATAATGGGAGAGATTTCTTTTTTTACATAAGCCCTTACGCTTTCACGAATCAGCTTATGCTCTTCCGTCAGTAACTCATCTACATTGAAATAATCGGGGCTTTTGAAATTGTCTGTTTTGGCTGCCATGCTTTTTTATTTTTTGTAACCAGCTTTTGTGCTACTATTAAACATCGTTGTGTCACTCACTTGTACAGTCAGCTCTTTATTGGGCTTGCTTGTGTTTTATTACCAGTCAGACCGGGACGGTCAGACTGGTGGATGCAATCGTTCGCCGCAAATATAATCCCTTCCTTCATTACCATTTTAAAAAGTCATACATTTATACAACCAAACAAAACTTTGCGTTATGAGGCGTATTATCTTTTTAATATGTTGCCTGGGGGTGCTTAATATTTCAGCTACCGCCCAAAATAAGCCAAAAACAAAACCGGGGTTGGAAAATAACATACAGCAATACTGGTTTGTGATGTTGCTGAAAGGAAAGAACCAGGCCCATGACTCTGCCGCCGCCGCTAAATTAATGGAAGGGCACCTGGCAAACATCAACCGCCTGTACCATGAAGGCAAGCTCAAAGTGGCCGGGCCTTTTGGTGATGACGGTGAATGGCGGGGCATTTTTATTTTTGACTGCCCTACCAAAAAGGAAGTGGAAGATTTGCTGAATTCGGATCCTGCCATTGCTGCCGGCAGGTTGGCCTACGAACTGCATCCCTGGTGGACAGCACCCATAGGAAGTTTTACGCCGGGTAAACCCCCGGAAGAATAAAGCCGATGAAAACATATTCTTATTTAGCGCTTGGCGACAGCTATACTATTGGTGAGCAAGTGCGTATTCACGAAAGCTTTCCTTATCAAACAGTGCAGTTGTTGAGGGAAAAAGGTTTGTCTTTTTATGCGCCGGAGATCGTTGCGGTAACAGGCTTTACCACCGATGAATTAAATATGCTGATTGATGAAACAAAATTATTGCCGCAATATGATTTTGTAAGCCTGCTCATTGGTGTAAACAACCAATACCGTGGAAGGAGCGTTGAAAATTTTGCACCTGAATTTGAAAGCCTGCTTAAAAGAGCCGTTGCTTTTTCGGGTAATACAGCTGAGCATGTTTTTGTTTTGTCTATCCCCGACTGGGGCGTGACGCCTTTTGCGGCTGACAGGGATACAAAAAAAATTGCCACAGAAATTGATGCATACAATGCTGTTTGTAAAGCGACAGCTTCGCAATACGGCTGTCATTATACTGATATCACTTTCTCTCAAAGAATTGACGGCAGTAAAGATGAATTTTTGGCCACAGATAAACTGCACCCTTCAGGAAAAGAATATGCAAAGTGGGCAGCGCTGCTGAGTGAAGGAATTGCTGATGAAAACAGGTAGCCACAGTTTACAGCGAATTATTTTGCCACAGATTTCACGGATTAGCACAGGGAATAAACGAAGTTTATTCCCTGTGCATTCATGAAATTCGTGGCTGAAAATATGCCGTAAGCATATTTGTTCTGTGAAATCTGTGGCTAATAAAATTAATCCTTCAACTGTGCACAATGCCTGCATCGTGGCTCATACACATCTTTTTCGCCCAATAATATCTGCCCTTCGGTTTTTGATTTTCGGTAGCTGATGTTGGCAATATTGCCGCACTTTACACATATCGCATGCAGCTTGGTGATATAATCTGCTTTGGCAAGCAGGTTGGGCATCTGCCCAAAGGGATTTCCCAGGTAATCCATATCCAGCCCAGCTACAATTACCCTCATGCCACGCAATGCAAGCGCTTCACATACATTGGCGATTTCTGCGTCAAAAAACTGCGCTTCGTCAATGCCTACCACATCCACATCCTGCGCCAGCAGCAAAATGTTCTGGGAGCTGTCAACCGGTGTGCTGTGGATATAATTCGTATCGTGGCTCACAATTTTTACTTCATCATAGCGGGTATCAATAGCCGGTTTAAATATCTCTACTTTCAGGTTGGCGATCTTCACCCTTTTCAGGCGGCGTATCAGCTCTTCCGTCTTGCCACTGAACATGCTGCCGCAGATCACTTCTATCCAGCCCCTTCTTTCGCCTTTTAAATTGGGTTCAATAAACATTTATATATCAAATTAAAATACTGTTTGTAATTTTATTGCATCGTTGCAAAGATTATTGTTTTGCCCCGGTAAACAAAAACAAATTTAGAACGTACTAAATAAAAATACCAGTGACCATGGAAAGAGTGGAAACACTTGTGCAGAAACTGCAGGAGCAATTGAAACAAAATGTTCCGATGGCAAAATTGCTGCTTACTGTAAAAATGCTTGAGCATGAGCTGCTGCACCTGCAGCAGGAAGATACGGCAGCAGGAACAGCCATCACCATATCAATGCCGGTGAATGCGCAGGCTCCTTCGGTTGCTGAACCGGTAAAAGAAGAAGCAGTACAGGAAGCGCCGCCTGCCGAAGAGGAAAAAGTGTACCAGGTGCTCCAGGTAGATGAATCGGAAGTGGAGGCCGAGCTGGAAGAGATACGGCGCAATGCAGCGGTGATACAACAAATAAGCGGCCACAGCAAACCGCAATTGCTTTTTGAAGTAAATGATGAAGAGGATATTCCCACATTGCCCAAGCAGCAGGCGCCGCCGGTAATGAAGGAAGTGAACGACCTTGCCGCTGCCATCACTTCTTCCGTGAATGATATTTTAAAAAACAATGCCAGCGAAGTAGGCAGCGGCCTTGCGGATGTACCGGTAAAGGATCTGAAAAAAGCAATTGGTATCAACGACCGGTTTTTATATGTGAATGAGCTGTTCCGTGGTGATGAGGCGATGTATGAACGCAGCATTAAAACCATCAACAGCTTTTCTATTTATGCCGAAGCGGAATACTGGATAAGAAGGGAGCTGAAAACAAAGCTCGGCTGGACAGATACTCCCACTGTAAAACAATTTGATCAATTGGTGAGAAGGCGTTTTTCCTGAATGAACTGCATTACTTTGCTGGTGGCGCCTGCTTTTGCATACACATAATTTTTAGCCGTTTCACTTTTTTGCTGCAGCAATGCAGGATCGCTCCATAATTCAGTTAATATTTTCTCCAGTTCCAATGCATTACTGACAGGGATGCCGGCGCCGTTTTCCACCAGGTCAATTGCCTCAGTGAATTTTTCATACTCCGGGCCAAAAATAACAGGCCTGCCATACACAGCCGGTTCCAGCACATTGTGGATGCCGCTTTCATCAAATCCCCCGCCTACGTAAGCAATGTGTGCATAGCGGTAGAGTTTGGAGAGCATGCCGATATTGTCGATTATTAAACAGTTTGTTTCTTGTTTCCCGTTGTTTGTTGCTCGTTTCTCGTTGGGCACTTCCGGTTGCTGGTTACTTTCCTTAGCTGTTGTTGATTGCGGATTCTCGGTTTTCGGTGGCCGGTCGCCGGTGGTCAATTCAGAATATAACACTGCTCCTGCAAACTCCTTCTGCACATCTTTTATATTGGCTTCATCAATTTCATGCGGGGCGATGACGAATTTAATATCCGGGTTATTCCTTACATAATGCACCAATTCTTCTTCATCTTCCTGCCAGGTGCTGCCGGCTACAATCACTTTACTGGTACCACAGAATTTTTCTATCAATGGCAACGGCTCAAATTTTTCTGCAATTGCTATCACCCTGTCAAACCTTGTATCGCCGCTGGTGCTTACATTGTTTTTTATACTCAATGAAGCCAACAGTTCCACTGATGTTTCATTCTGTAAAAAGAACCAGCTGAAGCTTTGCAGCATCTCCCGCCATATTTTTCCATACCATTTAAAAAATGGCTGCCCTTCTCTGAAAAGCCCTGATACCATCAATACAGGTATATTGCTTTTTTTTAGTGTAGTGAGATAGTAATACCAGAATTCATATTTTATCCAGATGACAAGCTGAGGATTGATGCTATTGATGAATTTTTCTGCCTTAGGTTTTGTGTCTATGGGTAAATAGAAGATATGGTCTGCTATGCTGGTCTGACCGGGACGGTCAGACCGGGCAGCAACCACTTCATATCCCGACGGTGAAGAAAACGTAAGCGCTGTCCTTGCTTGTGGATATTCTTTTTTGATGGCTTCCAGCAATGGCCTGCCCTGTTCAAATTCGCCGAGGCTGGCGCAATGCATCCAAATGGTTTGTTTCGAAGAAGGAGAGAGTTGCGGAAACTGTTTCCTGCCTTTCACCCATAGCTTCGCCTTGGGGTTCCATAAGGAAGCTATCCTGATGCCAAGATGATAGCTGTGAATGAAAAGAAGGTAAAGCAGCTTGCTCAATGCTTTTATTTTATGGCAAATCTATGGCTAAGTTTTAAATGAAGCTTATTTGGGCAGGTTGGTTAAACACTTTAAATTGTACTCCCGGAATACGGTCATTAACAATTACCGGCAATAAATTGTCTCATGCAAAATGCCTCTTCAAATAATTTCTGGCAATTTGATGCAGGCTACTGGCTGCAAAAACTAAACAGCTCTGCAACGGGGTTGTCACAAAATGAAGCCGACAGCAGGCTCGCTGCTGCCGGGCATGCGCAAAAACCGGTTTCATCCTTCAGGAAAAATGTGGGGCTTTTTATAGGGCAGTTTAAAAGCCCCCTGATGCTGCTGCTTATCGGGGCGGTGATATTATCTGCATTTTTAGGCGACAGCTCCGATGTATTCATCATTCTTTTTATCGTGTTATCAACCGGCACGCTCAGTTTTTTCCAGGAAAGGAATGCAGGCCGGGTGGTTGAAAAACTGCAGTCATTGATCGCTTTAAAATGTACTGTTTTAAGGGATGGCGAGACAAAAGAAATTGCTGCAGACAAAATTGTAGCCGGTGATGTGTTGCTGTTCAGGGCCGGCGATATGGTGCCTGCCGATTGCCTTCTTATTGAAGCCAATGAATTGCAGGCGAACGAAGCCAGCCTTACCGGCGAATCGTACCCGGCAAGAAAAGAGCCTGCTGTGCTGGAAAGCAATACAGAGCTGGCTAAAAGAAAAAATTGCTTGTGGCAGGGCACCAGCGTGGTGAGCGGTAATGCAAAAGCAATAGTGATAGAAACAGGCAGCCACACGCTGTTCAGCAGCATTGCCGGGAGCGCTGCCACTGCAGTGGAAACGGCTTTTGAAAAAGGCATTAAAGACTTTGGTTATTTTTTGATGAAGATCACGCTGGTGCTGTGTGTTTTCATTCTTGCGATTAACCTGCTGAACCATAAGGACGTGATTGAATCAGCGCTTTTTGCTTTGGCGCTGGCGGTAGGCATGGCGCCCGAATTGCTGCCTGCCATCACCACCATTGCCATGAGCGCAGGCGCCCGGCGCATGCTGGCCAAAAAAGTGATCGTTAAAAAATTATCTTCTATCCAGAATTTGGGCGAAGTGAACCTGCTGTGCACCGATAAAACCGGCACTATTACAGAAGGCACTATTGCCGTTTCAAAAATAGTGAACGGGCTGGGAGAGGAGGATAGCTTTGCAGCAGAGCTTGCGTACTGGAATGCTTTTTTTGAAAGCGGTTATGCCAACCCGATAGATGAGGCCTTGAAGCAACTCAATGTGAAGCACACTTTGCAGCCGGTAAAAACAGGCGAAGTGCCTTATGATTTTATTCGAAAGCGTCTAAGCATTGCTGTTAGCTCCGGCAATGAAAACATTTTGATAAGCAAAGGGGCTTTTAAAGAGATACTGGGCATTTGCAACAGCATCAGACTGGCAGACGGCAGCAGCAGCGATATTAAAAATTACACAACAGCGCTTGAAGGCAAATTTGCACAGTTTGGATCGGAAGGCTTACGGGCAATCGGCATTGCTTATAAATACGGCAGCCATCCCGCTGTGTCGGCAGCAGATGAAGCAGGGCTGACCTTTGCAGGTTTTATTTTATTGCAGGACCCGGTGAAGCAGGGCATCATTGAAACCATTGGCGAGCTGAAAAAATTGCAGGTCGGGCTAAAAATTATTACAGGCGATAACAGGAATGTGGCCCGTTCTATTGCCCTGCAGCTGGGCGTTGAAAATCCCGTGATAATGACCGGTGAACAATTGCCTGGCGCCAGTCCCGAGGCATTGGTGGCGCTGGTAAAGCAAAGCCACATTTTTGCAGAAGTGGAGCCGCAGCAAAAAGAGCACCTGATAAATGCTTTGCGGAAAACTTACACTGTGGCCTACATGGGCGATGGTATCAATGATGTGTCAGCCATTAATGCTGCCGATGTAGGCATCTCCGTGAACAACGCAGTGGATGTGGCAAGGGAAGCGGCCGATTTTGTGCTGATGGAAAAAGACCTGTCTGTGCTGGCTGACGGCATTAAAGAAGGGCGAAAAACTTTTGCCAATACCCTTAAATATATTTATATCAGCACCGGCTCCACTTTTGGCAATATGTGCAGCGTGGCGGCGGCTTCGCTTATACTGCCGTTCCTGCCTATGCTTCCCAAGCAAATCCTGCTCACCAATTTTTTAACTGATTTTCCTTACCTCGCCGTGGCATCAGACAACGTGGATGAAGAACAAATAAAAAAGCCGGGCAAATGGAACCTGAAGATCATCAGGAACTACATGGTGGTTTTTGGCGTACACAGCTCTGTGTTTGATCTGGTAACGTTTCTTGTGCTGCTGCATGTTTTAAAAGTAAAAGAGTCCGGTTTTCAAACCGGCTGGTTCATTGAATCGGTGTTGTCAGAGCTGTTCATCCTTTTTATCATCAGGACGCACCAGAATTTTTTTAAGAGCCGGCCTTCAAAACCGATGCTGATACTGAGCCTGGCGGGACTGCTGATTACGTTGCTGTTTCCTTACCTGCCTTTTGCTGCTGACATTGGGTTGGTGCCACTGCCTTTCATGAATCTTGTAATTATGCTGGCTATTGTAATCGCCTATATCGTTACTGCGGATATGTTGAAAGTTTGGTTTTTCAGGCGGTATAATGCGGGGCATCACCTGCAGCAATAAATTCTCTGGTTGCTAAAGATGCATTCACGGGTTGCAGTAATTTTTTTCAGCAGCTGGTTTTCTTCTTTCTTCCGGCAAGTTCGGCAGGCGATAACCCAAATTGTTTTTTGAAGGCAAACGAAAAATGCGAAAGATCTTCAAAACCTAATTCCAGGTAAATTTCAGAAGGCTTTTGCTTCTTTTTGTCAATGAGAAAATGCGCTTCCTGTAACCGTTTTTGTATTAGCCAGCGGTTGGGTGTTTCGTTGAACGTTTGTTTAAAATCCCTTTTAAAGGCAGACAGGCTGCGCCCCGTTAAATAGGCAAAGCGTTGTATGCTGACGTTGAATTTAAAGTTACGGTTCATAAAGGCCTCCAGGTTTATTTTTTCCGGTATGCCATAGTCAAAAAATATTCCTGCAAGATCAGGTTGATTTTGCAGCAGGATGATAAGCAACTCTTCCCGTTTTACGTCTGCAAATGCTTTGTCAATTTTTCCTGAATGATTGTAATAGGGCAACAGGGAGTGAATAAAATTAGGCACCAGTCCGCTTTTTTCTAACTGCAGGAAGGCTTTGGATGTTTTAAAATCCGTAGCCGTTGCTTTGTATTTTTCCTGGAACTTTTTAAGGAACACTTCATCAAAAACGATGACTACTTTTTCAAATTCATTGTTTACTTTTTCCTTGTTATAACTCGCCAGGCGGTTTTTAATGACCAGGCAATATTCACCTGCCTGCAGTGTTTGTTTTTTATTCCCGTCATAGCCGTGTATCAGCCCTTTTGCGATGTACAAAAAGAAGTGTTCGGGTATGAACTGTTCCGGCGAAATTTCAGGCCCGATATAGCAGGATCTTATTTCAGTTGCTCTCATGTGAAGTTGCCAAATTTAATCATACTTTCAACAGCGGCTGCAATGGCCTCTTCATTTGTTGCCACCGGTTTCCAGCCTAAAACTTTTTTAGCCTTTTCGTTGCTTGTGTTGCGGCTGGTTTTGAGCATCGAAGCCACATTTTTTAATTTCGGGCTGAACAGGCCGCCCAGCCTTACAACCCAATCCGGTAACTTTTTGGTGGAAACTTTTTTTGCCACTTCAGGCATTTTCTTTTTCAGGAATACAGCTATTTCAGGCATAGACATTTTACCACCTGCCAGTGCCAGGAAGCGCTCTCCTTTTGCCCCTGGACTTGTCATTGCCCGGATGTGCAGGTCTGCCACGTCCCTCACGTCAATAATGTTCATGTACAAATCAGGAACAGCTTTCATTGAGCCGTTCAATAAATTTCTCAGCAGCTCAAAGCCGCTCGAGAGGTCAGGCCCCAATGACGGCCCGAAGATGGCAGTGGGATTGATAACGGCCAATTCCAAACTTCCCCCTTCATTCTTGATAAAATCCCATGCAGCTTTTTCTGCCAGCACTTTTGATTTGTTATAAGATGACAAGCCTTTTTCATCCGGGTCTGTCCAGTCGTTTTCAGTGATTGACGTATTGGGATCTTTGTGACTGTAACCCACTGCACCGAAATTGGAAGTCATTACAACTCTTTTTACACCGGCATCTCTTGCGGCTCTTAATACCCGGAGTGTGCCGTTCACTGCAGGGCGTATCATTTCGTTTTCGTCTTTCGGCAATGAAAGAAAAATGGGCGAAGCCACGTGCAATACATATTGACAACCCTTTAAAGCTTCGTTCCAGTTATCATCTTTGGTGAGGTCAGCTGCAATAAATGTCAGGTTGTCAAACGAAGTGATGCCGCCGTTTTTCATCATTTCAATCACTTCATCTTTTCTGTTAAGGTTGCGGACGGTTGTTTTTACAGTATAGCCTTTTTGCAGGAGCTGCAAAATGCAATGCGCCCCCACAAAACCTGTTCCCCCTGTAACCAAAACTGTTTCTTTGCTTTCCATTACCTGAAAATTTTATGCTGCAAAGTTGAACATAAAATTTTCAGTTTGTTTTGTTGAAAAGTCCAGAGTTGTTTTGTTGGGAGGTTCGGGTGTTAGTGGGTCATACTTTGTAACTGAAATGGTAAAGTAATGTATCAAAAACCTTTGAGCTAATAGAAAAGCAAGCCCCTTCTTTAATCGGCACATTCCATTGCTTTTATCCGCCGTACTCCCTATTCCCCTAATCCCTATCTTTGCCCCGCTAAAAATAAGGATATGAGGCCATTGCAAATGGTGGATACTAAAACCCAGTACCATAAGATAAAAGCCGAAGTGGACCAGGCGGTGATTGATGTGCTGGAAAGCTCCGCTTTTATCGGTGGTAAAGTGGTAAATGATTTTGCAACCAACTTGGCGGCTTATAACGGCAGCAAGCAGGTAATTCCCTGCGCCAACGGCACCGATGCCCTGCAGATAGCCATGATGGCGCTGGGCCTGCAGCCGGGGGATGAAGTGATTACACCTTCCTTTACCTATATCGCTTCGGTGGAAACGGCGGCTTTGCTTAAGTTGAAGCCTGTGTTTGTGGACGTAGACAAGCAAACTTTTTGTATAGACCCTGCGGCTGTTGAAAAAGCCATTACTCCCCAAACCAAAGCCATTGTGCCGGTGCACCTGTATGGCCATGCCTGCGATATGGAAGCCATTATGGACATCGCAAAGCGGCATAACCTGTATGTGATAGAAGACAACGCCCAGGCCATTGGCTGTGATTTTACTTTTAGTGACGGTTCGGTGAAAAAAACAGGGTCTATAGGGCATATTGGCTGCACATCCTTCTATCCTTCTAAAAATCTGGGGGCTTATGGCGATGGCGGCGCAATATTTACCAATGATGATGCGTTAGCTGATAAGTTAAAAATGATTGCCATACATGGGCAAAGCAAAAGGTATTATCATGATGTAGTGGGATGTAACTCAAGGCTGGATGCCGTGCAGGCGGCCATACTGGATATAAAGCTGAAACATTTGGATGAATATATTGCGGCAAGAAGAAAAGCGGCGGATTACTATGATAAAGCTTTTGCAAACGAAGTGAGCATTACCACCCCTTACCGGGCAGCAAATAATAAGCATGCATTCCACCAGTACACACTCACCTTAAATGGCGTGGACAGGGATGCACTGCATAGTTTTCTTGCTGAAAACGGCATCCCCTCTATGATATACTATCCTGTTCCCTGCCACAGGCAAAAAATGTTTGAGGCTTTTGGCGGCGGCAGCTATGATTTGCCTGTGACGGACTGGCTTACGGAAAGGGTGATTTCATTGCCCATGCACACAGAACTGGAGGAGGAGCAGCAGGCATTTATCGTAAGCAAAGTATTGGAATTTATAAATAAAAAATAAACCCCCAAAGCATTAAACTATGAAAATTGCAGTAGTAGGCACCGGTTATGTAGGCCTTGTATCGGGCACCTGTTTTGCAGAAACGGGTAACCAGGTTATTTGTGTGGATATTGACCAGAAAAAAGTAGATAAGCTTTCTTCCGGCCAGATCACTATTTACGAACCCGGCCTGGAAAAAATATTTATCCGCAATACCAAGGAAGGAAGGCTCACTTTCACCACTTCTTTGGAAGATGCCATTAAAGATGTGCAGGTGATCATGCTGGCATTGCCCACGCCTCCCGGCGAAGACGGCAGCGCAGACCTGAAATATATTTTGGGCGTGGCCGATCATTTGGGAAAGATCCTTACAGACTATAAAGTGGTGGTGGATAAAAGCACCGTGCCCGTAGGCACTGCTGAAAAAGTAAGGGCTGCTATTGCTAAAAATGCCAAAGTGGAATTTGATGTAGTGAGCAATCCTGAATTTTTGAGGGAAGGCGTAGCAGTAGATGACTTTATGAAGCCTGACAGGGTGGTGATAGGCACCACTTCTGAAAGAGCAAAGAAAATAATGAACGACCTGTATGCACCTTTTGTGCGCCAGGGCAACCCGCTCATTTTTATGGATGAAAAAAGCGCTGAGCTCACAAAATATGCAGCTAACTCTTTCCTCGCTACCAAGATCACTTTCATGAACGAGATAGCAAGGTTGTGTGAATTGCTGGGCGCTGATGTGGACATGGTGCGCCGCGGCATGGGCAGTGATGAAAGGATCGGCAAAAGGTTTTTATTTCCCGGCATTGGCTATGGCGGAAGCTGCTTTCCCAAAGACGTGCAGGCACTGGGCAAATCGGCACAGGAAGTGAATTATAATTTTGAGATACTGGATGCCGTGATGGAAGTGAATGAAAAACAAAAACTGCATTTGCTGCCTTCTGTAAAATCTTATTTCAATAATGATCTGAAAGGAAAGAAAATTGCATTGTGGGGGCTTGCATTCAAGCCGAATACGGATGATATAAGGGAAGCGCCGGCCTTGTACATGATAAAAGCATTTTTGGCCGAAGGCGCCAGCGTGGCGGCTTATGATCCTGAAGCAATGAACAACGTAAAGCAATTGCTCGGCGATACCATCACATTTACAGGCACGCAGTACGATGCATTGAAAGATGCAGACGTGCTGGTGATCGCTACCGAATGGAGTGAGTTCAGAACGCCGGATTTTAATAAAATTTCAACGCTCTTAAAAAATAAAGCCATTTTTGACGGAAGGAATTTGTTTGACCTGAAACAAATGGAAGACCTGGGCTATCATTATGTGAGCATCGGCAGGAGAGTTATTAATTAAGTTAATCCTAATAAAAAAATTATGGCATCAAAAAGGGTTTTGATCACGGGCGCCGCCGGTTTTTTAGGATCGCATTTGTGCGACCGGTTCATTAAGGAAGGTTTCAATGTCATCGGCATGGACAACCTGATCACCGGCGACCTCAGGAATATTGAACATCTTTTTAAGCTGAAGGAATTTGAATTTTATCATCATGATGTTTCAAAATTCATTCACATTCCCGGCGAGCTGGATTATATCCTTCACTTTGCCTCACCGGCCAGCCCGATAGATTATTTAAAGATACCTATCCAGACATTGAAAGTGGGCTCGTTGGGCACACACAATTGTTTGGGTTTGGCATTGGCAAAAAAAGCAAGGATATTAGTAGCCAGCACCAGTGAAGTATATGGCGATCCATTAGTGCATCCGCAAAATGAAGAATACTGGGGCAATGTAAACCCTGTGGGGCCACGTGGTGTGTACGATGAAGCCAAACGTTTCCAGGAAGCCATGACAATGGCCTACCATACTTTTCACGGCGTGGAAACAAGGATCGTAAGGATATTCAATACTTACGGGCCAAGGATGCGCTTGAATGACGGAAGGGCATTGCCTGCATTCATTGGCCAGGCATTGAGGGGGGAAGACCTGACCGTATTTGGTGATGGCAGCCAAACGAGAAGTTTCTGCTATGTTGATGACCTGGTAGAAGGTATTTACAGGCTGCTGATGAGTGATTGCGTAAATCCTGTAAATGTGGGCAACCCTGATGAAATTTCATTGAAAGAATTTGCAGAAGAAATCATCAGGCTGACAGGCACCACACAAAAAATTGTTTATAAGCCATTGCCGGTGGATGACCCCAAGCAAAGGCAGCCGGATATCACAAGGGCAAAAGAGATTTTGGATTGGTCGCCAAAGGTGAGCAGGGCAGAAGGTTTGAAAATAACATACGACTATTTTAAATCTTTGCCGCATGATGAACTATACAAGCAGCCGAAGGAATTCCAGAGCAGGAAATAAATACCAGACATCATAAATCATACATCAGAAATAATGTACCAGGAACTGATTGATAAGAAAAAGAAATTAGCCGTTATCGGTTTGGGTTACGTGGGCTTGCCCATTGCGCTTGAATTTGCAAGAAAAATAAAAGTGATCGGCTTTGACATCAATGCCAAGAGGGTGGAGATGATGCGTAATGGCATTGACCCCAGCCAGGAGCTGGAATCAGCTGCATTTGAAGGCTGCGATATTGAATTTACCAATGACCTGGAAGTGCTGAAGCAGGCCAACTTTTTTATTGTGGCTGTGCCTACTCCTGTGGATGAGCACAATGTGCCGGACTTAGTTCCTGTGCAAAAAGCAAGTGAAACAATTGGCAAAGTGATAAAGAAAGGAGATTACGTAGTGTTTGAAAGTACGGTATATCCCGGCTGTACGGAAGAAGATTGTTTGCCCATCATTGAAAAACTATCAGGCTTAAAAAACAAAGTTGATTTTAAGCTGGGTTATTCTCCTGAAAGGATCAATCCCGGCGATAAAGAACATACGCTGGCCAAAATTGTGAAAGTGGTAAGCGGCTGCGATGCAGAATCGCTGGATGTGATTGCAAAAGTGTATGAACTGGTGGTAACAGCCGGTGTGCACAAGGCATCCAGCATCAAAGTGGCAGAAGCAGCTAAAATTATTGAGAACACACAAAGGGATCTGAACATTGCATTGATGAACGAGCTGTCGATCATCTTTGATAAAATGGACATCAATACTTTTGAAGTACTGGAAGCTGCAGGTACCAAGTGGAACTTTTTAAAATTCCAGCCGGGGCTTGTTGGTGGCCATTGCATTGGCGTTGACCCATACTACCTCACACACAAATCGAAGGAGCTGGGTTATGATAGCCAGGTAATCTTGGCAGGCCGTGTTATCAATGATGGTATGGCAGGCTATGTGGCAAAAAAAGTATTGCAGCACATCATCCAGAACAACGGTAATGTTAAAAATGCAAAGGTGCTGGTGATGGGCGCCACCTTTAAAGAAAATGTAAGCGATATACGCAACAGCAAAGTGGCCGATGTGATAAAAGAACTGAAATCATTTTCACTGAATGTGCACGTAACTGACCCGCATGCAGAAAGTGATGAAGTAAAGCATGAATATGGCTTTGATCTGAACGATGCTATCGGCAATGACTATGATGCGGTGATAGTAACGGTGCCGCATAGTGCCTATAAAGCGTTTGATGATGCTTACTTTGCCGGTATTACCAAGCCTCAGGCATTGATAGCAGACCTGAAAGGCATTTACAGGAACAAAATAAAAAACAGGGTTTACTGGAGCCTTTAAGAGATTTAATATTGTTTATGTAAGATTGAATATTTAGTGCGGTTAATTCTATTAAGGAAGCCTCAGAAATCTTCAATATTAAATCTTCAATCCAAAATCAAAAAATGTTTCATTCAAAAGATATCTCGGGTTCTTCTTTTCTTGTTACCGGCGGCGCCGGTTTTATTGGCAGCCATATTGCTGAATATTTACTAAAGCACGGCGTAAAAAAAGTGAGGGTGCTTGATAATATGGCCAACGGCAAAAAAGCAAACCTTGCCATCCTCAGCCAATACCCGCAGTTTGAATTTATTGAAGGTGATATAAGGAATCTGGAAACCTGCCAGCGGGCCTGCAAAGGCATTGACTATGTAAGCCACCAGGCGGCATTAGGTTCTGTGCCGCGTTCTATCCTGGAGCCGGTACTTTTTAATGATGTGAATGTAAGTGGCTTCATCAATATGCTGAAAGCAGCAGTGGACAATAATGTGAAGCAATTGGTGTATGCATCATCTTCTTCCGTTTACGGCGATGAAGCCACACTGCCTAAAAAAGAAGACAAGCTGGGGAATTGCTTATCGCCTTATGCAGCCACTAAAAAAACAAATGAGCTGTATGCACAGATTTTTGCCGATGTGTACGGGCTGAAATTAATGGGCTTCCGCTACTTTAATATTTTCGGGCCGCGGCAGGATCCTGATGGGCCGTATGCAGCGGTAATACCTTTGTTTGTAAAAGGGTTAATGAAAAATGAACCGGTATATATCAACGGTGACGGCGAACAAACAAGGGATTTTACTTTTGTGGACAATGCGGTGCAGGTGAATATTAAAGGAATGCTTACAGGTAATGCTGCTGCGTTGAATAAAGCGTACAATGTTGCCGTGGGAGAAAATTATTCCGTAAATTATTTATTCAATGCCTGTAAAGATCATTTGCAGAGCAATGCAAACCCTGTGCACAGGCAGCCCCGTGCAGGAGATATCAGGGATTCGCTGGCGGATATTTCATTGGCAGAAAACTTACTGGACTACACACCGGACAAAAAATTTGAAGATGGCCTTACGGAAACGATAGAATACTTTAAAAGGATCTATAGTAAAGAAATAGTAATTGATAATGGATAATAGGGTAATTGATAATTCTTTTAATTTAAAGAAACTATCAGTTGTTGAAATTACATCCATAGATAAAACATTATCAATTATCAATTAAAAAATTATCAATTAAAATGCCTTTTATCAAAACTCCCATTCCCGATTTGTTAGTATTTGAGCCACGGGTATTTGAAGACAGCCGCGGTTATTTTTTTGAAAGCTATAACGAAAATACTTTTTTGGCCGAAGGCCTTGACATGAAATTTGTGCAGGACAACCAGGCAAGGTCTTCTTATGGCGTTATCCGTGGGCTGCATTACCAACTGGCGCCTTATGCACAAACAAAACTGGTACGGGCTTTAAGCGGGGCGATACTGGATGTGGCAGTGGACATACGCAAAGGATCTCCCACATTTGGCCATGTGTTTGCAATAGAATTATCAGCAGAAAATAAAAAACAATTGCTGGTACCCAAAGGTTTTGCCCATGGCTATTCTGTATTAACTGAAACTGCGGAAGTGATGTATAAATGCGATGGATTTTACAATAAGCAAAGCGAGGGTGGTATTTTATATAGCGATCCTAAACTGAATATCGACTGGAAAATACCTGCGGATAAAGCATTAGTGTCGGATAAAGACATTGTACTCCCGGGCATTGATAACTGTGTAAATAATTTTGAATACAGAAAAGTTTAGCTGGCTCAAATCAAGCAAGAGAAATTCGTGTAATTAGTTTTAATTCGTGTAATCAAAGGAATGCCTTCAAAAACCATTTTAGTAACAGGCGCCAACGGCCAATTGGGAAATGAAATGCAGGTAATTGCTGCAAAATTTCCTGCATACAATTTTTTATTTGTTACAAAAGAAGAGCTCCCGATTGATGATGCAGATGCCGTAAAAAAATATTTTCAAACTCACGAGATAGATGTTTGCATAAACTGTGCAGCGTACACGGCGGTTGATAAAGCAGAAGCAGAAAAAGAAAAAGCCTTTGCAGTAAATGGAGATGCTGTCGGCACTGTAGCTGCCTTTTGCAAAGAAAACAATGCTTTATTCATTCATGTTTCCACCGATTACGTTTTTGACGGAACGGCAACGGCTCCATACAAAGAAGATGATCCTGTAAACCCTGTTGGCGCTTATGGCGCTTCCAAATTAAAAGGCGAAGAGCTTGCAGTGCAAAATAATCCCGGAAGCATTATTATCCGCACTTCATGGGTGTACTCATCCTTTGGAAATAATTTTGTAAAAACCATGCTGCGGCTGATGAAAGAAAGGGAAAGCATTAACGTGGTGAACGACCAGCAGGGCTGCCCCACATATGCTGCTGACCTGGCCGAAGCTATCATGGATATTGTTTCAGGGGAAAATGTTACGCCGGGTATTTATAATTTTTCCAACCATGGAATAATTACATGGTACGAATTTGCAACAGCTATAAAAGAATTAACCGGCAGCAAATGTGTTGTCAACCCCATTCCCACTGCTCAATATCCCACGCCTGCAAAGCGCCCTGCCTATTCTGTTTTAGATACAACCAGGATCCGCCAGACATTTAATGTGGTAATACCTGAATGGAAAGAGAGTTTGAATAAGTGTTTAAAGTTATTGTGAATAGTTAATAGTCCATAGTTAAAGAAACTACAAACCGAAAGTTCTCAACGAGAAACGAGAAACAAACAACGAGAGACAAGAAACGGATTATTCCTTCTTCCTAATATACACCAATTTAATCCCCGCCTTATCCGTCTGCCTGTTTTCAACTTCAAACTGCGGCAATGATTTTATTAACGGAGAAAGTTTTTGAAAACCATAATTCCTCGGGTCAAAATTGGGTTGTTTTTTCAATAACAAATTTCCTACATCCCCTAAAAAAGCCCAGCCGTTTTCATCCGCCAAATCATCAATGGTGGTGCTGATTAGCTTTAATGTTTCCCTGTTCAGTTTATCAACAGAGGCTTTGGGTGCCGGTTTGGCGGTTTTTGTTTTTGCTTCCGCCACCTCCGTTTCTGCTTCGCTGAACTGCGGGATGATCTCCATGTAAATGAATTTATCGCAGGCTACAATAAAAGCATTGGGTGTTTTCTTTTGGCCGATGCCGATCACTTTCATGCCGGCTTCCCTTAGCCGCAGCGCCAGTCTTGTAAAATCACTGTCGCTGGAGATGATGCAGAAACCATCCACTCTCCCTGAATATAAAATATCCATTGCATCAATGATGAGGGCGCTGTCGCTCGCATTTTTTCCCTGCGTATAGCTGTATTGCTGGATGGGAGTGATAGCATTCTCTAACAACACGCCTTTCCACCCGCTAACAGTGGGCTTTGTCCAGTCGCCGTAAATTCTTTTGAAAGTGGGTGTACCGTATTTGGCGATCTCTTCCATCACGCCTTTGATATTGCTGTAAGGCACATTATCGGCATCTATCAGTACGGCCAACCGTATATCTCTTTGTAATTCCATGGCACAAGTTAACCCTTTTTCCGGTCTGGCGGTTCCATGCAATGGAACAGGATGCGGTTTGAATTTTACCGCTAAGGCAAAAAGGCGCAAAGAGTTTTTAATACTTAGCGGCTTTGAGGTAACAATACTTAGCTATACTTTAAAACTGATGTAGCATTGATATCAGGATTTTGTTCCTGTCAACTATCTCACCAGCGTAACAGTTCCCTTGTACGTAAAAATATCTCCGTCTTCACACACTGTCTGAATAAAATATACATAAGTGCCGGGATCCTGCGGTTCGCCGTTGCAGGTGCCATCCCAGCTATTGTTGCGGTCATCAATAGCAACGCCTTTTCTTTCAAACATTACTTTGCCCCAGCGGTTGTAAATAATAACGGAACGGATGCCTGTAAGGCCGGTGCCGGTAATGATGAAGCGGTCATTTTTGGTATCCCCGTTAGGAGAAAAAGCATTGGGAATAAACACCAGGTTGCTTTTGCATAACATTTTGATGGTAACAAAATCGCTTGCCCTGCAGCCATCTGCATTCACAGCCTGCAGCGTATAGGTGATGGTGGAAACAGGCCTGCTCACAGGGTCAAGGCAGTCAGTACAACTTAAAAAAGTACCCGGCGACCAGCTCCAGCTTTCGGCGCCACTAACGGTGGCGGTTAAACTAACAGTACTGCCGCTCATTACTTCCTGGTTGGCACCTGCATCTACTACCGGCAAAGGGCTGATGCGTACCGCCACTTTGGCTGTATCGGTAAAACAATTATTTTCCGAATAACCCACTACTGTATAAGAAACAGAACCCGGTGACAATGCCGTTGGATTGGCTATTGACACATCACTGATGCCATCGGTAATATCAATCCATTGATAGGTTGCTGCGCCTGTTGCGTTTAGCTGCACCCGTTGGCCCTGGCAGGCAAAAAGGTTTTTCGGCACGGTGAGCTGAACAGGATCGATCACTTTTACAAATACAGAATCGGTGCTGCTGCAGCCGTGTATATTGGTCACTTTTACTATGTAGGAGCTGCCTGTAACAGGGCTTACCGGGATACCGGCAGCAGAAGAAATTATGGCTGTGCTGCCTGGTTTATACCATTGGTATGCCGTACCACCTGCTGCAGTTAGGGTAATTGTGCTGCCTTTGCACACAAAAGGATTTTCCGGCGTAATATTTATAACTGGTTTTGAATTTACCATTAAAGAATGATAAGCCGTATCGGCGCAGGTGCCGTTACTTACCAGCAGCGAAATTTGTTGCAGGCCGGCAGTATTGAAAGTTTGGGCAGGAGGCTTTGCAACAGCGGATGTGTTGCCATTGGCAAAATCCCATTTCCATTGCAATGTGCTGCCGGCCGGTGTGGCGCTGCCTGTAAAGCTGGTATTGCCACCCTGGCAAATATCATTAACACCGGCAATCGTTGCCGCTACGCCGGGGTTTACCACTACTGTTTTGTCAATAGTCTTTTCACAACCGTAAGGAGATGAAACTGTAAGCTTTACCGTATGCGTACCGGTAGTATTGAAATAATGATTGCTTGCTATTGTGTGGCTTGTATCCGGCGTTGTTCCGCCGGTAACCCAGGTGTATTGCAGTACAGTTTGCAAAGCGGCGTTTGATAAGCTGTTTACCTGCGCTGTAAAATTGCTTTGGCCGGAATCGCACAGGCTGGCCGGTACAGGGGTAAAAGATATTGCGAGGCTGTCCACCACTATTTTGTCTGGCAAAACAGAAGTAGCTGTGCAGCCGCCTGCATCCCTTAAAATTAATGAGGGGGCATAAATACCGGGAGTGAGATATTGATGCACGGCAAAGGTATCTGTACCCGGCACCACAGTGCCATCGCCAAAATCCCATGTATAATCTGCAGCATTGCGTACTTCTGCAGTAAGCCTTGCCTGCAATGTGCCACAGGCAAAAAGATTGTCGGTTTTAAGCAAAGCATATGGCCCTTTCACTTCGATAAAATCTTCTGTGCTGTCCACTCCGTTGTTGCTGTCATAGCTATAATGCACTACCCTGTAAATACCGGGGTTCTTATATGTATGCGATACTGACCGTTGATTACCGGCACTGCTGCCATCGCCAAAATCCCACGAAAGCCTTACAGCGTTGGAAGAAATGCTGCTGAAAGTAGCAATTACCGGCGGGCAGGCATTGCTGTTAATATAAGAAAGATTATAGGTGAAAGCGCTGTTCACTTTTCTTACGGTAACGGTTTTTGTAATAGTATCAGTACAGCCTGTTTGCGAATTAGTAGTAATAAGTGTAACAGGATAGCTGCCCTGCGTGCCGTAAAAAAAGCTTGGGTACGAACTGGCAGAAGTGGTGCCATCGCTGAATATCCATTGCAGCGAACAATAATAATCATAGAATGAAGAAGCGTTATAAAAATTAACAGCGCTGTTTACAGGTACAGCAAATGAAGAAGCATTGAAATCTGCTTTGGGGCCGCCTACTGCAATATAATGCTGGTAGTCCTGGGTTTGGCTGCTGCAGCCATCGGCATCTGTTACTTTCAGGGTAACATAATAATATCCCGGCCTGGGGTACAAATGCGTAGTGCTTCCGCCGCTGGTAAGAATTTGCTGGCTGCCATCGCCAAAGCTCCATTCCCATTTTATGATGGCAATACCGCCATAAGTATGAGAGGTATCTGTAAATGCAACCGGGTCTTTAAAGCAACCGGAATGCGGTGCCTTTAAAAATCCTGCAGCAGGGCCGTGGATACGGAGCGGAACAAAATTACTGGTATCAGTGCAGCCAAAGGAACCGGACATAGTAATGATACGGATAGATGACTGGCCTGATTCAAAATTAGAAAGCGTTAAGTCAATTCCATTCTGAAAATAATAATTATAGTTATTATCCGTGGCATTGCATACGCTGCCATCCCCATACTCTTTTTTGTAAATAGAATATTCTCCATAGTACCAGGAAGAATATGGGTTAGTGGCCAGTCCTGATAGCTGCATAGATACCGGGTTATTGTTGCAGGTACTGTTTTCCGTACAGGTGAGCAAAGGGTTTTGCTTCAGCAATACATAAGCAGTAATAGAATCTTTTACAGTGCAGGCCCCGCTGGTAGTGCTAAGCACCACCTTATAAGCGCCTGTGGCAGTGTAATTATGAGTGATAGTATCCCTTGCTGCAGTATAGGTTTCTGTTGTTCCGTCACCAAAATTCCAGCTCCATTGCTGGGCTTTCGCAGAGCTTTCTGTAAACCGGACAGTGCCGCGGTTGCCATTGCAGGTGTTTAAAAACTGGTCTATATGCGGAAATGGCGGCAGCACTTTTATAAAATTAGTTTTGATGACAGTATCCCGGCAGCTGCTATTTTCAATAACCAACTTTATAGTATAAGTAGTATCATACCGGAATTTATGAATGACAGATGCGCTGTATCCATCATAATAACTGGCGGCAGTATCATTAAAGTACCAGTAGTATACCCACCCCCCGGCCGGAGGCGTGACAGTAAAAGTGACGGGATCGTCACCACATACCGTTGCTGATGGAGAAGAAGTAATATTAAAATTTGGTTTGGTTACTATACGAACATTCCCAAAATAAACGGTGCCGGTGCAGCCGCCGGTAGTGATGTATTGAAGAGAAACACCGGTAGTGGGAGAGGTGGTGTAAATGTGCGTGGGGGACCTGTTGGTATCTATGGCAGCGCCATCGCCAAAATTCCATTTAAAGCTCTGGATGATACTATCAGGATTGGCCCTGAAATTTATACTCATGGGGGCGCACCCTTCATAAGCGTTCGTGGGATAAATATTTACCTGCGGCGCCTGGTAATTAATATACTTCTGCGTGCTGGTGCTGCAGCCGTTGCTGTTGGTTACTGTAAGATATACATACTCTCCGTAGCCTGCGGTAAAAGTGTGGGAGGCTGTTTGGGTAGTGGCAAACTGTGTGCCTCCATAATAACCCAACGCCCACTTCCAGCTTACAGCAGTGCTGCAGGTATCAGTAAACCGGATGGTGACCGGCACTCCGCATGCCCCCTGCAATTCTGATAAAAAACCATACAGCACCGGCGAGGCTTCTACTGTGAAAGTTTTGCTGACGGGCACCGAACAGGTGCCATACCAGTTCACTAATTTTAGTGTATGCGTGCCCGGTATATTAAAGCGGTCGCTATAGTTATTGTAATAAGAATATACATACCCGTTATCAAAGTACCATTCTGTTCTGCTGGCGCCGCTGGTGCTGTTATTGGTAAAAGTGGCATCTGTATTCTGGCAAATTTTTGCCGGTACGCTGAAGTCAGATACAAAATTTGCCACATTCACGGCAGGAGCTGTTCGTGTATCACTGCAGCCATCGCTGCTGGTAACCGTAAGCTTTGGAATAAAAGAGCCGGGGGTGGCATATACATGCACCGGTGATGCAAGGTTACTAAGGGCTGTGCCATCGCCAAAATCCCAGCTATAAGTAAGTGTGCCGCTACCCGTGCTGTTGTTGCTGAAGGTAATGGATTCGCCTGCATTGCAAAGGCTTTGTGCGGAAGTGGTAAATGCTGCTGTTACAGCAGGGGTAACTGTTATTTGGTTGCTTTTGGTAATGGTGGTGTAGCAACCAAAACTATTGGTAACATTAAGCGTAACAGGCGGAGTTTGCGGCAGCGTATAGGTGTGGGTGGTAGTTCTTAGCGCTGCACCCTGCACATTGTTGCCATCGCCAAAATCCCAGAGATAGTTGGCGATAGTGCCGTCGCCTGCTGTGGCAATGGCAGTAAAGCTTACACTTAACGGTACGCAGCCGTTAGCCGGTGCTACTGAAAAATCTACTGTTGGTTTTTTATATACCGTGATGCTGGTGCTCTTGGTGCTGGTGGCTGCACCGTCTGTAACGGTGAGGGTTACAGTATAGGCTTGTTCTGTAAAATAGCTGGCGCCGGGATCTTTCAGGGTGGAAGTATTGCCATTACCAAAATTCCATGCCCAGGTAGCGGCAGCAGAGGCGCCGGTGGTTGTATTGGTAAAGCGTACATTCAAAGGAGAACAGCCCCCGGTTTTATCCACTGTAAAATTTGCCTGCAATTGTGCATTGGCATAGCTGGTAAAACAGGTGAGCAAAATAAAAAACAGGGCCTGCCCTGTTTTGGGGTAAAAGAATTTCATTGTAATAGGTTTTATTTCTAAGGTTTAAATAGGTCAGCGGATAAACAAAAATAATTAATTGGAATTATATTTGCAATCGTATTTTTTAAGGCTGTCGGGCATTACGGCCAGGGTACTAAAGTGCCCATTACTGCGGGTAACCGGCATAGTAAGCTTTATTTCAAATACAATTACTTCGTATCATACGCCCATTCCACCAGCGTGGCCCCCCAGGTAAACCCACCGCCAAAAGCAGCCAGCACTATCTTATCGCCTTTGTGCAATTGTTTTTCCCATTCCCACAGGCAAAGCGGAATGGTGGCGGCAGTAGTATTGCCGTAGCGCTGGATATTCAGCATTACTTTTTCGGGAGCCAGGCCCATGCGGCTGGCAGTGGCATCAATGATCCTTTTATTGGCCTGGTGGGGAACCAGCCATGCAATATCGTCCCCCGTCAGATGATTTCTTTGCAGCAGCTCATAAGCAGCATCAGCCATGCCTTTTACGGCAGCTTTAAATACGGGCTGCCCGTCCTGGTAAGCATAATGTTCCTTTGCATCAACAGTTTCATGGCTGGCAGGTTTTAAAGAACCGCCGGCCTTCATGTGGAGGTATTGCCTGCCGCTGCCATCGCTTTTCAGCAGGCTGTCTTTTATACCATTATTGTCTGCCGAAGGCTCCAATAAAACAGCGCCGGCGCCATCGCCAAAAATAATGCAGGTGGCCCTGTCGGTATAATCTACAATAGCGCTCATTTTATCAGCGCCTACCACCACCACTTTTTTATAACGGCCGCTTTCTATCATCGTGGCGCCAAGGGTAAGTGTATATAAAAAACCGGAGCAGGCAGCGCTTACATCAAAGCCCCAGGCATTTACAGCGCCTATTTTATCGCAAACAATATTGGCCGTGGCGGGAAAAACCATGTCCGGTGTAACGGTGCCCACTATCATACAGTCAATTTCCTCTGCGCCGATTCCCCTTTTTTTCAATAGCTCCTGCACTGCCGGCACAGCCATGTCAGACGTGGCCAGCCCTTCGCCTTTTAATATCCTCCTTTCTTCAATGCCCGTCCTGGTGCGTATCCATTCATCGTTGGTATCCACCATTGTTTCCAGGATGGCGTTGGTAAGCCTGTATTCAGGTACGTATCCACCCACGGCGGTAATGGCGGCAGTAATTTTTTGCATAGGTATAGCTTGGTTTAATATACTGATTTGCCAGCTTGCTGGTTATAATTTGGCAAAAGTAATGGAAATATAGCAAGCGCTGTTTTGCCGCTATCAAACACATTTTTCCCTATATTCGCTCCCTAGTTGTTATATCATGTACGCATACCTCAAGGGAACATTCACGTTAAAAAATCCTGCACAGGTATATGTAGATGTAAATGGGGTAGGGTACGAGGTGAACATCAGCCTGAACACGTATGGGCATATCCAGCAGTTAAATGAAGGCAGGCTGTTCACTTATTTGCAGGTAAAAGAAGACGGCCACACCCTGTTTGGCTTTTTTGACAAAGCGGAAAAGGAACTGTTTATACAACTGGTAAGCGTTTCGGGTATTGGTGCAGCAACTGCAAGAATGATGTTGTCTCACCTGAAACCCGCCGAAATCAGCGCTGCCATTACGCAGGGCAACGTAAAACTGCTTGAAAGCATCAAAGGCATAGGGAAAAAAACAGCCGAAAGGCTGGTACTGGAGCTGAAGGATAAAATGGGTAAAATGCCCGTTGGTACTGATTTTCCGGCTGCAGGAGGCAATAGTTTGGGCCAGGATGCGTTAAATGCCCTGACGGCCCTTGGGATATCAAAACCAATGGCAGAAGCGGCCATACAAAAAACAATTAAAACTGAACCCGGTATTAATAATTTAGAAGACCTCATAAAAAAAGCACTGAAAACAATTTGACGGAATTTTACCTTAACTAACTTGGAATGTTGCTTAACAAAAAATTGTTACCCGACAGCAGTGGCTTTATTGGGTTTTTGGGGTTATTGATGATGGCAATAGCTGTGCCCGTTCATGCACAGGATAAAGATAAAAAAGACCCTGTCAAGCCGCAATCCCCGCCTCCTTCCAATAATACCGGCGCTGCCAACAATGCTGCTGCTGCCCCTGTTACAGCAAATATCCCCGATTCTTTTCCCGATCCTAAACCCGTTGGGCCTTTGCCTTTTCCTATCAATGACCGGCAGGGGGATTTTTTAAGTTCCGGGCAAAGGAGCACTTACGATTTTCGCCTGCCTTCAAATATTACAGACTCTGTGGGGTATGATCCTGCCACACAAACATACACGGTGTATGAAAAAATAGGGGGCAAATATTACCGCACCCCGGTTACTTACACAGCCGAAGAATACTGGGCTATGCGTGGCAGGCAGGCCGAAGTGGATTATTGGCAAAAGCGTGCCAATACCATGAACCTGCTTAACCGGAAAATAGCAAGGCCCAAACTCTCTTTATACGATAACCTTTTCAACCGCCTGTTTGGCAACGGAAAAATTGAAATAGCACCACAGGGCAACGTGGACATCATGGCCGGTTACCAGGGGCAGAATATCAAGAACCCTACATTGCCGGAAAGGGCAAGAAAGAATGGCGGCCTCGACTTTAACATGAACGCCCAGGTGAATGTAAATGCCAACATCGGTGATAAGCTGAAATTCCCCATTGCCTATAATACCCTTGCCAATTTTGGGCAGGAAAACCAGCTGAAGCTTGACTATACCGGACAGGATGATGAGATCATTAAAAGATTTGAAGCAGGCGTGGTGCAGTTTTCTTCCCGCAGCACGTTCATTCCCGGTTCGCAGCAATTGTTTGGTTTAAAAACACAGTTGCAGTTTGGCAAGCTGAATGTAACAGCGGTAATAGCCAATCAAAAATCGCAGCGCCAGTCGGTGAATTTGCAGGGAGGGGCGGCATCGCAGCCGATAGAAGTGAAAGCCGATGAATATGAAGAGAACCGCCACTTTTTATTGGGCCAGTATTTTAAAGACAACTACAACAAAGTGCTGTCAAAAATACCGGCAGTTACCACGCCTGTGCAGATACTGCGCCTGGAAGTGTGGGTAACCAATAAAAACGGCACTACTGTCAATACGAGAGATGTAGTGGGCTTTATGGACCTCGGTGAAAATAATCCTTACCGCAGCGATATTATACAGCAGCAATCAACCTATGCCAATGTGCCGGATAATAATGCCAACAACCTGTTCAGCATACTAAGAAGCAACCCGGCTTACAGGCAGCCTTCCACCGTATTTACCAGCCTGCAGTCTTATGGTTTGCTGCCGGTGCAGGATTATGAAAAAACCTATGCCCGTAAATTAGATTCCACGCAGTATTATTTCAACAGGCAGGCGGGATACATTTCACTGAGCCAGCCTTTGCAGGCAGATGAAGTGCTGGCAGTGGCATATCAATATTCTTACAACGGCCATGTGTACCAGGTGGGTGAGTTTTCGCAGGACATAACGCCTGACAGCACCGTGGCCACACAGCAGGTATTGTTTTTAAAATTATTAAAAGCCACTTCACAGCGCCCCAACCTTCCTATCTGGCAATGGATGATGAAGAATGTGTATTCCGTGGGCTATGGCACATTGAGCCCGCAGGATTTTAAAATAAACTTATTGTACCAGGAGCCGGGGCAGGGCTGGAAAAGATATGTGCCGTTCGGCGATAAAAACCAGGGCACACCCATATTGTCACTTGTAAACCTGGACAGGCTCAATAACCAAAATGATCCGCAGCCGGATGGTGTGTTTGACTTTGTGGAAGGCTATACGGTGCTGTCGCAATACAGCCGCATTGTGTTTCCTGTGCTGGAGCCTTTTGGGCGTGACCTTGCATCACAGATTTACAACGTAGTGCCATCTACAGCAAAAGATACTTTGTATTATGCCCTGTATGATACCATCAAAGCAGTAGCGCAGCAATACCCCAACTTAAACCGTTTTGTATTGAAAGGCTCCGCCCGCACCTCGGGTTCTTCGGATATCAGCATTGGTTACAATATTCCCAAAGGAAGTGTAACAGTTACTGCCGGCGGGCAAACACTGATAGAAGGGACGGACTATGATATCAACTATGACCTTGGTACTATTAAAGTGACCAACCAGGCCATACTGAATGCAGGGCTGCCCGTGCAGGTGAATTTTGAAAACAATGCGGCTTTTGGCATACAGCAAAGAAACTATACGGCGCTGCGGCTTGATTATATGGCAATAGATAAGCTGAAAGAGCAGCTGGCACTGGGCGGCACCATGGTAAAGCTCAGTGAAAGGCCCTTCTTCACTAAAAATAATTTGGGCGAAGAGCCTATCAGCAATAAAATGTACGGGCTTGATGTAAGCTACCGCAAAGAATTGCCGAGGCTCACCAAGATACTGGACAAGCTGCCTTTCTATTCCACCACAGCGCCGTCTTCCATTAATTTTTATGCAGAAGGCGCCATGCTGAAGCCGGGCCATGCACCGCAAATTGGTTCGGGCAGCGCAGGCACTGTATACATTGATGATTTTGAAGGTAGCCGCAGTGGCATTGACCTCCGTTTTCCTGCCGTAAGCTGGGCGCTTGCATCTACGCCACAGGGCGCCACTAGTGATATAGATACTTCTCAAATATTATTTCCTGAAGCATTGCAGCCAACCGCTTCGCTTGATTATGGCAAGAACAGGGCAAAGATTGCCTGGTACCAGATAGAGCCGGCATTGCAGCAGTTCAGGGGCGCCAATAACCCGTTGGGTGAAAACAGGGATGAACTGAGCGATCCCCGTTCAAGGCTGGTACAGCAAAGCGAAATATTTCCGCAAAGGACAACAGACTATGGCCAAAACCAGCTCACCACTTTTGATCTTGCTTATTATCCAACAGAAAAAGGCCCTTACAATTTTGATAACTCACCCGCAAGCGTAGACGCAAATAACCGTTTGAGAAACCCCACACAAAAATGGGGTGGCCTGATGCGTAATATTGACCAGACGGATTTTGAAACGGCCAATATTGAATTCATCGAATTCTGGATGCAGGACCCGTTTGTGAAATTCGGCAACAGGGACCAGACAAATTCCAGCGGCGGTAAATTGTATTTCAACCTGGGTAATATCTCTGAAGATATTTTGAAAGACGGCAAGCGTTTTTATGAAAACGGTTTACCCACGCCTACTTCCAACCAGCCCACAGATACTACTATCTGGGGCAGGGTTCCTTTAAACCCCATACAGGTAACCAATGCTTTCAGCAATGAGCCTGCCGACAGGCCTTACCAGGATGTGGGCCTTGATGGCATGAACAATGATTCTGAAAGGGTAAAATTTTCTCCTTACCTGAACAGCCTTGCCGGGATGCTGAATCCTGCTGCATTGCAGCAGGTGCAAAACGATCCTTCGCAGGATGATTATGTATGGTACAGGGATCCTGCTTTTGGTGGCCAGGACGGCATTGTGCAGCGCTATAAAAATTATAACGGCCCGCAGGGCAACTCTGCCGTAAGTGACGGCTCTTCTGTATTTTCATCTGCCGCTACTTTGTATCCCGATGGTGAAGACATTAACAGGGATAATACGATGAACGAAACGGAGCAGTATTTTCAATATACCGTAAACATTAAGCCGCCCACACCGGGTAACGGAATGGATATTGGTGAAAACTTTATCGTTGATAAAAAAGAAGTGCCTATCACCAACCTGCCCAACGGCACAGGCCGTAATGAAATATGGTACCAGTTCAGGATACCGATTGGCTCATTTAATAAAAGGGTGGGCAATATCCCTGATTTTAAATCCATCCGTTTTATCAGGATGTTCCTTACCGGTTTTGACAGTTCGGTGGTAATCCGTTTTGGTTCGCTTCAATTAACAAGGAATATCTGGCGCACTTTCCAGTTTAAAATTGATACCACAGGTAATTATAACCCGATAACCACCAATGCGGATTTTGATGTGAATGGCGTAAATATTGAAGAAAATGACAAGCGTGACCCGTTGCCATACCGTACGCCCAAAGACATACAGCGCCAGCAGATACAAAGCAACAACGGCGTAACGCTTTTGCAAAATGAACAGAGCATGTCATTGAAGTTTTGCAATCTCGAAAAAGGCGATTCAAGGGGTGTGCAGCAAACTTTTGCCAACAGGGATTTCCGGCAGTTTGGAAAGCTCTCTATGTATATACATGCAGAAAATGCAGTGAAAACACCTGATGCCATCAGGGACGGCGAACTGAATGCAGTGATAAGGATCGGCAGCGATTTTGCAGGCAACTATTATGAAGTAAAGATTCCTTTGCACATGACGCCACTAACGGCAGCGCATACACTGGATCCCAACAGCGATGCTTATAATGATACATTGTGGAATGCATTGAACAGTCTTGACCTTGATCTTACTGTTTTGCCCAAATTAAAAGCAAACCGTAATTCCAGCGGGGCGCCGCTGAATATACCATACCCGCAATTGCAGCCTAACGGGCATACCTACTCGATAATGGGTGATCCCAACCTCGGGGAAATACATGGCATATTAATAGGTGTGGAAAATGCCAAAAACCCATCCGCCTGCGGCGAAATATGGGTGAATGAACTGAGGCTTACCTCTATAAATGAGCAGGGAGGCTATGCCGCTATGGCGAGAGCGGACATTACGTTGGCAGACCTTGGCACCGTCACGGCATCTATTGCCACCCACACTACCGGCTTTGGCACACTGGAGCAAAGGGTGAATGAGCGATACCGGGATAATATGACACAGCTTGATGTATCGGCCAATATCGAACTGGGAAAATTGTTGCCTAAAAAAGCAGCGATTTCCATTCCCGTGTTTGCCAGCTATTCACAAACGGTGAGCAACCCTGAGTATGATCCATTTGATATGGACATCAAGCTGAAGGATAAATTAAGTGCGGCCCAATCATCTGCACAGCGTGATTCTATCAAAAATGCGGCAGTGGATTTTACCAGCACCACTACCGTAAACTTTACCAACGTGCGTAAGAACCGGACCGGTACGGGCAATCCCAAAATTTACGACATCTCCAATTTTGATATCAGCTATTCTTATTTCAATACAAAAGCCCATAATCCTTTAATTGAAAGCAATGAAGTAACAAGGCACCGCGGTGTGCTGGGCTATAATTTTGCACCGCAACCAAAATATATTGAGCCGTTTAAAAATATCAAGTTCTTTAAAAAGCGAAAAGACCACTGGTTTGACCTGGTGAAAGATTTCAACTTTAATTATGCGCCATCGCAGTTGAGCTTCCGTACCGATATACAAAGGCAGTTTGGTGCTATCAGGCCAAGGAGCATCGGCTCGGATAAATACCAAATTCCCGAGACATACGACAAGTACCTGGTGCTGCAGAGGGATTATATTTTGAGATGGAACTTTACCCGTTCGTTTGCATTTGATTTTACTGCTACCAACAACTCCAGGGTGGATGAACCTTATGGCCGCCTGGATACAAAAGAAAAAAGGGATACCGTATGGCGCAATCTGCTGAATGGCGGAAGGAATACATTGTATAACCATACTGCTAATTTTTCTTATACATTGCCTACTACCAAATTTCCTGTAACAGACTGGACAGCGGTGAACCTGAAATACCAGGCCACTTACCGCTGGATTGGCGCTTCAAGGCTGGCGGTAGAGCTGGGTAATATCCTGGAAAACAGCCAAACGAAAGAAGCCACCGTGCAGCTTGATTTTACAAAGCTGTATAACAAGTTCAAATTTTTCCGTGCGCTTGACCAGCCGCCGGGACAAAATACAAAGGCATCAGAACCCCGCACAAGAACAGATACCGTTTACCGCTGGGTGAAAAAAGACGGCATCAAAGTGAAGGAAGTGAAGAAGCTGAAAGTGAAAAAAATAAAAGATCCGAATGCATTGCCCAATCTTGGCCTTGCAGCAAGGATATTCGGCAGGCTCGTGTCGAGTGTAAAGCAGGTGAGCGTGTCTGTATCTGACAATGGCAACACACGCCTGCCGGGCTATATGGACAGCACGGAATACATCGGGCAAAACTGGAAGAGCATGGAGCCCGGCCTTGATTTTGTATTGGGCATGCAGCCGGATACCAGCTGGCTCAACCGGGCGGCTAAACGAAATTTGATCTCCAAAGATTCAATGTTCAATACCATCTTCCAGCAATCGTATAACCAGCGATTGGCATTAACAGCGCAGGTGGAGCCGGTAAGGGATTTGACCATTTCGGTGAACCTTACCAAAACATTCAGTAAAAATTATTCCGAACTGTTTAAAGATACCACGGCTACGGGCTTAAACTTCGGTCACCTTAGCCCATACTCCGGTGGTAGTTTTGACATCAGCTTTATTGCATTGAAAACAATGTTTGGAAAATTTGATCCCAATCAATTGTCTTCCACGTTCCTGCAGTTCCAGGAAAACAGGAAAGTAATTTCACAGCGCCTTGGGCTTGCCAATAAATATAACCAGGAAGGTGCAGGCGGCGCCACTCTTAATCCAGATGCAGAAGGGTATTATTATGGGTATGGCAAATATGCAACCGATGTATTGATACCGGCATTCATTGCGGCCTACACCGGTAAAGACCCGAATAAAATAGGGTTGATTGACCAGAGCAATTCAAAAATATCTTCCAATCCCTTCAAGAGGTTTTTGCCCATGCCCAACTGGAAAGTTGATTATACAGGATTAAGCAGGATAAAAGGGCTGGATAAAATATTCAGTAATGTTACGCTGTCGCACGGCTATACCGGCGACCTGAGCATGAACGGCTTTAACTCCGCCTTGCTGTACGAGGATGTGTCACGCTACAGCTATCCTTCGTTTTATGACACGGCATCCAAAAACTATGTTCCTTATTTCCTGATACCGAATATTACAATACAGGAACAGTTTGGGCCTTTGTTTGGTATAGACATGATGTTCACTAACCAGCTGCAGGCAAAAGTGGAAGTTACCAAGCAGCGAATGCTCAGCCTCAGCCTTGTTGACTTCCAGCTGAGCGAGACAAGATCAACAGAGTATACTATCGGTGGCGGCTACCGCAAAAAAGGATTGAAGTTCCCGTTCCCTTTACCTAAGTTCCTTGCAGGAAAAAATGGCGGCAATAAGCTGGAGAATGAAATTAACTTCCGTTTTGATTTCAGGATACGGGACAACGTTACCATCAATAACCGCCTTGACCAGGAAGCTACCCTGCCCACCAGCGGCAGCAAAGAAGTTACCTTATCACCCAGCATAGATTATTTTGTAAGCAGCAGGGTAAATGTGAAGCTTTTCTTTGACCAGCGTAAAGTAACGCCTTACATCTCATCCAGCCCGCCGACCACTAATACAAGGGCAGGCTTGCAGGTGAGGATCTCTTTGGCACAGTAAATTGATTTATTACATAATGGAACTTCCGGAATTAAAACTCCGGAAGTTTTTTATTTGTAATGAATTGCAGCGGGGAGCATTTGTAAAAAGGGAAGCGCTGCTGAATAATTTAATTCATCGTATTCCAATCCAAGCTGGCGGATATTGTTATAATAGGTTTGGTGCTGGTCGTAATAATGTCTTTCGCTCTGGATGAACCATGCTTTGCCGCCAAGCTTTTGTGCAATGAACCATTTTTCCAGCAGGCGTGCGGCCCGGCCATTTCCATCTTCAAACGGGTGAATCTTTACAAATACCAAGTGCAGCAGTGAAGCAAAAAAGAAAACTTCTTCAAAATCCAGGCGGGCAGCAAGAAGGGTTTTAATGTCTGTATATAATTTTTGCATTTCAGGATTTACTTTTTCCGGTGTTGCAGCTGCATATTCAATCTTTCCGTCTTCGGTTACAACAAACATATTCCCTTTCCTGAATTTCCCCTGCTGTGATCCCTGAAGTATGTGTTTGGTTAATTGTGCATGTGCCTGCTCAAATGTTTGCGGGGTAAGCTGGTTTTTTTGTGCAAATAAATATGCCTCATACAGATCATCAATTTTCCGGGTGTAATCCGGTTGATAATGTACGCCCAGGCGTTTATGCTTGATAAAAGAATCCAGCTCAATATTTTCTCCTTCGATCTTTGATGAAAAGACAGCAGATACCGATGTATAAAAGCTGAACGTTTCAATGCTCAATTCACTGTCATGCAGTTGTTCAAAGCTTTGTTGCAGGGATGCATCAAAACTGTTTTTATATTGGCTTAATAAAGCAGCAGGTATTATCTGGAGAGAAAAGCTCATTATATTTTATTATGCCAAACATTTTATTACAGCAATAAGATTTATTTCAGTAAATCATCCATATTCCTGTTGTTATCGATCTTTCCCTTGGCTTCCAGCATACGCATGTCCTTGGCATCTTTTAAAAATTCGGAAGCAAAGATGAAGCTGTTAAGGCGTTCGTTTTTAGAGAAGATGATCTCTTTATTATTACCGCTCCATTCATGCTGGCCCTGGTACATGTACAAAATATTTTCACCAATTTCCATCACACTGTTCATGTCATGCGTATTGATAACAGTGGTCATATTAAACTCCTTGGTGATGTCGTAGATCAGTTTGTCAATTACGAGGCTGGTCTGCGGGTCAAGGCCGGAGTTAGGCTCATCACAAAAAAGATATTTGGGATTGAGCACAATGGCCCTTGCAATGCCCACCCGCTTTTTCATGCCACCGCTTATTTCTGCGGGAAATTTCTTGTTGGCATCCACCAGGTTTACCCTTTCAAGCACTTCGTTCACCCGTTTTTGTTTTTCAGCGCTGTTTAGTTTTGAAAACATGTCTAAAGGAAACATGATATTTTGCTCTACGGTCATACTATCGAATAATGCAGAGCCCTGGAACAGCATCCCGATTTCCCGCCGCAGCTCTTTGCGCTGCTCATCATTCATATTGGTAAAGCTTACACCATCATAAATAATTTCGCCGCTGTCAGGTTCTATCAGGCCTACCAGGCATTTTTGCAATACCGTTTTACCACTGCCGCTGGTGCCGATGATAAGGTTGCACATGCCGGATTTCATGCTGTGGCTTACATTATCCAGCACTACTTTTTCACCGAACTGTTTAGAGAGGTTTTTAAATTCAATCATGCGGTTACAAATCTTTGCTGGTTTATAAAGACAGTTACAGGCCTTTATTGTAATTATTTATTTTCTGTTTTAGCTTCCGGGGCTTTATCAATCAGTTCCATAAACTGGTCAAGCTTGGGTGTGATGATAAGCTGTGTTCTCCTGTTCCTGGTCTTCCCGTCGGGCGTATCATTGGAGGCTACAGGATTATATTCCCCACGGCCGCCGGCAGTAAGCCGTTTAGGATCCACGCCAAACCGGGTTTGCAATGCCTGCACTACAGACGATGCCCTTAAAGCGCTTAAGTCCCAGTTGTTGCGGATATTCTCACGGGAGATGGGAACATTATCCGTATTACCTTCCACCAGCACTTCAAAGTCTTTGTAATCTGAAATAATTTTTGCAATCTTTTCAAGCGATGCATAGGCCTTATCCGATATTTCATAGCTGCCGGATTTGTACAGCATGTTATCTGAAAGCGAAATGTATACCACGCCTTTTAATACCTGCACGTTTACATCCTGCGATTCTTCACGGGTTAATGAACGGGTGAGGTTATTGGTCAATACAAGATTAAGGGAATCATTTGTGTTTTTTACGTTTACCAAATGCTTGATATAGCTGTTGGCAGCATTGATCTCATCCACCAGCTTGGAAATATTTACATTGCCCTGGCTGGAGGAAGAAAGACATTTATCCAATGCTGATTGCAGGGCTGTTACATTGTTTTGCTCTGATCGTATCTGTTCTTCCAGGGAGCTGACACGGGTTTGGGCGCTTGCCAAATCTCTTTTACAGCTTTGGCTGGTAGTGTAGCAATCGTCCAGGTCTTTACGCAACTGGTCGTAGTTGGCCTGGAGTGTTTTGTACTGTTTTGAGCTTACGCAACCTGTTCCTGCAAATATAATTGTTGCAGATAACAGTAAATAGATTGGATGCTTCATCGTTAAATGTTTTTACTTTTTATTTCAAATAGTTTGCCAGTTGAAACAACCAGGGTAATATTTTGCTGCATATTGCTGTAAAAGTATAAGTGAGTGACACAACGATGTTGATAGTAGCACCACTGTTTGTTACAAAAAATACTCATTTATCCCGGAGGGCTTAATAATAACTGTGACAGTATATAATCTGCACACAGCAGCATGATACAGCTTACTACCACGCTTTTGGTGCTGCTGCGGCCAATTTCCAAAGCGCCGCCTTTTACATAATAACCGAAATAGGCCGGTATGCTGCTGATGATAAAGGCAAATGTGTATGATTTTATCAAAGCGAATATTACATTGTAAGGTACAAACGCATTGAGGAGCCCCTTGTCAAATTGTGCAACAGATAAAATGCCTGATGCAGTGCCGGCAAACCTGCCGCCCCATATACCCAACACCATTGAGAGCACCACCAGCATGGGAATGGTAACCAGCGATGCTGCAATTTTTGGCATTATTAAATATGCTTTGGTGTTGATGCCCATTATTTCGAGTGCGTCTATCTGTTCGCTCACCCTCATATTGCCCAATTCGCTGGCAATTTTGCTGCCTATCACACCAGCCAGCACAATGCAAACAAGAGTGGGGGCAAATTCCAGTATCACCGTGTCTCTCACAATTTGTGCAATGGTTTCTTTAGGTATTACAGGGCTTACCATCTGATAAGCTGTTTGCACAGCGCTTACGGCGCCGATAAAAACGGAGATGATGCATACGATGCCAAGCGACCCAATGCCGATATCATTGCACTGGTGCATGAATTCCTTCCAGTACATTTTTACATTTTCCGGTTTGGAAAACATGCCTTTGAGCATAAGCAGGTAGCGGCCAAAATCGGTAAAGATTGTCATGTAACAAAAGTATTGAAAAAGAAATTAGAAATTGCTGAATGGTTACTTTGCTGAACGGTTGTTTAGTTCTTTATTGCAAGAAAGCACTGAACAAAATAACCATTTGACAATTTAGCCATTACAACACCTTCGGTTTCTTGTGTTCAGCCAGCAGCAACTCTTTCAGGTGCTGGTACATTATTTTGGGCATGGTGTCACAGTTTGTAAAATCTCCGGGGTTGTGATGGTATTCTCCCAGCTCTGCGGCTAATTGCTTTATTTTTTCAGGAGTGGATAAAGGCTCGTCAGAGGCCGCGGCCCTTAAATCCCTGAGGCGTTGCCGCTGGGCTTTTATCCGCATGATGATCTGGGAACGTTCTTCCTGTATGTATTGCGTGATCACATCTTTGTGTAAATACTGTTGTACCATTTGCACAAACACCAGGTTCTCTTTAAAAAACTGCGGCAGGTAAATATTCTTGCTGCCTTCATAGCTCTGCTGGTCAAAATCAATGGCACGTATGCGGAATTGTATATTGTCAAAATCCTGTACAATATCAAATACAAAATTATAGCTGCGCATATCGCCGAGCAATCGTACAAAGCAGCGTTCATTGAATTTTACAAATTCCTTGGCTACTTTTTTCAGGTTGTATTCAGGGCGGTTGAGGTGCTCTTTGATGAACATATCACCCGGCACACCGGCAATATGCTCTTCTGCCAGCGTATTGTCATCCACCAAAAAATGTATCCAGTAGGGGGAAAGGATATGCTCCAGCTCCATGCCGAATATTCTTGACGCATCTGCCACTTTGATGTAGAAATAATCATACACATCATTGTAGTTGTTCACTATTTTGATGCGGAAAGGCTTTGAATTGCCGAACAGGCAATAATCAATCCTTTCAATATGCAGGTGCTCTTCCGCCTGCGGGTTGCCGCTTGATTTTAACAGGGAATATACCCTTTTTAATGACTGCTGTATTTCTTCCGTAAGCGTGGGGTTGTAAAAAACTGTTTCCCAGTAAGTGTCTTTTCCTTCCTGGTCTTTTACAGGTATGCCGGCATCAAAATGTTTTAAGGTTTCATAAGATACAGGCAACGGGATTTCCCTGCCGTAGCGCTTTAAATATTTTTTAAAAGGCTTACTAACAGGAAAGGGTATCTTTTTTTTACTGATATGGTCGTTTGGTTGCTGCATGCTGGCCGCAAATTGGTTAGCCACGAATTATTTTGCCACAGATTTCACAAATCAACACAGAAATAAGCTTTGCTTATTTGTGATAATTTCTGGGATTCGCGGCTTTTGTATTTTATCTGTGTGTATCTGTGAAATCTGTGGCGGCTTTAAATCTACATATCATGCGCTGTTTTCCTGAACTTTCCCCACCATTTGCTTTTCTTCACCGCTTCCTGTGTATCCAGGTGACATTTCATCTGTGCATCCACCACGGCTATCAGCACCATATTGAATATAGAACGCACCGAGCTGCCTAACTGCAACACATGCACGGGCTTTTTCAATCCCAGCAGCACAGGCCCGATAGAATCAAAGCCGCTTACTTCCTGCAACAGGTTGTAAGCAATATTGCCTGCAGCAAGATTGGGGAATATCAGTGTATTTACTTCCCCGTTTAATAACTCGGTAAAAGGATAATTATCTTTCAGTATCTCTTTGTTGAAAGCAAGAATGCCCTGCACTTCACCATCACAGATAAGGTTAGGATCCTTTTCTTTTACAATCTCCCTGGCACAGCGCACCAGCCGGGCTTCTTCGCCTTCGCTGCTGCCAAAATTGCTGTAGCTCAGCATGGCAATACGCGGAATAATATTAAAGTTCCGTACTTCTTTTGCCACCAGCAAAGTTATCTCTGCAAGCTCTTCTGCAGTAGGATTAAAGTTAATAGTAGTATCTGCAAGAAATAAAGGCCCGCGCTTGGTAAGCATGATGTACATGCCTGCAATTTTTTTCACGCCGTCTTCTGTACCGATGCTCTGTATAGCCGGCCTGATGGTATCAGCATAATTTTTTGAAAGGCCGCTGATCATGCAGTCTGCTTCGCCTGCTTCCACCAGCATGCAGCCGAAATAGTTGCGGTCTCTCATCATCTTGTAGCTTTCATGCTTGTTAACGCCCCTGCGCTGCCGTCTTTTATAAAATTGCTCGCCAAACCTATCCCTCAATTCTTCGTGCTCATCATCTTTCGGGTTAATGATGGGCATTCCATCTATATCGATAGCATTATCAAGCGCTATTTTCCTGATCTTTTTTTCTTCGCCTAACAGTATCGGGTATCCCACGCCTTCTTCCTGCACCATCTGCGCCACCCTTAATATTTTACTGTTCTCTGCATCGGCAAATACCACCCGTTTAGGATCTTTTCTTGCCATGTTGCCGATCACCCTGCTCAACTGGTTGTCCAGTCCCAGGCGTTTATTCAGCGATACTTCATATGCATCCCAGTCGGTGATGGAATATTTTGCCACGCCGCTTTCCATTGCTGCTTTTGCTACGGCAGGCGCCACGGTGGCCAGCAACCTTGGATCAAGGGGTTTGGGTATGATATAGCCGGGGCCAAATGAAATGGTTTTTTCATTGTAAGCAAGGTTCACCATATCAGGTACCGGCTCACGGGTAAGTGCCGCAAGCGCCTGCACCGCTGCCAGCTTCATGGCCTCATTAATAGTAGTGGCCCTAACGTCTAAGGCACCACGAAAAATATAAGGAAAGCCAAGCACATTGTTTACCTGGTTGGGATAATCACTGCGGCCGGTGGCCATAATGATATCTTTACGGGCTGCAGTAGCGTCTTCATAGCTTATTTCAGGATCGGGATTGGCCATAGCAAACACGATAGGATTTTTTGCCATGCTCTTCACCATTTCCTGTGATACCACGTTGCCGGCGCTTAAGCCAATAAACACGTCTGCATCTTTTAATGCATCTGCCAGCGTATAATTTTTATATTTTTCATCAGTGCAAAAATCTTTTTTAAGGTCTTCCACATCGGGACGGCCCTTATATAAAATCCCTTTCCTGTCAAACACCATAAAATTGCTGTCCTTTGCCCCCAGCGACTGGTACAATTTTGCACAGGCCATGGCAGCAGCACCTGCACCATTCACTACGATGCGTACTTTATCAATTTTCTTTTTTTGCAGTTCCAGTGCATTCAGCAGTGCCGCAGCAGAAATGATGGCCGTGCCATGCTGGTCATCATGCATGATGGGTATCTTCAATTGCTCCTTTAGCTTTTGTTCTATGTAAAAGCATTCCGGTGCTTTGATGTCTTCCAGGTTAATACCACCAAAGGTTGGCTCCAGCGATTTTACTATCTGTACAAATTTTTCAGGATCGGTTTCGTTTATCTCAATATCAAACACATCAATGTCTGCAAAAATTTTAAATAATACGCCTTTCCCTTCCATTACCGGTTTGCCTGCCTCGGGGCCGATATTGCCAAGGCCCAGCACTGCAGTGCCATTGCTGATAACACCAACCAAATTTCCTTTGGCAGTATATTTATAAGCATCTTCCACGTTGGCGGCAATTTCCAGGCAGGGTTCTGCCACGCCGGGTGAATAGGCTAATGAAAGGTCACGCTGTGTTTTTGCTTCTTTGGTGGGCACCACTTCAATCTTGCCGGGTCTCCCTTTGGAATGGTATTCAAGTGCCTGTTGTTTCCTTAATATTTTCGACATGCTATTTAAGATTGTTTCCTGCCGGAAAAGCAGGGAATTTTTTAATTCAAAAAATGATTACAGTACATGATATGGCAGCATACTGTGCTGGATAAGTTGTGCAATGTACAAAAATCATGTTCAAATCAGAGAAGCAATTACACAGATAAGCCTTTTTCTAACCTTGTAATAAAAACACTTTAAAAAGGTTGCCGGTACTGACGGAAAATTTTTATTTACATCCTTAATCAATTAAATTTGTTTCAATAACTGATTATGAAAGCAAAAATATTTACAGGTATAGCTGCATTATTATTTTCCTCTGTGCTTGCTGCACAAACTTCCGATTCGGCGGTGATAAAAAAAATAGTGGATGAAGTACTGAATAATGCAACAGCGTATGAAAACCTTCGCTACCTCTGCAAAAAAATAGGGCCAAGGCTCAGCGGCTCGGCCAATGCACAAAAAGCAGTGGATGCCACTGCAAAAATGCTGAAGGCCGCCGGGGCAGATACCGTGTACCTGCAACCCTGCATGGTGCCCCACTGGGTAAGGGGTGCAAAAGAAACAGGGTATATACTCAGCGGCGGAAAAAAATACAATTTGAAATTAACTGCCTTAGGTAATTCTGTTGGCACAGGTGCAGCAGGGATAAGTGCGGGCGTGGTGCAGGTGAAAAGCATAAAAGAATTGCATGAGCTGGGTGAAAAAGGATTGAAGGGAAAAATTGTGTTCATCAATGTGCCCATGAACCAAACCTATATCAATACATTTAAAGCGTATGGAGAAAGCGGAGTGGCAAGATGGGCAGGCCCTTCAATAGCGGCAAAGTATGGCGCTGTAGGTGCTATTGTGCGCTCGCTTGCGATTAATCCCGATGATCATCCGCATACCGGTGTTACAGCTTTCGGTGATACCGTGCCGAAGATACCTTCAGTGGCTGTCAGCACCAATGATGCACAATGGCTGGGCAACAGGCTGGGATTAAAAATGCCGCTCACTGCTTATTTTAAAACCAATTGCCAGACGTTACCTGATGCCCCTTCATTTAACGTGGTGGGGGAAATAAAAGGAAGCGAATTTCCCAATGAGATCATTACAGTAGGCGGGCACCTGGATAGCTGGGACCTGGCAGAAGGCGCCAATGATGATGGCAGCGGTTGTGTACAAAGCATTGAAGTATTGAGAGCGATAAAGGCCGGCGGCATACTGCCGAAGCGTACAATCCGTGCCGTTATGTTCATGAACGAAGAGAACGGCGGCAGGGGAGGAGATAAATACCTGGAGCTGGCTTTGGCAAATAATGAAAAACATGTATTTGCACTGGAAAGTGATGAAGGTGGTTTTTCACCAAGGGGCTTTAGCTTTGAAGCAACGGATAGCCAGTATGAAAAACTATTGTCGTGGAAGCCATTGCTTTTGCAATACGGTGTATATGATTTTAAAAGAGGCGGAAGCGGATCAGATATTGAAGACCTGAACAAAGCAGGCGCTGCACTGGCTGGTTTGTCGCCGGATTCACAACGTTATTTTGATATTCACCATGCAGAAACAGATGTATTTGAAAATGTGAGCAGGAGGGAGCTGCACCTGGGTGCGGCAGCTATGGCGGCATTGATTTATTTGGTGGATAAATACGGATTATAATTATCTTGCATAAAAAAACTGACTATGGCAGACGTACAACCTGTGGCCCAACCCAAAAAGAAAACAAGTGGCTTTAAAAAATTTGTGAGATGGTTTATATTTTTAGCAGTGGTGGCACTAGTAGTGCTTTTTTGGTGGAAATATTATTATGTATTTGGTGAGGGTGTTAAGTCGGGTGAACTGAATTACGTGGTGAAAAAAGGAAATATTTTTAAAACTTATGAAGGCAAGCTGATACAAAGCGGCATCAGGTCAAAAACACCGGGTTCCATACAATCTTACGAATTTGAATTTTCAGTAGAGAACGACAGCATTGCCAATGTGCTGATGAACAACAGCGGTAATTATTTTGATCTCCACTATAAAGAATTTAAAAATGCTCTGCCATGGAGAGGATATAGTGAATACATAGTTGATAAAATAATTGCAATGAAGCCGGTGGAGAGATAATACCCGGGCCTTAGCCGGCCATCAATAAAAATATCACCGGCTTTTTATGAAAGCCGGTTTTTTCTTTCTTCCATTCGGCTGCGGTTTTTGTTTTTACAAATTCATTGGCGCCGGTTAGCTCTGCTGCAATACAGATTTTGGTTGTGGGCTGGCATGTCTTCAGCAATGTTTCAATTAGCTGGTCATTCCGGTATGGTGTTTCAATAAATATTTGTGTGCTGTTTTTTTTACGGGCAATCATTTCCATTTCTTTAATGGCTTTTATTCTCTCTCCTGCATCAATAGGCAGGTAGCCCACAAATTCAAAATGCTGGCCGTTCATGCCGCTGGCCATTAATGCCAATAGTATCGAGCTGGGGCCTACCAATGGTTTAACAGTGGTGTTCATTTGCTGTGCCACGTCAATTAATATTTGCCCGGGGTCTGCAATGCCGGGGCAGCCTGCCTCGCTGATGATGGCGATATTTTTTTCTTCCTTTATCTTCTCCCTGAAATTATTTTTTTGCTCTTCTTCTGCCTTGTGGATGGCAAACCATTCATAATCGTCAATAATAATCTCTTTACAAATGCTTTTTAAAAAACGCCGGGCAGTGCGTTCATTTTCTGCAAAAATTACCTGGCAGTTTTTTACAGCGTTAATAATATAGGAAGGAATGGTATCAGCAGCCGTTTCATCCAGCACAGAAGGAATAAGATAGATAACACTGCCCATTATAGCTGCTCTTTGGTTTTTAATAAACTTAATGTGGCAGCGATAACGGCGTAGCTGGGAGCCAGTATCCAGCCCACTAAAATGACGGCGTGCATTAAATAAAATACGATGCCATTACCGATAGCCAGACCCTTGTGCCTGCCTATAAAAGCAATGCTTTGTGAAGTGGAAAGCCTGTGCCTTTCGCTGCTGTAATCAAGCATGGAAAACCCGAAATAATAACATTCCACCAGCAATGCAAAAAAAGGAGTAAACCATCCTGCCACCGGTAGCAATGACAATAGCAAGATAGAGATCGTGTATACTGTTTGCCATAAGGTATTCCGCAGGGCGATCTTTATGCCCCTGCCCATATCATGCAGCAGTTGCTTAAAGCTAAAGGGAAATTCTTTTCCTTCGATGATGGCTTCCGTTTTTTCACTGAGATAAGCAAACAGGGGGGAGCCTACAATCAGGAACAAATATTTGAACAACGAGAAATATAGCAGCATCATCAGCAGCCACAGAATATAACTGCCGAATATGAAAAGAAAATGCAGCCAGCTTTCAGCGTTTGTTTTCATCCAGTTGCCAAGCCCCGTTACCTGGAACAAATAATTGATGGCCGCATTGCAGCTTTTGCCAAAAAGAAAAATGCCGATTACAAATAAGATAGTGTAGATAATGCCCGGTATCAATATCCACCGCCACAGCTTATGCTTTACAATGAAGCGGTGTGCATCCCTGTAAGATTGTATGGCAATGATGATTTCTTTGAGCATAGTTGTGAATGGTCAATAGGACTATGGACTAATCCCTACCTTCGCTGCTAAAATTACGTTTTAAGTTGAAGAAATTACATCCTGATTTTTTTCTTGGTGAGAATGTTATACAGATTGCCCGTGACCTGCTGGGAAAAATACTGGTAACAAATATTGACGGGCTGCATACCAGCGCCCGGATAGTGGAGACAGAAGCCTATATCGCCATTACCGACAAAGCATCACATTCGTACAATGGCAGGCGTACCGGCAGGAATGAGCACATGTATGCAAAAGGCGGTATTTCGTATGTGTATATCTGTTATGGTATGCACCATCTTTTTAATGTGGTCACCAATGCAAAAGATATTCCTGATGCTGTATTGATAAGGGCTGCAGAACCATTAAAAGGTATTGAAACCATGCTGGTAAGAACAGGAAAAAAGAAAGCTGACTATACACTTACCAAAGGCCCCGGCAATATGAGCAAAGCGCTGGGTATCTCTAAGCTGCATTCTGGTATTGATTTGAAGGATAAAGAAATTTTTTTGGCAGATGATGGTTTTATAGTACCTGCTGTTTCTGTCGGCATAAGTAAAAGAATTGGCGTGGAAGGTGCAGGCAAAGATGCAACGTTACCTTACCGTTTTTATATAAAAGGCAATAAATATGTAAGCGGCAGCCCTGTAAAATAAATCACCTTACTACCAGCACCGTTCCTTTCTGCGTTTTCTGCGTTTTGTTTTTATACAGGTAGCTTGCCACATACGCATAAGCGCCGGTGTTCACTGGTTTGCCTTTATAATTGCCATCCCATTTTTGATAAGGGTCGCTTGTTTCAAACAATAACTGGCCGTAGCGGTTAAATATTTTTAGTGAATAATTGCTCACCAGCTGAACAGCGCCCAATGCGCCAAAAGTTTTATTGGAGCCTTCGGGGGTAAATGCATTGGCAAAAAATACGCCGCCGCAATTTTCCATTGCAGTAACGTTGATGCTGACACTGTCTTTACAATCGGTACCGGTGCTTACAATTACTTTATAAAAGCCCGGCTGTGTTACAAGATAAGTGTTGCCGGCAGAGCCATCTTGCCACAAATAGCTGTTATAAACGCCCGCATGTAATACCAGCCTGTCGTTCATGCAAATGGCAGTATCGTTGCCAAGGAATGGCTTTGCAGGAATGGGATACACTGTTGCTTTCAATATGGCTGGTTCGCTTTCGCAGGCGCCAACTGTATTAGTGATGTAATAAGATGTAGTGTTGTCTAAAAACGTGGTGAAAGTGCTGCCTATGTTTAATTGGTTCAATAGTTGGGCATCATCATACCAGCTAATAGTGCCCGGTGCATCAGCATTCAATACTATGTTGCCGGCGCCGCAGATGCCTGCGGGGGTAACAGTTGGTTTTTCCGGCAAATCAAGTATGGTGATATTGGCATTGCCTGAACCTGCAGGGTTGCATGTGCCTGCCGCTACATCATACTGAATGACATAATTGCCTGCTGTGCTTTGGTTCAAATCAATTGTACCGGTTGTGCCGTTGATCGACAAGCCCGTTGTTGACGAAAAAGCGCCACCGGGTGTAAAGGCAATGTCTTTTACCGCCAAAGCAGAATTATCGCTTTTGCACACAGGGGTAAAATAGGAGAACGAAGTAACCGGATTGCTGTATGCCCTTAATATAAACGTTACACTGTCTCTCCCGGCCAGCTGGCAGGCAAGTACCGGTATCGCATACACGATTTTATAAACGCCCGGAACACTCAGACCAATGTTGATGTCACCGGTCACCGCATCAATATTTAATCCGGAAGGTGTGGCAGTAAAAGTACCGCCTGCGCTGAAGTTGGCTGGTTTTGATATAGTAGGGCTGATGCCTGAAATGGTGCACACATCCATAGAACTGTAGCTGAATTGCGTAACCGGCGAAACCGTGTCGGTAATGGTAAGCAAAGAAAAATTGCTGGCGGGATTTCTGCAGCCTAATGCCGTTACCCGGTATGTTACCTGGTATAGCCCCGGTGCGCTATTGGCAACATCTACTTCGCCGGTGCTGCTGTTGATAGATAAACCTGGTGTAGAAGAAAAGCTGCCGCCGGTGGTAAAGTTTGGTACAGTTGCCGGCAAAATGCTGGGCACATTTTTACAAACAGAGCCGTAAGAAAATGTGGTAACAGTATTTACTTGAGGCAACAGCGTGATATCGGCACTTGCGCTTGCACCGGTAATACAACCGGTTGTATTGTAGGTATAAGTTACAGTATAGGTGCCAATATTGCTTGCAGCAAGATTAATGCCGCCGGTAGCGCTGTTAATGCTTAGCCCTGCCGGTGTGGCTGTAAATGCCCCGCCGCTGGTAAAACCGGCCGCATAAGCAGGAACAGGGGCAATTCCATTTGTACAAACCGTGTCTGGCGTGTACTGAAAGCCTGCCACGGCAGTGCTCGATACCGTAACCGTAACCGTTATAGCCCTGCGCTGGCTTTCGCAGCCATTATCTGTTTGCGTTACGTAGTAAAATGTATTGCCAGGTGTGGTGGTTACTGGCGTGGGCGCAGTGGGCAATGGAGTAATATCAGTGGCTGTTGCATACCATTTCAGGTTGGTGCCTGTAGCAGTCAATGTTGTTGCCGTTGTATTCTGGCAATAAGTTACCGGTGTAACTACGCCCGGTGTACTGGTTGCAGGATGCACTATTACAGTAATCGTGTTCCGCGGGCTTTCACAACCATTCACTGTCTGGCTTACATAATAAGTATTATTGCCTGCGCTGGTAGTTACGGGTGTGGGTGCAGCAGGCAATGCTGTGGTGGCTGTGGCAGATGTGTACCATTGCAGGTTAGCGCCTGTGGCTGTTAATGCAATGGCTGTTGCGTTATTGCAATAAGATATATTAGCGTTTGCTACAGCCGGAGCATTGGGTATTGCTTTTACTTCCACTGTAATGGAGCTTTTCTGGCTTTCACAACCGCTTGTTGTTTGGCTTACATAGTAAGTAATGGTGCCAACAATATTGGTTGCCGGCGTGGGTGCATTGGGCAATAATACGCCGGCCGCTGAATACCATTTCAAATTTGTTCCTGTTGCGATCAAAGCTGTTGCCGTTGCGTTTTGACAATAAGATATTGCTGCGTTGCTTACCGATGGTGCTGCCGGGGCTGTATTCACGGTAATAATGATCGAATTTTTTGGGCTTTCACAACTGTTTACTGTTTGGCTCACATAATAAGTGGTAGTGCCTGCTACAGTTGTTACAGGCATTGGCGCATTAGGTAATGCTGTTCCTGCAGGCGATGTGTACCATTGCAGATTAGTGCCTGTGGCTGTTAATGCTGTTGCTGTTTCATTTTGGCAATAAACAGTGGTATTGCCTGCAATACCTGGCATTGCCGGAGTGGAGTTAACCGTTACCGTTACTGAAGCCCTGCCACTTTCACAGGAGCCAATTGTTTGGCTTACATAATAAGTTGTTGTGCCTGTTGCAGCCGTAGATGGTGTGATGGAAGCCTGGCTTGTGCCGTTGGTTGGTACGGTGTACCATTTTAAATTAGTGCCTGTGGCAGCCAATGCAACAGCCGTTTCGTTTTGGCAATAGGTAATCAATGCCGGGTTGGGCGTGGGTGCAGCAGCAGGCGCAATATTATTTACAGGAATGCTTGTGGCCGGTGAGATACATCCTGTTGAGATATCCCTTACCGTTAGTGAGTAAGTAACGCCTGGGTTTAGTAATGCAAATGAAACGCCTGCCTGGTAAGCGCTGCCAATGCTGTATTCATAATTGCCGCCAAGCGGTGCAGCTACGGTAAAAGAACCCGTGGCAGTATTGCAATCAGGCTGTACCATGTTGCTGATGGTAGGTGCAGGCGGTGCGCCGGTAACGGCATTAATGGTATTGCCTGCTAATACAGAAAAACAACCTGTAAGCGTGTCTTTTGCTGTAATGGTATAACTACCTTGTGCAAGCCCACTGAATATTTTTGAAACCTGGAAAGTAGTCCCGTCAATACTGTACAGGATATCAGTGCCAGTAGGGCCTTGCACAGTAATGGTTCCTGTGGGTGTGGCACAGGTAGGCTGCACAACAGAAGCAATAGTAGGGTTTGCAATAGGGGCACTTACTATTAACGGACCTGATACCTGGGATGCAATCGTACATCCGTTGCTGTTAGTGACCTTGCAATAAAAATAGAGTGTACCTACATTGGCAGAGGATGGTGTAAAAGTGGATGAAGCGGCACCCGGCCATGCAGCACCGGAAGTATTGGAGGGGGTAGTGGTGATATACCACTGGTAGTTGGTAATAGTGCCACTTCCCGCGGTAGCTGTAACGCTGTAGGGCGCTACTGTTCCATTGCGGCAAACATGCTGTGCTGCAGTAGAAGGCTGGGCAGTAATATGGGGCGTATCATTTACTGTTACGGTCACCGTTTCATTTACACTGCACCCTGAGGCAGTAGTAGTACTCACAGTATAGGTGGTGGTAGCAGCAGGCGAAGCAGTAACTGTGGCGCCTGAAGTAGCATTTAATCCTGAGCCGGGGCTCCACGTATAGGGATTAGTACTTCCGGAGGCTGTAATGTTTACACTTGAGCCTTTACAGATGGAGGGAGCAGGAGGGGTAACATTCACAATTGAAACACCGGTATTGGCAGCAATGATAAAACTTGCAGCATCGCCTCCAAACCCGTCAAACATCATATAATATGTATTACCAGGAACGAGGCCGGTGGCGGTTACAATATTGGCGATAGGTCTTCCTCCCCGATATGGGAAAATATGAGAATAACAGCCATAGGAAATTACGGGGCCAGAGTTACAAGTGCCACTAAAGAAGATCATCTCTATACCCCCATCGTTTCCCCTGCTGGTTGTTGGTACCCATACTGTAAAAGTGGCTGTGTTAGCAGCAGCAATGAATTTAATGAAGGAATTGTTTTGTATACCAAAGCAGGTAGTAAGTCCTGAGTTCGCCCAGTTTTGAACATTGCTTCCTGATGTATTGCCGCATGAACCATTAAAATCACATATGGGAATGGCATTGTCACAGGAAGAATTAGATGGCAAAGTGTTAGAGCAGGTAGGTACCGGCGGTGGCAGGGGGGCTGGTGTGCTGCTAAAGGTCAGGCTCCAGTCAACGAGGCTGCCTGAACTGCCATTTCGCCTGTCGGCAATGCAAAGACTCCATGTTCCATCGGCATTTTGTCCATTGTTTGCAGCACCAAGATACCCATCTGGTATATATGTCCCTGTATGTGCGCCAGTCGAAAATTTAATTGATGTAGCTGCAGTAGCACTAAAGCATGTATTTGTATAGTTGACTCCTGCATTCTGAATGGCTACAGGTATCATTGTACCATCAGGAGCTTTAAGAAAGATCTCAAGGTCTTTTGTAGCAGGATGGGTAATATTAAAACATAGGCCGGACACACCATGTGAAGCTGCATCAATGTTTCCGATACCTGAAACGGTAAGAGGAAAACAGGTAGGGGTTGCGTTGCTTGCTGGTATAGCCCCACCCGTCCCATTAAAGGTTTGTGCCTTAGCCAGTAAAGCGCTCATCACAAAAGCAATTGCTACAAATATTTTTTGCATAAGTATCGAACCTTACAAAAATAGCCTTTTTAAGCCTTACAGATGCTCTTTATAAAGCATTTGCAGCTTAATAAAGGTTTCTTAACCGTCATTTTTCGTATTCCGGAGGTGAGAATCAGGAAAGGGATAAAGCTGTTAATTATAAACGGCCTTCCGGTACACTTATTTATTAACGTTTTTTCCCGCAGCTTATTTACCAGAAATTGCAGTGTGAATAACGTTTTGACACATTTTGTCAATACGAAAATGATAACTGCTCCCGTTGCAGGTCAAAATTTAATATTGCAGAATAATCAAAATCCCTACTTTTAAAACCTCCAAAAAAACAAGCGAGGAAAATCAACAGCAGATGACGGTCAGGAAAAAACAAAAGACCATTGCAAGGGATATAAGCTGGCTTTCATTTAACCACAGGGTATTGCAGGAAGCAGCAGATGATACGGTGCCACTGAAGGAAAGAATAAAATTCCTCGGCATTTTTTCCAATAACCTGGATGAATTTTTCAGGGTAAGGGTGGCTACGCTCCGCCGTATGACGGAACTGGGAAAAAAAACAAATATGCACCTGGAAGATGCACCTGCCCTGATACTGGAAAGAATACAGGACATTGTGCTGGAGCAGCAGAAAGAATTTGAACGAACCTGGAATGATGTGCTGAAAGAGCTGAAAAAACAAAATGTCTTTTTAATAAACGAAACGCAGCTCAGCAGGGAACAAAAAAAATTTGTAGTCAATTATTTTGATGAAGAAGTGCGGAGCAATATTGTGCCGCTGATGATCGAGAGCATACAGGAATTCCCCACCTTAAGCGATAAAAGCATTTACCTTGCCTGCAGGCTCAGCAAAAAAGATAAAAGCATTCCACAACGTTTTGCGCTGGTGAGTGTGCCGGCACGCAGGCTGCCCAGGTTCATCATCCTGCCTTCAAAGCAGGGGCAGCACCATATCATTTTGCTGGAGGACATTATCCGTTACTGCCTTCCTTTCATCTTTTCATTTTTCGGGTACGATATTTTTTCATCGTACATCATCAAATTAACAAGGGATGCGGAGATCGATATTGACAATGATATTTCCACTTCGCTGATACAAAAAATTGAAAAGGGTTTAAAGAACAGGAAGAAAGGAAAAGCGGTGCGTTTTGTATATGATAAAGAAATAGACCCTTCATTGCTTACTTACCTGGTAAGGAGGCTGGGGCTTACGCAAAAGGATAACCTGATACCCGGCGGCAGGATACATAACTTTAAAGATTTCATCAATTTCCCTGATAGTGTATTTGCCCAAAAGAATCCACGTAAAACCCCTTTTGTGCATCCTCTGTTGAAAAATTTTAAAAGGGTAACGGAAGTGGTATTGCAAAAAGATGTGCTGCTGAATTTTCCTTATCATTCTTTTGACAGTGTAATTGATTTATTGAGGGAAGCTGCTATTGACCCGGAAGTAACGCATATAAAAGTTACCTGCTACCGGCTTGCTTCAAGGTCAAGGATTATCAATGCGCTGACCAATGCAGTGCGCAACGGCAAGCACGTAGCGGTGGCCATTGAGCTTCGTGCAAGATTTGACGAAGAAGCCAACCTGGAATGGAAAGAAGAGCTGGAAGAAGCGGGTGTAAAAGTATTGCTGGGAATGCACAACATGAAAGTGCATGGCAAGCTCTGCCTTATAAAAAAAGTAGTGAACGGCAAAACAACCCACTACGGTTTTGTAAGCACGGGCAACCTGAATGAAAGCACCGCAAAAATTTATGGCGACCATTGCCTGCTTACATCAGACAGGAACATCATGGCAGATGTGAACAGGATATTTCATTACCTGGAACAACCCAAAACGAGAGTAGAGTTTTTACAGGCCTGCAAAACATTACTGGTAAGCCCGGTAAACATGCGGCGGCAGATTATTGCCATGATAGATAAAGAAATTAAAACGGCAAAAAGCGGTAAGTATGCCTCCATCACGCTTAAAGTAAATTCACTGAGTGATGAGGAGCTGATAGGAAAATTATACGAAGCGGCAAGATCAGGAGTGGAACTTGAGATGGTAATAAGAGGCATCTGCTGCATGTTTACCCAAAACAATAAATTTAAAAAACCGGTCCGTGCCATCAGCATCGTGGATGAATACCTGGAGCATGCAAGGGTAATGATATTTCACAACGGCGGCAGGGAAAAAACCTATATCTCCAGCGCCGACTGGATGCTGCGGAATATTGATCACCGCATAGAAGCCGCCTGTCCGATTTTCGAAAAAGACATCCAGCAGGAATTAAAAGACATTCTGCGGATACAATTGGCAGATAATATCAAGGCAAGGATACTGGACAATGAGCTGGACAACCAATATGTAAACCCCCGCAATACAAAAAAAGTGCGTTCGCAGGTGGAGATATACAATTACTTATTCCGCAAATTATCCACATAAATCCGGGGCGCCGCTTTCTCTTTAGTAAAAGTATTTTACACGCTTATCTTTGTTTCAAAGGCCGATTGGTTATGGGTTGGTAAAAGTGCTAACCCTTAAACGGATCAAACGGTAGCAAACGATTTAAACGATTTTGAAATTAGCCGCAATAGATATCGGCAGTAATGCAGCAAGGTTGCTGATAACAGAAGTGTTGCAAAATACTGACGGCAATGCTGTATTCAATAAGCTGAACCTGGTGAGGGTGCCGCTGCGCCTGGGCTTTGATGTATTTGAGCAAAACGTGATTTCCAAGGAACGCATTGGCATGATGCTGCAAACGATGAAAGCTTTTAAGCATTTGTGCAATGCGTATGATGTAAGCCACATCAAGGCCTGCGCCACCAGCGCCATGAGGGATGCTAAAAATGCTGCTGACATCATCCGCAAAGTGCGACTTAAAACAGATATAGCCATTGAAGTGATCAGCGGCGACCTGGAAGCCAACTTTATTTATGAAAATCATGTGGCCGAGAACATGGATAAAGACCACAGCTACTTGTACATTGATGTGGGCGGCGGCAGCACCGAGCTTTCTTTTTTCAGCAATAACATTCTCATCTATAAAAAATCGTTCAACATCGGCACCATCCGTTTATTAAAGAACATGGTGACGGAAAAAGAATGGGATGAAATGAAAGAGACCATCCGTGCCGTAACCAAAGGACATAAAGAAGTGGTGGCCATCGGCAGCGGCGGCAATATCAACAAAGTGTTCAGTATGAGCAAAAAGAAAGATGGCAAGCCGCTGAACCTTGAGCTGCTCAGGGATTATTACAAAGAACTGAGCAGCGTAACCCTTGCCGACCGTATTGTAAAATACTCACTACGGGAAGACCGTGCCGATGTGATAGTGCCGGCGCTGCTTATTTACATCAACGTAATGCGCTGGGCGAATGCCGAAGAAATTTATGTGCCCAAGATTGGTTTGGTTGATGGATTGATACGGCATCTGTGGGAGGAGGTGAAATGAGCTATGCCGGTGGCGGTGTAATAAAACCCATGTAATTTTTTGAGTGTATTACAGCGAATGAAGCATCCGGGTATGCTTTTGCAAATGCAACAGGCGTTTTTGCTTTTTCTTCCCTCCACTTAAATTCGTAAGCGCTGATGGCTGCATTTTGTTCTTCTACCAGGTCAATTTCCTGCTGGTCGTAAGTGCGCCAGAAATAACTGTTTACGGTCCGGCTGCTATAAGCATTGTATTTTACCCGTTCGGCAGTGATATAGTTTTCCCACAGTATGCCCATGTCTTGTCTTAATGCAGGCAAATTAAAATTATTGATCAGTGCATTGCGGATGCCGTTATCATACAAATACCAGCGGTTGCTTTTAGCTACTTCTTTCCGCAGGTTCCTGCTAAAGCCGCTGCGTTTGTATATCACAAACACTTTGCTCAGCAGGTCAAGATAGCGCTCCACGGTATTCTTGCTGATGCCCAATTGCCTGCCCAGTTCATCAAGCGATACTTCACCGCCTATTTGATAAGCCAGCAATACCAGCAGGTCTTTTATTTTTTGAGGGTTGCGTATATTTTCAAAAGCCAGGATATCTTTTAAAAGATAAGTGTTCATCAGTTCAAAAAGATATTCTTGCTTTTGGGCAAGCGTGGGCAGTGTCACCACCTCGGGATAGCTGCCAAATACCAACCGTTCATCCAGCAGTTCTTTTGTCTGAATGATGTTTTCCTGCTTACTCAATTCCATTTGCGCCACAGGGTGCATGGTATAGGTAATGCTGCGGCCTGTGAGCGGTTCGCCGCTTACCTGCTGCAGGTCAAAAGCGCTTGAGCCGGTAATGATGATATGCAGCGGCGAGATCTCATCGATCATCAGTTTTACTTTGCGGCCAATATCTTTTATGTATTGTGCTTCGTCAATGATCAATAGCTGGTAACCCTGCAACAGCCTTTTATAATTAGCGATCGTTCTTTCTTCAAGCGTAGCGGCCACGGTTTCATCTTCGCCATTCAGCCAAAGGCAGTTTTGGGAAAAATTATTTTTTACCTGCTGTAGCAAATGCGTTTTGCCCACACGCCTTGCCCCCAGCAAAATGCTTACTTTTTGCCGGGCAGTATTGGCCATGATGGTATCGTATAATACCCTTTGCATCTTTTCGGTACAAATATAGGCATTTATACTTAAACTGACGTAATTTGTATAAATTTAGTCAACAAACTGACGTATTTTGCATAAATATAGGTATATAAACTGACGTAATTTTCAAAATAGGTTGGTTTTATTCCGCCCGAAGCCTTCCTGTAAGTTTAAAATTTCCAGGCAATGTCCGCACTAATGGCTTTGTGCATGAGCAAACAAGCTAAGGCAAAGGCATCGCCTGGGAATTTTTAGATTGATAGTGTGGCTGTGTAATGGGGACTTGGAGCGGAAGAAAGCTAAATAGAAACGGTCAAGCACTGACCACTGCTTAATATCGAAATAAAAGCCTGGATTTACTCCCGTCTGCCCCACTTGCAGTAATACTTTTGTTGGCAGAAGTGTTGATAGTTAATCTTAGCGGATGAATTTTAAGACTTAAGTAGCATATAAAAGTTAGGCTTTGAAAGGATTGATAGTTTGCTAATTAAATGATAGTCTTTTGAAGAAGCACTGCCGTCTGAATATTCTATATTCTCTCTTAGATTATGATAAGATTCGTCTACTCTAAACCAAATTTTTCTTATCCATTTATCTTGATACCCTGTCCAGTACTTACTATACCTGCTTATTTCATGGGTGTATTTCTCACTAAATAATAAACTGATCACATTTTCAGACTCAAGTATGTGCGACTCTGGACATAGTGTAAAATCTGAAACTGAACGTGAATGAGTAAGAGGATTATTTGATATTCCACTACAACCTATTAACCCAATTTTACTTGAAATTGCAGGAAGGCCGTTAAGTTCATCCTCTAGACTTTCAAATTCTATAAAATCATACTTTAATGCCCCCTTTCTATTGTCCACCCATTTTTTATAAGAAGATTGTTTTTCGTACTCTTCAAAATCGTTTACGTCTAGGCTGACATAATAGGCAAAGGGGCTCAGAAATATATTGACTGTTTGCATTTTATATCGAGGATGTTTTTTAAGAAATTATAATGACGTTTAACATTTCTGTCAACGCATAAATATACGCACCTCCCCAACCTCTTCCAAAAAATCTAATATTATCATTTGTCTAACAGTTGTTTAGCTATAAAACAATATAAAAACGCAAATTTTTAATACTCTCCACAGCCTCTTTACAAATATTTTATTAATCCAAATTCTTTTCTACATTTACGCCGTAATGAGTATTGTTTTATTCTAATGCAGGGCCAATTACTCTCTTTTATTCATTAACTAACGAACCGTTATGGCCCCCGAAAAAGAATTTAAAAAAGTTACCACCAACACCATCCAGAAAATGAAGATCGCCGGGGAGAAGATCTCCATGATAACGGCGTATGATTTTTCATTTGCAACATTATTCGATGCCGCCGGTATTGACATTATGCTGGTAGGCGACAGCGCCAGTAATGTAATGGCCGGCCACACCACCACGCTGCCCATTACGCTTGACCAGATGATATACCATGCACAAAGCGTGGTAAGGGCAAGGGAAAGGGCACTGATAGTGGTGGACATTCCGTTTGGTTATTACCAGAGCAATTCTGAAATAGCGCTGGCATCGGCCATCCGCATTATGAAAGAGAGCGGCGGCCACACGGTAAAGCTGGAAGGCGGTGAAGAGATACTGGACTCGGTAAAAAAAATTGTGAGCGCAGGCATACCTGTGATGGGACATTTGGGGTTGACGCCGCAATCTATCAATAAGTTTGGCACTTACGTGGTAAGGGCCACCGAAGAAGAAGAAGCCAATAAGCTGCGTAAAGATGCGCTGCTGCTGCAGGAAGCAGGCTGCTTTGCCATTGTGCTGGAAAAAATTCCGGCGGCGCTGGCAAAGAAAGTAACCGAAAGCCTGCATATACCCACCATTGGCATCGGCGCCGGCGGCCACTGCGATGGGCAGGTGCTGGTGATGCATGATATGCTGGGCATTAACACAGAGTTTAAGCCTCGCTTTTTGCGCCGCTACCTGAACCTTGATGAACAAATAACCGGCGCCATCAAAAAATATATTGACGATGTGAAGACGAATGATTTTCCGAATGAAAGTGAGTCGTATTAAAACTCCTCCAACCTCCCCGCAGGAGAGGCTTTGGAGCCTGTGAATTAAAACAACTTTTGACAAATATGAGGCTGTGGCTTTGTGTTGATTGAAAAGCAAAAGCTGAAATGCTTAATTACAAATGCTGATTATTATTTGCTGCCTGGCCTCCCTCTCCTTTGCGAAGGAGAGGGAATGAGGGTGAGGCCTTATATTTGCAAATAAACCAACCGCTATGACTGTAAGAAATAACTGGACCTTACAAGAAATAAACGAAATATACAACCGCCCTTTATTAGACCTGGTATTTGAAGCGGCTTCTGTACACCGCCAAAACAAAGCGTATGCAGAGGTGCAGATAAGCAGCCTTATTTCTATAAAGACCGGTGGCTGCAAGGAAGATTGTGCTTACTGTCCGCAGGCAGCACGCTACCATACGGATATAGAAGTGGAGCCACTGATGAGCGTGGAAAAAGTGAAGCAGAGAGCGGCTGTGGCAAAGGCCAATGGCGCTTCAAGGTTGTGCATGGGCGCTGCATGGAGAGAAGTGAGGGATAACCGTGATTTTGACCGGGTGCTGGAAATGGTAAGCGAAGTGAATGACATGGGTCTTGAAGTGTGCTGTACGCTTGGCATGCTTACTTACGAGCAGGCAGAAAGATTAAAAGAGGCTGGTTGCTTTGCATATAATCACAACATTGATACCAGCAGCGAAAACTATGGCAACATCATTACCACCAGGACTTTTGAAGACAGGCTGAATACACTGAACAATGTACGCAAGGCAAAATTGAGTGTTTGCTGCGGCGGCATTGTAGGCCTTGGTGAAACAGATGAAGACAGGATGAAAATGCTGCATACTTTAAGCACAATGGAGCAGCATCCCGATTCAGTGCCAATTAATGCGCTGGTGGCAGTAAAAGGCACGCCATTGGAAAATAACCAACGGATAGGCATAGACGAAATGCTCCGCATGATTGCCACGGCAAGGATATTAATGCCGAAGAGCGTAGTTCGGTTAAGTGCCGGGAGAAACGAAATGACGGTGGCAGAACAGGCCTTGTGTTTTATGGCGGGAGCCAATTCTATCTTTGCCGGCGAAAAATTGCTGACCACGCCCAATCCTGATTTTGATACCGATATGGAGATGTTTAAAATGCTGGGGCTTACGCCGAGGAAGGCATTTAAGAATGTGGAAGAAAAGGCGATGGCTTAATTAGCTAGCCACAGATTTCACAGATGAACACGGATTCGGATTGCCTTTCGGCAATTTTTGTTCGCCACGAATTACACTAATTCCCACGAATAAGCTTTGCTTATTCGTTCTGTGTTAATCCGTGAAATCTGTGGCTAAAAAAATATAGCATAGCAAGGAAGTCAAGTTTTAAAACTTGACTTCCTTTTTTGAAGCAGCAATTAAATAAAGCAAAGTGAACAGCAACGAAGAATTTGATAATTACCTGCAACAAAAACTGGATGAAAAAAAATCCATTGGCACTTTGCGTTCTTTAGTGTACGCTAATGATAAAATTGATCTCAGCAGCAACGATTATTTAGGCTTTGCACAAAATGGTTTGCTAACGGTTGATAAAACCAGTCTTCCTTCTGGCGCTACCGGCAGCCGCTCCATCACCGGCAATTATGCATTGGCGGAAGAAACAGAACAACTGGTAGCTGATTTTCACCAACGGGAAGCAGCGCTTATTTTCAACACCGGTTATATGGCCAATGTGGGCTTGTTCAGTTGCCTTGCAGCAAAAGGCGATACTTATATTTCTGATGAATACATCCACGCCAGTATTATTGACGGTATGCGGCTCAGCTATGCCAACCGCCTGCGGTTTAAGCACAATGATATGGCTGACCTGGAAAAGAAGCTGCAGCATGCCACAGGAAAAAAAATCGTAGCGATAGAATCTGTGTATTCAATGGACGGCGATACAGCGCCATTGAAAGAAATGATTGCTGTTTGTAAAAAACACGATGCTTTATTGATAGTGGACGAGGCCCATGCCACAGGTGTGTACGGCAATAAAGGCGATGGGCTTGTTTGCCAATACGGTTTGCAAAATGAAGTGTATGCGGTAGTGCATACGTTCGGTAAAGCGTTAGGGTTGCATGGCGCTGCTGTTACAGGTAGCAAAGTATTGCGTAATTTTTTACTGAACCAGGCAAGGAGTTTTATTTTTACTACAGCACTGCCGCCACATAACTATTTATCATTGCAAAAAGCATACAACCTATTGCCAACTGCTGATAGAAATAAATTGCATGAGTTGGTAAGTTATTTCATAAGCGCCATCAGCGCTGTTAAAAATATTTATTTCATAGAAAGCCATTCGCCTATACAGGGCATTATGGTAGGGGATAATTTTAAAACAAAAGCACTAGCAACTCATTTATTTGATAAAGGTTTTTTTGTAAGGCCCATCTTATCGCCCACAGTGCCGGCAGGGAAGGAGAGGATAAGAATTTGTATCCATAGCTTTAATACAAAAGAGGAAATTGACAACCTTATCCACGCAGTTAAAAATTTCAGTGATTAAAACCATTGTTTCGTTGCTTCCTTTGTTTCTTTGTGTGAAAGAAAAATTATGAGCATTCTCATCGCAGGCATACACACGGGTATTGGCAAAACGGTTTGTTCGGCTGTTGTTTGCCAGGCACTTGGTTACGATTACTGGAAGCCGGTGCAGGCCGGCACAGATGGCACCGATAGCCTTTTTATACAGCAAAATGTAACCAATCCAAAATGTGTTATCCACCCTGAAAGGTACCGGTTGCAAATTCCAGCTTCACCACACTATGCCGCTGCAATGGAAGGCATTGATATAAAACCGACGGATTTTGTTTTGCCTCAAACAGATAATGAAATAGTGATTGAAACCGCCGGTGGTATCCACAGCCCTTTGGCAAATAATTTCTTGAATGTTGACCTGATGAAGCAGTTGCATTTGCCTGCTGTTATTGTAAGCAATTATTACCTCGGCAGCATTAACCATACGTTGCTTACTGTTGAAACCCTGCAGCGGAGAGATATTTCCATCAAAGGAATTGTATTTATCGGAAAAGAAGTTGCTGCCAGCAAAGAATTTATTTTGCAATACACGAAATTGCCATTGCTGTTTTCTATTCCCCCATTTGAAAAGATCAATAAAGAAGTAATTGCTGATTTTGCAAAAAGCCTTTCCCTACATTTGTAATAATGACAGCAGGAGAAAATCATATATGGTACCCATTCACGCAAATGAAAACAGCAGCGCCGCCATTGCATGTGGTGAAAGCAAAGGATTGTACTTTGTACACTGCTGACGGAAAGACGTACATTGACGCCATTTCTTCCTGGTGGGTGAATATTCATGGGCACAGTAATGAATATATTGCCAATGCCATTGCTAAACAGGCTGCAGAACTGGAGCATGTTATTTTTGCCGGCTTTACCCACACACCTGCTATTGAGCTAAGCAAGAAGCTCATCAGTATTTTGCCCAATCATTTTGCCAAATTATTTTTCAGCGATGACGGATCCACATCGGTGGAAGTGGCCCTAAAAATGGCTATTCAATATTGGCACAATCAAAATATCACTAACAAGACAACCATCATCGCATTTGAAAACGCTTACCACGGCGATACATTCGGTGCTATGAGTATTGCAGAAAGAAATGCTTTTAATGCGGCATTCAATCCTTTTTTGTTTGAAGTGAAAAGACTTCCCACTCCCAACGAAAAAAATATAGATACAGTAAAACAACAATTGGCACAGTGGGTAAATGAAGGAAATGTAGCCGCATTTATTTTTGAACCATTGGTGCAGGGAGCAGGCGGCATGCTCATGTACGAAGCAAGATATCTGGATGAATTGATCGGCATTGCCAACAAAAAAAATATCATCTGCATTGCCGATGAAGTAATGACCGGCTTTGGCAGGACCGGAAAGAATTTTGCCATTGAATATTTGCAAAATAAACCTGATATCATTTGTCTGAGCAAAGGCATCACCGGTGGTTTTATGCCATTGGGCGTTACGGTTTGCACACAAAAAATTTTTGACGCCTTTTATGATGATGATAAACTGAAAACATTTTTCCACGGGCATTCTTATACTGCCAACCCGCTGGCCTGCGCTGCTGCCAATGCAAGTATGCAATTGCTGACTGCAGAACAATGCCAGGAACAAATACAATTCATTGCTTCATCCCATAGGACTTTTGCTGATGTAATTCGCCACCATTCTTTTGTAAAGCAGGTACGCCGGCAGGGAACTATTATTGCTATTGAATTGAATACAGGAGAGAACAGCTCTTATTTTAACAATATACAGTCTAAAGCTTACCAGTATTATCTAAGCAGGGGCGTTTTCCTGCGGCCATTGGGCAATATTGTTTACATTATGCCGCCCTATTGCATTACAAAAGACGAATTGCATAAAGTGTATGAAGTGATCAAAAGCTCGCTGGACCATCTTTCTGCAGATGCCGGGTAAAATCGTCCCCGTCTGCCATATCTTTTTGTAGCATATTTTTTGCCGCATATATTTAAGTATTAAAATATTTACTATGAAAAAGATTAGTAAGCTGTTAATTGTATTACTGTTAGCAGGTTGCGGCCCGGCAGCTCATATAGAAAAAAATGATGCGGTTGACTTCAGTAAATACAAAACTTATCAATGGTCTGAACCAGATAACCAGCAGGTGAAAAAACGATACAGTAACTCATTGCTGGAGCAGGGCCTTAAAGAAACTGTAAACGCCAGGTTGAATAAGGAAGGCTGGAAAGAAGTGAATGATAATCCTGATGTGCTGGTGAGCTATGATGTGCTGGTGGAACGGAGTACAGTAAGGCAGAGTGACCCGGTATATTCCAATGGCTTTTACCGCAGTTTTTACAATCCTTACCGGCGCAGGTATTTTTCTGTTTATTACCCTTCAAGGTTCCTGGGTTATGAAGAATATAGTGTACCGGTAAAGGAAGGCACTATTACCATTACAATGACAGATGCCGGGACCGATAAAACCATTTGGCAGGGCTGGAGCACCAGCCGGGTGGAAAGTAAAAACCTTACAAGGGAAGAAGCGCAAAGCAGCGCCGGTGCAATAATAAAGAAGTTTAAAATAACAAAATAACTTTAAAGTTAAGACCAGCCATTCTGCCTGTTTAGTGCAGCACAGTGAATAAAATTCCGGGAGAAACTGTGATACTGCCTTGTGGCATTACCCGTATTGAATTGCAGGTAGCGTTTGCATTTACAACTACGTTATTGGTGATAATTACATCTGCATTTGCCGGAGGTATGGCATTGCTTTGCCATGTGGAAGGATTTGTCCATTCGCCGTCATTTATAGTAATGTATGCATCTGTAAGTAATTTGTATAAATGTCTTCCCAATAGGATATACCATGCAGAGTCTCTGTAATAATATTGTTCAATTCCTGAAAGCTCTCCTAATTCTTTTAACTGCCCTCCATTTGTTAAAAGCAGCATTTTGCCACCATAATTAAAAATAACATCCCCCAACGGATTGAGAAAACCTATATAACTGTCGTTACTAAAAAATGTAAGCTGTCTTTCGCTGCCGGAAGTGTCTCTTAACCATATCTGTATTTGCCCCGAAGAGCCTTTTTTACAATAAGCAATATAATTATTGTTTACCTGGTAAAAACTGCGTTGTCCCCGTTCATTCCAATATACAGGGGCTTCTAAAGCGCTTAGCACTATGTCGGTGAACCCATTATTCAGGCGGATATAAACAGGAGAATCGGCGAAATCATACTGATTGATATAAACAATATTTTTTCCATCCGTTACTGGATTACTGTTTATCCTGCCACTATTAACCTGGTCAGAAGTTACAGCGGTTGTAGTACTATTTGCGAATTTATCAATATTATGCCACTGGTTCCTATAAGCTACCAGGCCATTTTCTGCAAGGCAATTATCTTCACAGCCTCCGTGTATGCAATAATTACTTGCTATTAAGGTATCAGTACGGGTAGACAGGTTGCGAAAATAGAGATCGTAATTTGTATTATTAAAGCCGCCCAACCAAGTTGCATATTGCCCTGCTGTATGAACGTTATGATAGCTTCCAAACTGATATAGGCTGTCGTTGTTCCATTCGTAAACCCTTTCCCAGGCTCCGCTCTTTCCAAATATAGCTCCATAAGGAGTTAAGAAGGAATTAGCAGGGTCATCAGGGTATGCGCCCTGTATAAAAGATTTTTCCTTCGTATTGATGTCTTCAATAATGCCTGTTTCATTATCAGTATATAATATTTTATTGAAGTTAAAATCAATGATCTTGTTTTCACATTGATACGCTTCTCTTAAGTAAGGATTGTTATTATAAAAAATTGTTCTCCGGGTGTTGCTTGCCTGCCCCCATTTATCTGTTGCTGTAAACTGCACATATCCGTCATTATACCTGTTAGTTCCGGGATTAATTGTAACTACAGTATCTGCAGCATTGGTAAAATCCTTCGAAAAAAAAGCTTGCCCATCTATGAAAATTGTTACTGTCAGGGTGCAAGTATCACTGCTCATGCAAAAACCTTTGAGTGGTACTGAAGGGTATGTATTTGACCAGTTTAAAGGATAATTGATAACTACCTTTGGCGGAGGGGCATATATAAAATACACAGAGTCTATTCCAACATTATTAAACGCATCAGAAGCTGTTACTGTAAGCAATAATGTATCCTTTGGCAGATTGGCAAGAGATAAAGCTCCACGGAAATATCCATCTGCATAGGTGAGGGTTGTTTGTGTACTATTAACTGTACCGGTAAAAGACGCTATTTCATATTCGGAAGTTACAGATGCCTGGATGTAAAGTACAGTATCAGTTAATTGATTCAAAGAAGGGGATATAATATGGGGGATAACGGCCGCTTTTAAAATGAAGTGACTGAATAAAAACAGGGTGAAAGCAATAAGTTTTTTCATGCAGTATTTATCATAATAAAGATAGCAAAATTCTTACAGGCAGTAATTAATTTTACGGTGTAGACCGGTTACCAGGCCGGGATATATCGGAATGCCGTTTTTGACCGGTTATGATTAAACTCTTTTAAGAATTACCGTCAAACCTGGGCTAAATAACTGCTGATGAAAAAAATCGTTTTTATCCTCTTGCTTATAAATTGTCTTCAGGCTCAATCCCAATCCCTGTATTTTCCCCCGCTTACCGGCAATGCATGGGATACGCTTTCACCTTCATCACTGGGCTGGTGCACCGACAGGATAGATTCATTATACAGTTACCTGGAAGAGCAAAACTCAAAGGCTTTCATTGTATTAAAAGACGGTAAGATCGTTTTGGAAAAATATTTCGGCAGTTTTACAAGAGACAGTATTTGGTACTGGGCTTCTGCGGGGAAAACTATTACTTCTTTTTTAATCGGCAAGGCGCAGGAAGACGGTTTTCTTTCTATCAATGATACTTCCTCAAAATACCTCGGTGCAGGCTGGACAAGCTGCACAAAGCAGCAGGAAGACAGCATCACTATCCGCCATCAAATTACCATGACAACAGGCTTAGATGATGGTGTGCCGGATAATCATTGCACGTTGGACAGTTGTTTAAATTATTTAGCGCCCGCAGGCAGCCGCTGGGCTTATCACAATGCTCCCTATACGTTATTGGAAAAAGTGCTGGAAAATGCCACCTCACAACCCATAAATGCGTACACTCAAACAGCACTTAAAAACCGAACCGGCATTACCGGCGCCTGGGTTACGGTTGATTACGACAACGTGTTTTACAGCAAAGCAAGGAGCATGGCAAGGTTTGGATTGCTGCTGCAGAATAAATGTACCTGGAACACTGACACTTTACTGCATGATAGCATTTACATCCACGACATGATGAATACATCGCAGCCATTGAATTATGGGTATGGTTATCTCTGCTGGCTTAATGGGAAAGGCTCTTATATGGTGCCGGGCTCACAACTAATCATTCCCGGTTCTTATGCGCCTTCTGCCCCTTACGATATGTATTCTGCCCTTGGTAAGAACGGGCAGATCATCAACGTTGTTCCCTCTAAAGGTTTGGTAGTAGTGAGGATGGGCAATGATCCCGGGGAAGGTGAAGTGTCTTTTTTATTATGCGAAAATATCTGGCAGCGCCTGAATTATGTAATGTGCAGCAGCACGCCCAATAAGACGTATACTTTTGTTGGCAACGGCAACTGGAGCAACCCTCTTAACTGGCTTAATAATGCTGTGCCGCCTGCCGTGCTGCCGCAGGGAGATCAAATTGTAATTTATCCTTTAGCCAATGGTGAATGCGTATTAAATGTGCCACAAACCGTTCCTTCCGGCAGCAGCATATTTGTGGTAGCTGGTAAAAAGTTAAGGATACAGGGAAACTTCCTGGTTCAATAAAAATATTAAACAGGCAGGTTAAAGCTGATCTTTCTCCAACAAAAAAATCCCTGCGGAAGACAGGGATTTGCTTTATCAAAATGAGTTGTGATTAATAATCCTGGTTAAAGCCGCCACTTCTGCTGCCACCGCCGTAACCACCACGGTTGCCGCCGCCATAGCCGCCACCGCCTTTGCGGAAGCCGCCACCGCCGCCACCACCAAAGCTGCGTTTTTTGAAACCGCCACCACCGCTGCCTTCAGCTTTGGGCTGGCTTTCGTTCACTTTTAGTTTACGGCCCTGTACATCAAAGTCGTTGAGGGCTGCAATAGCTGCATTGGCTGCATCATTGTCTTCCATTTCAACAAAGCCGAAACCTTTGCTGCGGCCGCTTACTTTGTCTTTGAGGATTTTGGCGCTGCTTACGCTGCCATACTGTGAGAAGAGATTGTTTAAATCATCGTCAGTCATTGACCAACTCAAATTTCCAACATAAATGTTCATTGTAATAAAACTTTTAAAAAATTAAATAAAAACCATAATGACTTAGTTGGTACAATGAACTGAAAATGCTGTTCCTTTTGAGGGTATTATCAGTCAGCGACTAAACACTAAAACATTAAAGCTATACAAATATAGGGTTTTCCGGGAAATAACCATTTTTTCTTTAAAAACTCATATTGACGGCTTTTCCAGTATCATCTGTGCCAGGCGGCTGTCCCTGCTGTATACATCTTTCCGCAGGTTCAGGCGTCCTTTCCGGTCCACCCAGGCCGTAAAATAGGTAATAATAACCGGGGTGGTCTTGCTGAGCGTTACGGTTTGCTCCTTTCCGCTGTTCATAGCGCTGGTAATGGAAGTATCATTCCATTTGGGATCATTCCGCAGCAGGTACAGCGCCAGTTTTTTGGCTGCTGCCAGCCTTATACAACCGTGGCTGAAGGCCCTGTCAGTTTCATTAAATAAGGATTTGGCCGGGGTATCGTGCAGGTAAATGCTGTGCGTATTGGGAAATAAAAATTTTACCAGCCCCAGCGAGTTATCAGGCCCCGGTTTTTGCCGTACGCTGCCATTATACCATTCCATGTTGTGATTGGCGAGGTAGCGGGAATTACGCCGTATGCCCGGCAATATTTCATTTTTCAAAATGCTGGAAGGCACATTCCAGTAGGGGCTAAACACTACATATTTAAGGTCGCCGGTAAAGATCACTGTTTTATTCTGGCTTTTGCCTACTACCACGTTCATGTCAACCGCGGTCTCGAAGTCGCGGATCTCGCCCAC